>NZ_BAGK01000054.1 GCF_000308795.1 Nocardia thailandica NBRC 100428 | reverse complement strand
TGTTCCGGCGGTGTCCTACTCTCCCACACCCTGTCGAGTGCAGTACCATCGGCGCAGGTGGCCTTAGCTTCCGGGTTCGGAATGGGACCGGGCGTTTCCCCACCGCTATAACCGCCGTAACTCTATGAAACTATCCACAGAGAGCCACAACCCGTCCCGGCCCGTTCCCGGACCCTTCAGGGTTG
>NZ_BAGK01000055.1 GCF_000308795.1 Nocardia thailandica NBRC 100428 | reverse complement strand
CGGCTCGGCGGCCAGCACCGGACTGCCGGCGACGGCGTCCGGCTCGGCGGCCTGGGTCGCGGACCCGGCCGCCTCGGTGCCGGGGCGTGGCCGCCCTCGCCACACCAGCGCGCCGAGGGCGGCCAGGACCACGAGGTAGGTCAGGATGTAGGCGTTCATCAGGAGCTGGGCGCCGGGCCAGTACGGCGGCAGCAGGAAGGTGCCGACGCTGATCCAGGTGGGCGTGTACTGGTAGGGCCAGGCCGCGATGGCCAGGTAGAGGCCGGCGGCGGCCGCCCACCACCACGCGCTGCGCTGCGCCCGGTGCACCAGGTAGACCAGCAGCGGGATGAACCACACCCAGTGATGTCCCCAGGAGAACGGCGAGATCGCGCAGGCGGTGAGGCCCGCCAGCACGATCGCGAGCAGCTTCTCCCCGCGCCGGTACAGCGCCACCGACAGCCACAGGCCGGCGGCCAGGACGAGCCCGGCGACCAGCACCCACAGCCACATCGGCGCGGGCCCGCCCGCCAGGTGCGCGATGGTGCCGCGCAGCGACTGGTTGGACGGGTGCTCGTCCGGTGCGATGCGCCCGGACTGGAAGAAGATCGAGGTCCAGTACCGGCGCGAGTCGGCGGGCAGGATCAGCGCGGTGCCGACGACGGTGAGCACGAAGGTGCCCGCCGCGGTCGCCATGGCCCGCCATTGCCGCAGCGCGGCGTACTCGAGCACGAAGTACAGGGGCACGAGCTTGATACCCGCGGCGATCCCGACCCCGATCCCGCGCAGCCTGCTGCGCTCGGCGCGGGAGAAGTCCCACAGCACGAGCAGCATCAGCATGATGTTGATCTGCCCGAAATACAGTGTGGTGCGGACGGGTTCGAGGAACGCGCACGACAGCGTCAGCAGCGCGGCGCTCCCCACCACGGAGGCCGACAGCCGGTAGCCGAGCAGCCGCCAGCTCAGCAGGACCACCCCGAACAGCGCGGCCACGTTCAGGCCCATCCACACCGGGGTGAGCAGGCGCCACGGGATCAGCTGGGTCGGCAGGAAGGCCACGGCCGAGAACGGCGTGTAGGTGTAGAGCAGGCCGAGGAAGGTGGGCTCGTCGTAGAGCGACTGGTCGTGCAGGAGCCGGAACGCGCCGTCACGGTAGATGTGCGCGTCGAGGCCGCCGACCAGGATGCCCACCGTGTTCAGCCACGGATCGACCGTGACGAACAACAGCGTGACCGCCGTGACAGCGAGGAGGAACAGAAGAGCGAGAGTTGACTTCGACCTGTCCACAGCTGATCGCTATCGGCGGTCTCGGATCGTGAGCACGACGAAGAACCTACTCCGATCCTGTGTCGATTCACGAACTCCCGGCGTGTCGGCAGGCCGTGTCCTAGCTCGCGGTATGCAGGATCAGCATCGTGTGCGCCCCGTGGTGGAATTCGTAACCGGTGCGGCGCAGCGAAGACCGGATCCCGGTGTCCCGCAGGCGCGCGCGCAGCCCGTCGACCAGCTCGTCCAGCGCCGCGCCGGTGTAGTCGAGCAGCGGATACACCCGGACCTCCCGCGCCGAGACCCGCGCCAGTTCGGTGAGCGCGGCGAGGTGGAAGTCGGCGTCGAGCCGGTCGGCGTAGCTGAACAGCAGGTGCGAGCTCAGCACGAGGTCGAAGTCGTTGTCCGGGAACGGCAGCGCGGGCAGCGCGGCCGCGACGTAGCGGTGCGGGTTGCCGGTGACGTCGGCGGCGAAGCGGCCTGCGGCGGTGCGGCGGATCCGCGCGTGCCGGGCCCGGGAGCCGTACCAGTCCCAGCGGTAGCGGCCCGCGTGCGCGTATGCCCAGCTGTTGCCGCGGTCGGTTTCGGGGAGCGCGCGGGCCGCCAGTTCGGCGGGCGGTAGCGCGTAGATCGGGTCCGCGGCGGTGACCCGCGCGCCGGCCGCGCTGGCTTCGGCGGTGAAACTCGATGCGCCGCCGGGGCAGTCGAGGACCCGCCGCCCCGCCAGATCCCGCTCGCCCAGTTCGAAGATCGCCCGGTACTCGGCCAGTGACCGGGCGCTGATGATGTATTCCGTGAGGGTGCCGCCCCCGGAGGGTTCGATCATCCCCTCACGGTCTCACGAAAACCTTTCCCTCGGTATGTAATTCAGGCGTCGGTCAACCGGCGTAACGCCTTCGCCACGATCTCGGGGTCGGCGGTCTCCCAGTACGGGGGCAGGGTCGCCCGCAGGTAGCCGCCGTAGCGGGCGGTGGCCAGCCGCGAGTCGAGCACCGCGATCACGCCGCGGTCGTCGACGCTGCGCAGGAGCCGGCCGGTGCCCTGGGCGAGCAGCAGGGCGGCGTGGTTGGCGGCCACGGTCATGAACCCGTTGCCGCCCCGGGACTCCACCGCGCGCTGACGCGCGGTCAGCAGCGGGTCGTCCGGACGCGGGAAGGGGATGCGGTCCAGGATGACCAGGCTCAGCGACCGGCCGGGCACGTCGACGCCCTGCCACAGGGTCAGCGTGCCGAACAGCGAGGTCGCCTCGTCCTCGGCGAAGCGGCGCACCAGCGCGCCCATCGCGTCGTCGCCCTGGCAGAGCACGGGGGTGTCGAGCCGGTCGCGCAGGGCCTCGGTGGCCGCCTTGGCCGCGCGCATCGAGGAGAACAGCCCGAGGGTGCGGCCGCCCGCGGCCTTGATGAGCTGCTCTATCTCGTCCAGGTAGGCCGGGGCCAGCCCGTCGCGGCCGGGCGGCGGCAGGTGCTTGGCGACGTAGAGGATGCCCGACCGCGCGTGATCGAACGGGGAACCCACGTCGAGCGAGCTCCACCGGACCGTCTCCGTGTCCGACGGCGCCGCACCGCCGTTGGCCAGCGCCGGGTCGACCCTGCCCGCCGCCTGGGCGGGCAGGCCCCAGGTGACGGCGAGCCCGTCGAAGGAGCCGCCGATCTGCAGGGTGGCCGAGGTCAGGATGACCGTCGCCGTGCCGAACAGCCTGCTGCGCAGCAGCCCGCCGACCGACAGCGGCGCCATGCGCAACGTGCGGCGGGCGACCCCGCGCACCTCGTCGGCCGAGAGCCACACGACGTCGCGGCGGGCGGCGGGATCGGACTCCTCGAAGGTGGTCAGTACCCGCACGGCGGCGTCGTGCACCTCGTCGATGGCGGCGAGGGCCATGGTGCGGGCCGCGGCGTTCTCCGGGTCGCCCTGGGTATCGGCCTTGCCCTGCGGGGCGAGCGCGGTGCGCGCGTTCCAGGCGGCGTCGCGGATGAGCGCGAGGACCGGCGCCATGCCCGAGGGCAGCTGATCCCAGCGCGCGGCGGGCATCTCCTCCAGGGCCTGGTGCAGGCCCTCGGCGGCGGCTTCGAGGCGGTCGACCTCGCGCTCGTCGATGAGTTTGGCGCAGCGGCGGGCCGCCGCGCTGACCGCCGTGGCGCCGAGTTCGGCGGTGGCGACGCCGGTCACCCGGTCGACCAGTTCGTGCGCCTCGTCGACGACGACCACGTCGTGCTCGGGCAGCACCTGGATGCCGCTGATCGCGTCGATCGCCAGCAGCGCGTGGTTGGTCACCACCACGTCGGCCTGGGCGGATTCGGTGCGGGCCTTCTCCGCGAAGCAGTCCTGCCCGAACTGGCAGCGGGTCTTGCCGAGGCACTCGCGGGAGGACACCGAGACCTGCCGCCAGGCGCGGTCGGTGACGCCGGGGGTGACCTCGTCGCGGTCGCCGGTCTCGGTGTCGGAGGCCCATTCGTTGAGGCGCTGGACCTCGCGGCCGAGCCGGGAGATGGCGAACGCGTCGAACAGCTCGGCTTCGCCCGGCTCGTCGGGGATGGCGCTGTTGATCTTGTTCAGGCACAGGTAGTTGTTGCGGCCCTTGAGGATCGCGAACTGCGGGGTGCGGCCGAGCGGCTTCGCCAGCGCCTCGGCCAGCCGGGGCAGGTCACGGTCGACGAGCTGGCGCTGCAGCGCGATGGTCGCCGTGGACACCACGACCGTGCGGCCGGTGCGCACGGCGTGCCGCAGGCTCGGGACCAGATAGGCCAGCGACTTGCCGGTGCCGGTGCCCGCCTGGACGGCCAGGTGCTCCTTGGTGTCGATGGCGTGGTCGACCGCGGTGGCCATGGCGGTCTGGCCGGTGCGTTCCGTGCCTCCGAGGGCGTGCACGGCGGTGGCGAGCAGGTCGGAGACGGGCGGCAGTTCGGGCACCCGCCCACAGTACTGCGCCGGGCCGACAGGTCCGCGCGATCAGCCGTGCCGGACGAAATGGTCGAGATTGGCCCGGACGTAGTCGAGCACCCGCTCCTCGAAGTCCTCCGGTTCGTTGACGTCGTACAGCTCGTCGGTGTCGTCGCAGCGCGAGCCCGACGGGCGCCGGATCTGGTCCGGCGCGGACAGCACCGCCCGCTCGTCGTCGAAGAAACCGTCCAGGTCGGCGCCGTCGTCGCCGAGCACCTCGTAACCGGCGATGACCGCCGCGGCGGCCAGTTCGGGCATGCCCGCCGCGCGCAGACCGCGGGTGGCCCAGGGCAGTTCGCGGGGGTGCCTGCGCAGGTAGCGGCCGAAGCCGCCGTCGAGGACCTCGGCGCGCAGCGTAGTCAGGGCCAGCAGGTGGGCGAAGGCGGGCGGCAGGTCGGCGAACACCTGGTCCCCGGCCCCGCGCAGGTCGTCGGTGGCCGGGTTGGCCCAGAAGACCGTGTCCGCCGCCTCGCGCAAGGAGTCGGTGGTCGCCAGTGCCTGCGCCAGCTCGGCCCTGGCCGGCGCGGGAAAGCGATAGTCCATAGGCCGAGGGTAGTCCCGGCGTGGTCCCGCCGGAACCGCGGTTCAGGCGGGGACCGCCCCGACGAGCTCGACGCCTGCCGCGCGCAGCTCGTCCAGCGCCGCGGCGACCGAGGCGGGCGCGACGCCCGCGGTCAGGTCGAGCAGGACCCGGGTCGGGAATCCCGCCGCGCGGGCGTCGAGCGCGGTGGCCCGCACGCAGTGGTCGGTCGCGATGCCGACCACGTCGACGGAGTCCACGTCGCGGTCGCGTAGCCATTGGGCGAGCGTGGTGCCGTCGGCGGCCGCGCCCTCGAAACCCGAATAGGCGGCGGAGTATTCGCCCTTGGAGAAGATCTCCTGCACGGGACCGGTCTCGAACTCCGGATGGAACTCGGCGCCGACGGTGCCGACCCGGCAGTGCGGGGGCCACGAGTCGACGAAATCGGGCTCGGCGGAGAAATGGGCGCCCGGATCGATGTGGTGGTCGCGGGTCGCCACGACCACGTCGTAGCCCTCGGCCGCGACGAACGCGCTGATCCGCGCCGCCACCGCCGCGCCGCCCGCGACCGCGAGCGCGCCACCCTCGCAGAAGTCGTTCTGTACGTCGACCACGATCAAACCGCGCGTCATCACTCCGCCTCTCCCGTCAGTCCTCTGCGGTACTTCCCATTCTCCCCCGGTCTACCCGCAGGACCAGTCGAAGACGCCGGACTCCAGGTCGATCTGGGCGTTCCCGCCGCCGAAGTTCAGGCCGCTCATCTCCTCGATCTCGAGGTAGTACGGCGTCAGGCCCTCGGGCAGGGCCTGCACCGGGAAGGCGGTCCCGCCCAGGTGGGAGCGGCCGAAGAGCGGCTCGGCCCAGGGGTGCCAGCCCGCGTCGTCGGAGAGCGGATCCTGGTAGGCGGCGCCGGACTCGTACTCCACCGGGGGCAGGCCGACGTTGGGGTCGCCGACGCGTTCGGCGAGCCAGATGCCGACGACGGGGTGCACGTGGTCCCAGGCGTTGCAGCCCCCGTCGGTCGCGGCGGGCGAGCCGGGGACGCGGACGTCGGCGGGCGGGGCGACCGGCCCGCCCTCGAACTCGTCCTCGGTGAGCCAGATCAGCGCGAAGGCCCCGCCGATCTCGTCGTGCAGGAGCTGCGACTGCGGGTGGATCCGGGTGGCGACCAGGTCGCGGGCGACCGGGTCGTCGGAGGCGCTGTCCGGCTCGACGGGGTCCGTCGCGTCGGCGAACTGGCCCTCGCCCTGGAAGAAGGAGATCGCGACGAAGCCGGCGCGGCGGCGGTAGTCGGCGGGCAGGCGCAGCGTCAGCGCGTGCATCATGGGCAGGCCGGTGACCGGCCCGCGCGGCCAGGTGGCGGGATCGATCGCGGGTCCGTCGCTGCCGAGCCAGCCCGAGCGCACCGGCGCGTCGAGCGTGATCGGTTCACCGCCGGGCGTTTCGGCCAGCTTGTCCGCCGAGTCCCCGAATCCCAGGTCGTACGCCTTCATCGCGACTCTCCTCTCCTCGTCAGCGGCGCGCGTGCGCGCCGCCGACGAGGGTAATCGCTGTGACCGACGACGGCGCCCGCTCCGGCCGACGCCAGGCGACGAACGGATGACGAATGGGCGGCGCGGCGGCCGCACCCGGCCACCGCGCCGCCCGTCGTCACCGGACTACAGCGCCCACTTCAGGATGAGGGTCAGCACCGCGGCGGCCACCGCGACGGCGACCGCGCCCGCGCCCCAGACCACGCCGCGGCGCTCCCACGGCCGGCCCGCGTCCAGGGAGAACCGGCCCGCGCCGGTGAAGGCCAGCCCGGCGGCGGCGATGGCGAACAGCAGGGCCATCTCGTAGCCGGGGCCGGACGCGGTGCCGGAGAAGCCGTTGGCCCAGGTGGCGTTGATCGCGTTGATCATGGTGCCCAGGGTCAGCGCCGCGGCCAGCGGGGTGAACAGCCCGAGCAGCAACAGCAGGCCGCCGCCGAGCTCGGTCAGGCCGGCCAGCGTGCCGAACAGCTTGCCCGGGTTGTAGCCCATGGCCTCGAAGCCGGAGGTGGTGGCGTCCCAGCCCGCGCCGCCGAACCAGCCGAACAGTTTCTGCGAGCCGTGCACCGCCATGAGCGCGCCGAACCCGACGCGCAGGACGAGCAGTCCGATGTCGGTGGCGGTGGCCTGGTCCGCGGTGGGCGCGGCGGCGGTCGTGGTACCGGTACGAGCTTCGGTCGTGGTCATGGGTTTTCCTCATCCCTGCGATCGATAGTGCGTCCGACAATCGGACCTCGGTCCGTTTGTCTCGCTTCCGTCCAACCGAGGCGCCGTACCCACTATTTCAGCGCGGTCCGGGGGAATCTGTGACCTGCGCCACCCCGGACTCGCCACCCCGGACTATTCGGCCAGGAAGAAGAAGTAGCCGAGGAACAGGGCCATGAGGATCCACATCACCGGATGGACCTCGCGGAACCGGCCGCGCGCGGCCATCACCACCGGGTAGAAGATCATGCCCATCGCCAGTCCGTTGGCGATCGAGTAGGTCAGCGGCATCATCACGATCGTGAGGAACGCGGGCACCGAGTACTCGAGGTGGCTCCAGTCGATCTCGCCGAGCGCGCGCGACATCAGCACGCCGACCACGATGAGCGCGGGCGCGGTCACCTCGCTCGAGCCCGCGATGACCGAGAAGATCGGATAGCAGAACATCGCCACGACGAACCAGCCCGCCGTGGTCACCGCGGTCAGCCCGGTCCGGCCGCCCGCGGACACGCCCGCCGTCGACTCCACATAGGCCGTGGTGGTCGAGGTGCCGATGATCGCGCCCGCGGTGGTGCCCACCGAGTCGGCGGCCATGGCCTGGGCGGCGCGCGGCAGGGTGCCGTCCTTGTTGAGCAGGCCCGCCTGGTTGGCGACGCCGATCAGCGTGCCCGAGGCGTCGAAGAAGTCGACGAACAGCATGGTCAGCACGACGACGACCATCTGCCCGGTGAACGCGTCGGGCAGATGGATGATCGCCTGGCCGAAGGTCTGGTCGAGGCCCTTCGGCATCTCGGCGATGCCGTCGGGCAGGTCGACCAGGCCGGTCACGATGCCGAGCAGCGTGGTCAGCACGATGCCGTAGAGCACCGCGCCGTGCCAGCCGAGGACGAGGAAGACCACGGTCACGACCAGGCCGAACAGCGCGAGCATGGTGGTGCCGTGGGTGAAGTCGCCCAGCTTGACCAGCGTCGACTCGCTGGCCACCACGAACCCGGCGCTGCGCAGGCCGAGGAAGGCGACGAACAGGCCGATGCCCGCGCCCACGGCCAGCTTCATCTGCATGGGGATCGCGTTCAGGATCTTCTCGCGCACCTTGGTGACGGCGAGCACGAAGAAGATCACCCCGGACAGGAACGTCCCCGACAGCGCCTCCTGCCACGGGATGCCCATGCTGAGCACGACGGTGAACGCGAAGAAGGCGTTGAGGCCCATGCCCGGCGCGAGCGCGATCGGATACCGCGCCCACAGGCCCATCACCAGCGTGCCGAAGACCGCGGCCACCGCCGTCGCGGTGAACACCGCCTGCTGCGGAATGCCCTTGTCCCCCAGCGGACCCTGGTCGCCCAGGATCGACGGGTTCACCGCCAGGACGTAGGACATCGCCAGGAAGGTGATGGTGCCCGCCATGGCTTCGCGCCGGAAGGTCGACCCGGTCGAGGTGACACCGAAATAGGTGTCGAGGCGCTGTCGGGCGCGGGTGACTACGTCGCTGGCCATGACTCTCCAGTCGGGGAGGGGAAAGAACGGGGGATGCCAGGGAACGGTAGCCGAAAGTTCACTGAATCCCCGAACCCGACATCCGTCCCCGGCGGGCGGGGCTAGGCGCCCGCCACCGCCACGAAGCCCAGCTCCGCGTCCGAGGCCAGCAGCGGGTGATGCGGCAGGACCCGGACCGTGTACCCGACCGCGCCCGACAGCGGCACCGGCGTGCGCACCTCGAACACCTCGGCGCCCGGCTCGCCCTCGACGTGGGCCATCGGCACCGTCTCGGCGTCGGACAGGTCGTCGTCCGGGGAGACCCGGCCCAGGATCGCCTGCACCGCCACCTCGTCCGGGCGCAGCCCGCCCAGGTCGATGCGCGCGGTCAGCGCCAGTTCCGCCCCGATCACCGGGGTGTCGGGCAGGCCGGCGCTGTCGACCTGCACGATCTTCACCGACGGCCAGGCCGCCTCGACCCGGCGGCGGTACTCGGCGACCGCCCTCGCCCCGGCGTAGTCCTGGACGGACACGGTGCCGAAGGCCGCGGCGGCCGGGCCGTAGTACTGCTCGGCGTAGTCGCGGACCATGCGCGAGGCCAGCACCTTCGGGCTGGTGGTCTGCAGGGTGTGCCGCACCATCTCCACCCAGCGCACCGGCAGGCCCGCCGCGTCGCGGTCGTAGAAGCGCGGGGCGACCGTGCGCTCGAAGAGGTCGTAGAGCGCCGACGCCTCGAGATCGTCGCGGCGGTGCTCGTCGCGCACGCCGTCGGCGGTCGGGATGGCCCAGCCGTTCTCGCCGTCGAACATCTCGTCCCACCAGCCGTCCTTGATGGACAGGTTGAGGCCGCCGTTGAGCGCGGACTTCATGCCGGAGGTGCCGCACGCCTCGAGCGGCCGCAGCGGGTTGTTCAGCCACACATCGCAACCCCAGTACAGGTAGCGGGCCATGGACATGTCGTAGTCGGGCAGGAAGACGATGCGGTGGCGGACCGCGGGGTCGTCGGCGAAACGCACCACCTGCTGGATGAGCGCCTTGCCGCCGTCGTCGGCGGGGTGGCTCTTGCCCGCGACGACCAGCTGCACCGGCCGTTCGGGGTCGAGCAGCAGCGCGCGCAGCCGTTCCGGATCGCGCAGCATCAGGGTCAGCCGCTTGTAGGTCGGCACCCGGCGGGCGAACCCGACGGTCAGCACCCCGGGATCGAAGACCTCGTCCACCCAGCCCAGCTCGGCCTCGGCGGCGCCGCGCTGCCGCCAGGACACCCGCAGCCGGCGACGCACCTCCTCGATCAGGGTGGCGCGCAGGACATTACGGGTCGACCACAGCTGCCCCAGGTCGACGTCGCTGAGCTTCTCCCAGCCCCGCGCCTCCTCGACCAGTTCCGGCCCGACGAGTTCGCGGGCCTTGTCGAGCCATTCGCGCGCGGCCCAGGTGGGGGCGTGCACGCCGTTGGTCACCGAGCCGATCGGCACCTCGGCGGCGTCGAAGCCGGGCCACAGCCCGGCGAACATCTCCCGGCTGACCTCGCCGTGCAGCCGCGAGACGCCGTTGGCGCGCTGGGCCAGCCGCAGGCCCATGTGGGCCATGTTGAACACCGCCGGGTCGGCCTCGCGGCCGAAGGCCAGGATCCGCTCGACCGGCAGTCCCGGCAGCAGCGCGGATTCCGACTCGCCGTGCGCGCCGCCGAAGTAGCGGCGCACCAGCGGCATCGGGAAGCGGTCGATGCCCGCGGGGACCGGGGTGTGGGTGGTGAACACCGTGCCCGCGCGCACCGCGGCGAGGGCGGTGTCGACATCGAGCCCCTGCGCGACGTATTCGCGGATGCGTTCCACGCCGAGGAACCCGGCGTGCCCCTCGTTCATGTGGAAGACGTCCGGGTCGGGCAGGCCCTCGGCGCGGGTGTAGGCGCGCACCGCCCGCACCCCGCCGATACCCGCCAGGATCTCCTGCTTGATGCGGTGGTCCTGGTCGCCGCCGTAGAGCCGGTCGGTGACCGCGCGCAGTTCCGGGTCGTTCTCGGCGATGTCGGAGTCGAGCAGCAGCAGCGGCACGCGGCCGACCTGGGCGATCCACACCCGCGCGCGCAGCACCCGGCCCTCCGGCATGCCCACGTGGACGAGGACCGGGGAGCCCTCGCTGGTCAGCAGCCGCAGCGGCAGGCCCTGCGGGTCCAGCGACGGGTAGTGCTCGCGCTGCCATCCATCGGCCGACAGCGACTGCCGGAAGTAGCCCGAGCGGTAGAGCAGCCCGACGCCGATGAGCGGCAGCCCGAGATCCGAGGCCGCCTTGAGGTGGTCGCCCGCGAGGATGCCGAGGCCGCCCGAATAGTTGGGCAGCACCTCGGTGACGCCGAACTCCATGGAGAAGTAGGCGATCCCGGCGACGGCGGTGCCGGTCTGCTCCTGGAACCAGCGCGGCCGGGTCAGGTAGTCGCGCAGGCCCGCGGCGGCGGCCTCGACCCGCGCGACGTAGGCGTCGTCGGCGGCCAGCTCGTCGAGCCGGGCCGCGGGTACCTCGCCCAGCATGCGCACCGGGTCGTGGCCGACGGTCTGCCACAGCCCCGGGTCGAGTTCGGCGAACAGATCCTGCGTCGGCCCGTGCCAGGACCAGCGCAGATTCGTGGACAGCTCCCCCAGCGCAGCGAGCCGCTCGGGAAGATGGGCGCGGACGGTGAACCGACGAAGTGCCTTCACACCGGAACCATAACGCCGCGCCGGGCAATCCGTGGACCCGGAGCGTGGCGGCTGTCGGCATCGATACCCGCCGCACCGGGTCGACGGCTCGGCCTCGGCCTCGGGGCCGACGCGCGGTGCGTCAGTCCGCGAACCGCGCGGCGAACTCCGGGCTCGGCGGGATCTCGGTGATCACGTCGACCAGCACACCCGCGGGGTCGGCGACGATGAAGTGCCGCTGACCGAAGTCCTCGGAGCGGATCGCGAGTTCGGGGGTCAGCCCGCCGCGCACGACCAGCCGTTCCCATTCGGCGTCGACGTCGGCGACCTCGATGTTGAGCAGCAGGCCACGTACCGGCTCGCGGTAGCCCGGCGGCACCGTCGGGTGCGCCGGGTCGAGCAGGGCCAGCTCGTGGCCGGGCCCGCCGTCGTCACCCGGCCTGCGCAGGCTGATGTACCAGTCGGCCTCGAAGGTGATCTCGAAGCCGAACCAGCGGGTGTAGAAGTCCCGGCACGCGGCGAGGTCGGTGGTGCCCAGAACCGGGTAGAAGCTGCTGACGCGCACGGCATCCCCTTTTGTTGACGTACCGATGGTATGTGAACTCACCGTAGTTCGCGTACCATCGGTACGTCAACAGCGAGGGAGGACGACGATGCCCGGCACCAAGCGACAGCTCCAGCGCGCCGCGACCAGGGCCACCCTGATCCGCGAGGGCAGGCGCCTGTTCGCCGCGAAAGGGTATGGCGCGGTGGGCCTCTCGGAGATCGTCGCCGCAGCGGGGGTCACCAAGGGCGCGCTCTACCACCAGTTCGCGGGCAAGACCGAACTGTTCCGCGCCGTGCTCGACGAGGTACAGGCCGAGGTCGGCGACCGGGTCGCGGCGGCCGCCGACACCCACGCGGACCCCTGGGACCAGCTGCTCGCCGGGTGCGAGGCCTTCCTGCGCGCCTGCACCGCCCCCGACGTGCAGCGGATCATGCTCGTCGACGGTCCGGCGGTGCTCGGCTGGCACGACTGGCGGGCCATGGACGAGGCGAACTCCGCCCGCCACCTCGCCGAGGCCATCGACACCCTGGTCGCCGACGGCACGCTTCCCCCGCAGCCGGTCGCCCCGCTGGCCCACCTGCTCTCGGGGGCCATGAACGAGACCGCGCTCTGGCTGGCGGGCACCGGGGACCCCGAGGCCCTGCCCCAGGCGGTCGGCGCGCTGCGCCGCCTCCTCGCCGGGCTGCGCGCCCCCGGCTGACCCGCTCCGTCGCGCCGCGGGCGCGCACGGGCCCGACCCACTAAGTTGGTGCGGGTGACCGGCCGGATCGCTATCGATGACACTGCACCGTCCATCCCCGGCGGGCGGCCCGCCAAAGCCGCGGTCGGTGAGGTGTTCCCCGTTCGTGCCGTGGTGTGGCGCGAGGGGCACGACGCGGTCGCGGCGACCCTGGCGGTCCGCGCGCCGGGCTCCTCCCGGCTGACCCGGATCCGCATGACCCCCGAATTCGAACCCGACGTGTTCAACGCGGTGTTCACCCCGCACGTGGCCGGCCTGTGGACCTTCCGCATCGAAGGCTGGAGCGACCCGCTGGCCACCTGGCGTTCCGCCGTTGAGGCGAAACTCGCCGTCGGCCAGGGCCCCGAGGACCTCGCCAACGATCTCGAGATCGGCGCGCGCCTGTTCGACCGCGCCGCCCAGGCCGTCCCCAAGCGCCAGTTCGAGCGCCTGCGCGCCGCGGCCGCCGCACTGCGCGGCGACGCCCAGCTGCCCGCCCGGGTGGCGCCCGCCTTCTCCGCCGAGGTGGGCGAGATCCTGCGCGCGACCCCGCTGCGCGAACTCGTCACCCGCGGCCCGCAGCACCAGGTGCTCGTGGAACGCCGCCGCGCGCTCTACGGCTCGTGGTACGAGTTCTTCCCCCGCTCGACCGGCGGCCGCGACGACAACGGCCGGCCCGTGCACGGCACCTTCGCCACCGCCGCCGCGGCCCTGCCGCGCATCGCGGCCATGGGCTTCGACGTGGTCTACCTGCCGCCCGTCCACCCCATCGGCGAGATCAACCGCAAGGGCCGCAACAACGCGCTCACCGCCGAACCCGGCGACGTCGGCTCGCCCTGGGCGATCGGCTCGGCCGCGGGCGGGCACGACGCGATCCATCCCGCACTCGGCACCGAGGCCGACTTCGCCCGGTTCGTCGCCGCCGCACACGATCTCGGCCTCGAGGTCGCCCTCGACCTGGCCCTGCAGTGCGCGCCCGACCACCCGTGGGTGGCCGCGCACCCGGAGTGGTTCACCACCCTGCCCGACGGCACCATCGCCTACGCGGAGAACCCGCCGAAGAAGTACCAGGACATCTATCCGATCAACTTCGACCTCGACCCCGACGGCCTCTACGCCGAGATCCTGCGCGTGGTCAGGCACTGGATCGGCCTCGGCGTCACCATCTTCCGCGTCGACAACCCGCACACCAAGCCCGCCGACTTCTGGGAGTGGCTGATCGCCCAGGTCCGCCACACCGACCCGGACGTGATCTTCCTGTCCGAGGCGTTCACCCGGCCCGCCCGGCTCTACGGCCTCGCGCGGCGCGGATTCTCGCAGTCCTACACGTATTTCACGTGGCGGGTGCACAAGTGGGAACTCACCGAATTCGGCTACGAGCTGGCCGCCAAGGCCGACGAGGCCCGGCCCAACCTGTTCACCAACACCCCCGACATCCTCCACGAGAGCCTCCAGCACGGCGGCCCCGGTATGTTCGCGATCCGCGCCGTGCTCGCCGCAGGCCTCGGCCCCACCTGGGGCGTGTACTCCGGATTCGAGCTGTTCGAGCACGAGGCGGTGCGCCCCGGCAGCGAGGAATACCTGGACTCGGAGAAGTACGAGCTGCGCCCCCGCGACTTCGCGGGCGCGCTGGCCAGGGGCGAGTCCCTCGAACCGCTGCTGACCCGGCTCAACGAGATCCGCCGCAACCACCCGGCGCTGCAGCAGCTGCGCTGCATCCACTTCCACGACGTCGACAACGACGCGCTGCTGGCCTTCTCCAAGATCGATCCGGCCACCGGCGACGCGGTGCTGGTGATCGTCAACCTCAACCCGTTCGCCACCGAGTACGGCCACATCTCCCTCGATCTCCCCGCCATCGGCCGCGAATGGCACGACCACCCGGTGGTCACCGACGAGATCACCGGCGAGGAATACCACTGGGGTCAGCGCAACTTCGTCATGCTCGACCCCGCCCGCGCCCCCGCGCACGTGCTCGCCCTCCCGCCGGTGCCCGCCGACCGGCGCACCGAACTCGCGCACCGGCGGACGTTCCGGTGAAACGCCGCGACCTGATGCTGCTCGCCGCGGGCACGCATCCGGACCCGCACACGGTCCTCGGCGCGCACCCGCACCCCGGCGGGACCGCGGTCCGGGTGCTGCGCCCGCACGCCGAGACGGTGTTCGCGCTGGTCGGCGCCGCCGAACACCCCCTCGACCCGCTCGGGCACGGCGTCTTCGCCGCGGTGCTCCCCTACCCCGCCATCGACGACTACCGCATCCGGGCGCACTATCCCGGCGGCCCGACCACGGTGACCGCCGACGGCTACCGCTTCCTGCCCACCGTCGGCGAATTCGACCTGCACCTGATCGGCGAGGGCCGCCACGAACGGTTGTGGGAGGTGCTCGGCGCGCACCACCGCCGCTACACCACCCTCGACGGCGAGGTCGTCGGCACGTCCTTCGCGGTCTGGGCGCCGAACGCCCGCGGCGTCACGGTGCTCGGCGATTTCGATCACTGGGCGGGCACGCTGGCGCCGATGCGGTCGCTCGGCAGCTCCGGGGTCTGGGAGGTCTTCGTGCCCGGGGTCGGCCCCGGCACCCGGTACAAGTACCGGGTACACGGCGCCGACGGCCGCACCGTCGACCACGCCGACCCGTTCGCCTTCGCCACCGAGGTACCCCCCGCCGACGCCTCGGTGGTCACCCGCTCCGATCACCGCTGGACCGATCAGGACTGGCTCGACCGCCGCGCCGCCACCGACCCCGTCCGCAGCCCGATGAGCGTCTACGAGGTGCACCTCGGCTCGTGGCAGCCGGGACTCGGCTACCGCGAGCTGGCCACCCGGCTGGCCGACTACGTCGACGCGGCGGGCTTCACCCACGTCGAACTGCTGCCGGTGGCCGAGCACCCCTTCGGCGGGTCCTGGGGCTACCAGGTGACCTCCTACTACGCGCCGACCGCCCGCTTCGGCTCCCCCGACGACTTCCGCTGGTTCGTCGACCACCTGCACGGCCGCGGCATCGGCGTGCTGCTGGACTGGGTACCCGCCCACTTTCCCCGCGACGCGTGGGCGCTGGCCCGCTTCGACGGCACCCCCCTCTACGAACACGCCGACCCCCGCCGCGGCGAGCAACCCGACTGGGGCACCTACGTCTTCGACTTCGGCCGCAACGAGGTCCGCAACTTCCTGGTCGCCAACGCCCGCTACTGGATCGAGGAGTTCCATCTCGACGGCCTGCGCGTCGACGCCGTCGCCTCGATGCTCTACCTGGACTACTCCCGCCCCGAGGGCGGCTGGGAACCCAACGTCTACGGCGGCCGGGAGAACCTCGAGGCCGTCGACTTCCTGCAGGAACTCAACGACAGCGTGCACCGCGACCACCCCGGGGTGATCACGGTGGCCGAGGAGTCGACCACCTGGCCCGGCGTCACCCGCGCCACCGACGTCGGCGGGCTCGGGTTCACCATGAAGTGGAACATGGGCTGGATGCACGACACCCTCGGCTACCTGGGCCGCGACCCCATCCACCGGTCCTGGCACCACAACGAGATGACCTTCTCGCTGGTCTACGCCTGGAGCGAGAACTACGTGCTGCCGATCAGCCACGACGAGGTCGTGCACGGCAAGGGCACGCTGTGGACCCGGATGCCCGGTGACGACTTCGCCAGGGCGAGCGGCGTGCGCGCCCTGCTCGCCTACATGTGGTCACACCCCGGCAAGCAGCTGCTGTTCATGGGCCAGGAATTCGGGCAGCACCGCGAATGGGACCACGAACGCGGCGTCGACTGGCACGAGCTCGACAACCCCCTGCACCGCGGGATCGCGACACTGACCGCCGACCTCAACCGCGTCTATCGCGCGCATCCCGCGCTGTGGAGCCAGGACGCCACCCCCGGCGGCCACTCCTGGCTCGAGGCCGACGACAGCGCCAACAACGTGCTGGCCTTCCTGCGTCACGGCACCGACGGGTCGGTGGTCGCGTGCGTCTTCAACTTCTCCGGCTCGGTGCGCGAGAACTACCGCATCGGCCTGCCGCACGCGGGCGACTGGATCGAGATCCTCAACACCGACGCCCAGGAATTCGGTGGTTCGGGCATCGGCAACCTCGGCGTCGTCCGCGCCGGGGAACCCGGCCGGCACGGCCGGCCCGCCTCGGCCACCGTCACGCTCGCGCCGCACAGCGCGCTGTGGCTGGCGCCGCGCGGCTGACCCTCAGCGGGCCAGGTCGATCCGGATCGTCAGCAGGTCGGTGCCGACCGCGCGCACCGCGGCGCTGTTGGCGCGGGGCAGGGTGCGCAGCCGGGCCACCGGATCGTCGTCGCGCACCAGATGCGCGGTGCCCGAGTGCCAGTGCCCGCCCAGCCGGACCCGCACCCGGTTGTCGGCGAGGATGTTGCGCACGTACTGGGAGCGTTCCCCGAATTCCGACACGAGCCAGAACTGGTCGCCCTTGCGGCAGCCGCCGATCGGCGTGATCCGGGGTTCCCCGCTGACCCGCCCCGTGGTCTCCAGCAACTGCTGGGCGGGCAGCCTGCGCAGCAGCGGGTTACCGATCCGCCGCTGCAGGGTGGTCACCACCCGGTGCTGAACATCTTTCCTGGAAGCCATGTTCCGACGCTACCGCGCGCCCGCCGCCCGAACGACCGACCGGAGGAGGAGTTCGGGCGGGCGGACCGCCGGGGCTAGTACAGCGCGGTGGCGAGCTTGCGCCGCGCGGCGACCACCGTGGGATCGGCCTTGTCGTAGAGGTCGAACAGCTCGATCAGCCGGGTCCGCACCCGCGTCCGGTCGTCGCCCGCGGTCCGCTTGATCAGCGCGATCAGACGGTCGAAGGCGGCCCCGGGCTGCTGGCCGATGACCTCGACGTCGGCGGCGTCCAGCGCGGCGTCGATGTTCGTGGGATCGGCGTCGGCCGTGGCGATCGCCTCGGGGCCGAGTTCCTGGGCGCGGGTGAGGAAGCGCAGCTGGCGCAGGGCCGCCTTGGCCTCCTCGTTGGCGGGCTCGGCGGCGATGATCGCCTCGTAGGCGGCCTCGGCGCCAGCGATGTCGCCGCGCTCGAGCGCGTCCTCGGCGGCGACGAAGCGCGGGTCCTCCGGCGCCGGGGGCGCGTCCTCGTCACCCTCGAGCTTGCCCGCGGTGGCCTGCAGGACCGCGTCGAGCCACTGCCGGACCTGGTCCTCGGGCTGGGCGCCCTCGAAGTCGGCCAGCGGCTGGCCGCCCGCGACGGCGATGACGGTCGGGATGCCCTGCACGCGCAGTGCCTGCACGATGCGCATGTTGGGCTCGGCCTCGATGGCGGCCAGGTCCCAGCGACCGCCGTCGGCGGCCTGGAAACGTTCCAGGGTGCGCACCAGCTCGACGCTGCCCGGGCTGCGCTGCGAGTACAGCGCGACCACGACGGGCACCTGCGTCGAGCGGCGCAGCACCTTGGTCTCGAAGTCGGCCTCGGTCACCTGGAAGTCACCCGAGGCGGCGGCAGCTCCGCCCGGCGCGGCGGGCGGCTGCTTGAGCGCGGACAGATCCACCGCGCCGGACATTGCGGCGGCGACGGCGGGCGAAGGACGACGTGCAGCGGGTCGAGTCACGCCAACCAGTTTGTCACGAAGCCGCGACCGGCGACGCCGGGGAGCCCTCCGGCGCAGCGCTCAGCTCGCCCAGCTGACCGGTCCGCACCGCCCACCGCTCGAACCACACGGTGAAGAACGGGGGCAGGCTCGCGCCGAGAGCGAGGAGCAGCGTCCGGCGCGACCATTCGAGTTCGCGCGAGGCGACCAGGGTGACCAGCACGTACGCGACGAAGAAGAAGCCGTGGACAGGTCCGAAGATCTTCACGCCGTACACCCACTGTGGGTCGTCGAGCACGCCGACGAGGTCGAGCAGCCACGGAATCCACTTGAACGCCATTCCGATGATCAGCAGACCCCACGACACGGCCTCGGCGAACGCGAGCAGCCGGAATCGTTTCGCCGCGGTGCTCAGATCGAAGATTTCACCCATATGTCCCATTCTGCCCGAGGGACTACGACGTGACGTAGTGGACCCCCTCACACCCCGGACACGACCGAGGCCGCCTCCCACCAGGGAAGACGGCCTCGGTCGTGTCCGGAGCGCGTGGATCAGGCGGGCACGCGGATGATCAGGGCGTCGCCCTGACCGCCGCCGCCGCAGAGGGCGGCCGCGCCGATGCCGCCGCCGCGGCGCTTGAGCTCGAGCGCCAGGTGCAGCAGGATGCGCGCGCCCGACATGCCGAGCGGGTGGCCGATGGAGATGGCGCCGCCGTTGACGTTGACCTTCTCCGGGTCGAAGCCCAGCTTGCGGGTGGAGGCGACGCCGACCGCGGCGAAGGCCTCGTTGATCTCGAGCAGGTCCAGGTCGGACACCGCGATGCCCTCCTTGGCGCAGGCGGCCAGGATGGCGTTGGCGGGCTGGTCCTGCAGGGTCGAGTCCGGACCCGCGACCTGGCCCGCGGCGCCGATCTCGGCGATCCAGGTCAGGCCGAGCTCCTCGGCCTTGACCTTGCTCATCACCACGACCGCGGCGGCGCCGTCGGAGATCTGCGAGGCGGTGCCCGCGGTGACGGTGCCGTCCTTGCGGAAGGCCGGACGCAGCTTGCCCAGCGACTCGACGGTGGTGTCGGCGCGGATGCCCTCGTCCTCGGTCACCTGGATCGGGTCGCCCTTGCGCTGGGGCACGGCCACCGGGACGACCTCGTCGGCGAACAGGCCGTTCTTCCACGCGGCCGCGGCGCGCTGGTGCGAGGCGGCGGCGAAGGCGTCCTGGTCCTCGCGGCTGATCTTGTCGAGGTCGTTGCGCTCCTCGGTGAGCAGGCCCATGGCCTGGTCGGTGAGCACGTCGTGCAGGCCGTCGTAGGCCATGTGGTCGACCAGGGTGGTGTCGCCGTACTTGAAGCCCTCGCGGCTCTTGGGCAGCAGGTGCGGGGTCTGGCTCATCGACTCCATGCCGCCCGCGACCACGATCTCGTGCTCGCCGGCGCGGATCAGCTGGTCGGCCAGCGCGATGGCGTTGATACCCGACAGGCAGACCTTGTTGATCAGCACCGAGGGCACGTCCAGCGGGATGCCCGCCGCGACGGCGGCCTGACGGGCAGGCAGCTGCCCGGCGCCCGCCTGCAGCACGTGGCCCAGGATGACGTAGTCGACCTGCTCCGGGGCGACGCCGCCGCGCTCGAGCGCGGCCTTGATCGCCACACCGGCCAGATCGGAGGCCTTGAAGTCCTTCAGACCGCCCAGCAGCCTGCCGACCGGAGTGCGCGCACCGGAGACGATGACAGAAGTGGTCACGAAAGCCTCGCATTCATCGATTCGAACCTCGCCCCGGCGCACACGACGCGCGCCGCGACGTCAAGGGTTGCACTCAACGGTAACCGGTCGCGGTTACCCGCCGGTACGCAGGTCGGGATGCCGCGGACGCGTTCCACCGCCTACCGTCGAGTGGTGACCAACGCGAACTTCATCCCCGCCGACTACGTCATCGCCGTCGACCATGTCGGCATCGCGGTACCCGACCTCGACGCCGCCGTGGCCTGGTACGCGCAGAACCTGGGCATGGTCGAGACCCACCGCGAGGTGAACGAGGCCCAGGGCGTCGTCGAAGCCATGCTCTCCTGCCCCGCCGCCGCGGACCGGGCCACCGCGCTGCAGTTGCTGGCTCCCCTGGACGAGAATTCCACCATCGCCAAGTTCATCGACCGCAACGGTCCCGGGCTGCAGCAGCTGGCCTACCGGGTGACCGACATCGAGGCCGTCTCGGCGTTCCTGCGGGACCGTGGCCTGCGGTTGCTCTACGAAGCGCCTCGTCACGGCACCGCGGATTCGCGCATCAACTTCATCCACCCGAAGGATGCTGGCGGTGTGCTGGTGGAGCTGGTCGAGCCGAACCCGAATGCTACGCACTAGTAGGGGGATACGGTTGTGGAGTCTCGGCCGGATCACATTTGCGGTCGAGTCTCCACAAGCCCGCTACAGGCTGTATTTTGTGTCCCATGTCGTCACCTGAGTCCGATCGCAATCGCTTCGTTGCGCTGCCCTTCACCGTTGTGCGCAAGGGTTATGCGCAAGACGAGGTGCGTAACTACTTCGACCGTTTCGACGCGGAGTTGCGGGTAACCGCCACCGACCGCGACGCCGCCGCCGCCCAGGCCCGCAATCTCGCCAGCCAGCTCGAGGACGCGCGCGACGAAATCGATGAGCTGCGCAAGGAGGTCGACCGGCTCTCCGTGCCGCCGACCACCGCCGAAGGTATGTCCGACCGCATCTCGCGCATGCTGCGCCTTGCCTCGGACGAGGCGTCCGAGGTGCGCGCCCTCGCGCAGGCCGAGGCCGCCGAGATGGTCTCCATCGCCGAGCAGCAGGCCACCGAGATGCGGGGCAAGTACGAATCGCTGCTCGCCGAGACCAAGGAGAAGCGCGAGGCGCTCGAGATCGAGTTCGAGCAGACCCTCGCCAACGCGCGCACCAAGGCCGAGAAGATCATCGAGGCCGCCGAGGCCGACGCGCAGCGGCTGGCCAAGGAGGCCGACGCCAAGCGCAAGGCCACCCAGCAGGACTTCGAAGCCACCATGAACGACCGGCGCACCAAGCTGACCCGCGCCATGGAAGAGCTCGAGGCCACCAGCCGCGCCGAGGCCGCCCAGCGGATCAAGGACGCGACCGACGAGGCCAACCGCCTCATCACCTCGGCCACCCAGACCTCCGATCGCAAGATCGCCCACGCCAAGGAACTGGCCGAGGAGATGCGCGTGCTGCGCGGCCGCGTCCTTGCCCAGCTGCTCGGTATCCGCGGCCAGCTCGACTCGGTCCCGGCGATGCTCGCCGCGGTCAACCGGGAGAGCGAGCTGCTCGACGGCGCGCCGGAGCAGCGCAAGTCGATCGGTGGTGCCAACGCCAAGTCCGTCGCGGGCGGCCGCCAGAACAAGGCGATCGCCGACACCGCCGACGAGGACGTCGTCGAGGACGAGCGCGAGAGCGCCGACATCAGCAGCTGACGTCCGCCCCACGAGGAGACGACGACGCACGTTGACAGCGGCGGCCGCCAGGGACACCCGGGCGGCCGTTGCTGTTTCGTCGTGTCCGGGGTCAGGACGGTCAGGACCAGCGGCGGGTGATGCGCCGTGTGCGCCTGCCGTTCCAGCACCCCTGGTGCCAGTGCCTGCGGTCGTCCTCGCCGCCCTCGGCCGCCCAGGCCACGATGTGGGCCACCCCGGGCGGGATCTCGTGGTCGCAGCCAGGGCAGCGATAGGTCTTGACCGCCCTGGCGCCCGGCACGGTCCGCACGATGTAGGTCTCGTCGTCGTCCGGCCCGTGTTCGGTCCGGCCGTAGACGTCGCCGAGCGGCGCCGGGACGGAGGCGCCCCGGCGCGGCGCTGAGCGTGGTTTACGACGCGGCATGGATCGTCCCTCAGAAAAGCCGGAATTCGTTGCTCTCCGTGCCACGCAGCGCGTTGTAATCGAGCGTGAGGCAGCGGATACCCCGGTCCTCGGCGAGGGTACGCGCCTGCGGCTTGATCTGCTGGGCGGCGAAGACACCGGCCACGGGGGCCAGCAGCGGGTCGCGGTTGAGCAGTTCCAGGTACCGGGTCAGCTGCTCGACGCCGTCGATCTCGCCGCGCCGCTTGATCTCCACCGCGACGGTCGCGCCGTCGGCGTCGCGGCACAGCAGGTCGACCGGGCCGATGGCGGTCATGTACTCCCGCCGGACCAGCGTGTAGCCGGCGCCCAGCGTGGTCACGTGCTCGGCGAGCAGCTCCTGGAGATGTGCCTCGACGCCGTCCTTGACCAGCCCCGGGTCGACCCCGAGGTCGTGGGAGGAATCGTGCTCGATGTCCTCGACGGTGATGCGCAGCTCCTCGCCCGCCTTGTTGGTGACCACCCACAGGGCCTTCACCCCGTCCGGCAGCTCCTCCGCGGCGATGTCGCGCTCCTCCAGCCAACACGGCGGGCTCATCCAGTTCAGCGGCTTGTAGGAGCCACCGTCGGAATGCACGAGCACCGAGCCGTCGGCCTTGATCATCAGCAGCCGGCGGGCCATGGGCAGGTGGGCGGTCAGGCGACCGACGTAATCGACCTGGCAACGAGCAATGACGAGGCGCACCCCAGCACTGTAGGCGACCGTACGGCGATCACGAAACGAGCAGGCCGGTCCGGGAATTCGGCCC
>NZ_BAGK01000056.1 GCF_000308795.1 Nocardia thailandica NBRC 100428 | reverse complement strand
TTCGTAGACCGGCGGCGGCGCCTCGACCGGCGCGGGCGGCGGCGCCTGCTCGACCGGCGCGGGCGCGGGCGGCGGCGCCGGGGCGGGCGCTGGCTCGGGGGCGGGCGGAGGCGGCGGGGCGACGGCCTCGGCCGGGGTCGGGGTGCAGGTCCAGCCGCCGTCGGCGCCGACGACCCAGTGCGCGACGATACCGCCCGCCGAACAGTTCCCGCCCTCCCGGCGCGACGGCCACGGCGGCGCGAACGGGACGCCGACCGGTTGATCGCCGCCGTCGGCGAGCCCGTTGGTGACCTGGTCGACGCGGGTCGGCTGATCGTCGCCCTGGCCCGCCCGCATCATCAGCCCGAGGGCGACGACGAGCGCGAGGATCGCGGCCAGTACGGCCGCGATCGCGATCACCCGGTTCCTGCTCGGCCCCGGTTGCGGGGCGTCGCTGCTGTTGTGGGTCGTCATCACACCGCCTCACCGCGGATCGGGGACTCCCTGATCCGCAGGCTACCGCACGGTTGCTCGAACGCCGACCGGCCGAGACGAAATGCCCCGGCCAGCCGCTATACCTATATTCAAGGGTTGCCGGAAATTTACTTGATCGCGACCCTGACCTTCACCGCGTCCGCGTCGGTGCTCTCCAGCGCCTGCGTGATGAGCGTGCTCAGGTCGATCTGCGGACCGGCGGTGACCGCGGCGTCGGCCAGCGGCCGCAGCGCGGGCAGCATCGACCGCAGCTCCGGACCGATCTCGCCGAGCACGGTGTTCAGCCGTTCCAGGAACGGCACGAGACCGTCGTCGCGCAGGTACCGCTGCGGGTCGTCGATGGTCGCCCGGCCGATGGCCTCGGTCAGGTCGGTGATCGCCCGGCTCAGCCGCACGAACTGGGGCGCCGCCGACGAGGTGGCGGGGCCTGCCCAGCCGATGTCGCCGACGACGAACTGGAAGTTGCGCAGCAGCTCGGCGATCTGCGGCGACCGCGACATGATCGAGGCGGCGAGCAGGTCACCGCCGCGGGCCAGTTCGGGGACCACGTTCTCGGTGCCCGCCATGGCGGTGGCGAGGGTGTCGACCAGCGAGCCGACCACGGCCGGGTCCAGCTGGTCGACGGTCTTGGTGACCAGGCGCGCGGCCTCCGGGATCGACAGCGGCGTGCGGACGTTCTCGGTGCGCAGGCGCTGCCCGTCGCTGAGGTAGGGCCCGTCGGCGCTGCGCGGCGCGAACTGCACGTACGCCTCGCCGAGCGCCGAGAGGTGCTCGACGGTGACGACGCTGCTGGTGGGCACCTTGTGGTCGGCGCCGATGCGGAAGTCGACGTCGACGCCGCGGTCGGGCGCGGCGGTGACCGCGGTGACCTTGCCGATCTCGATGCCGGTCAGCAGGATCGGCGCGCCGACGGCCAGGCCAGCGGAGTTCTCCAGGTGGAGCGAGGCGTGGGTGAAGTCGGCGAACGGGTCGGCGCGCACCACGCCGAAGGTCAGGTAGCTCGCACCGAGCACGGTGATGGCGGCGATGCCGCTCAGGGAGGCCAGCGCACCGGCTTTCATCGCACCGCTCCGATCATGCGCAGCGCCGTGACGATCTGCTGCGCCTGTTCCTCGTTGGAGATGGTCGCGGCCGGGTCCGCCCGGACGCCGGTCACGTTCACCTTCGGCCCGCGCTCGGCGAAGGGGATGATCTTGTCGCGCAGCAGCGCCGTCAGGGCCGCGAGATTGGTGGCCGACCCGCCGCCGGTGATCAGCGGCGCGAACGCCATCGCGGCCGCGTCGCCGGACTGGGCCAGCGGCGCCAGCCAGGCCAGCGACTGCCCGGTCGGGCCGAGGGCACGGAAGATCTCGAAGTACTTCGCGATCGAGTCCTGCGTGCCGGTCAGTGCCCGGACGCCCTCGGGGGTGAGGATGTTGGTGAGTTCGCGCTCGATACCGACCATGACCTCGGCGTTGGCGGCGAGGCCGTTCACCAGCAGGTCGACCTGGTCGAGGTGGGCGGCCAGGTCGGCGGCGTCGGCGCCCATGACCCCGGCGATCCGGGCGGTCTCCTTCGGGTCGGTGGGCAGCACCGAGTTGATCCGGCCCAGCATCTCCTGGAGCTGGCCGACCGCACCGCCCTGGACGAACAGGGCCATGGTCGCCATCGTGTCCTCGAGCTGGACCGGCGGCTTGGTGCGCTCGACCGGGATGGTCGACCCGTCGTGCAGCAGGGTGCCGTAGCCGTCGCGCGGGGTGGTCAGCGCGACGTGGATGTCGCCCAGGATGGTGTCCTGACGCAGCTCGGCGATCGAGGACGCGGGCAGCCGGACCGATTGCAGGATCTCGGTTTCCACGACGACGTAGCCGCCGCGGCCCGCGGGCGCCTCGGCGGGCGGGACCACCCGCACCTTGTCGACGACGCCGACCTCGGCGCCGTTGGCGATGACCTTCGACTTCGAGGGCAGGTTGAGCGCGCTGGAGAACTCGATGGCGACCCGGTAGGTCGGGCCGGAGACGCCCGCGCCGGGCACCGGCACGTCGGCGGGATCCAGCCCGCAACCGCTCACCGCCAGGCCGGCGGTCACCGTCAGCGCGAGCACGCCGCGCCGGAACATCTTGCGCCGCACCATCATCGGGCACCTGCCATTCCCAGCACCACCTGGACGAGATTCAGATCGGTCAGGCCCTTGGCCGGGTCGGGGCAGCCGCCGGGCACGACGCCCTCGATGGCGGCGCACACCGCGTCGGTCTCCCCGGCGGGCAGCGCCACCTTCGGCGGCGCGTAGGTCAGCGTGGTGCCCCCCGGCGCGCTCACCGTGCGGAACGCCCCGGCCAGCGCGGGCATGGCCAGCACGACCTCGCGCAGCGACCCGACGTTGGCACGCAGCAGCTTCACCAGCGGCACCGCGCCGTCGAGCGACGCGAGCAGCGGATCGCCGACGATCGTGATCAGGTCGTTGAGCATGGGCAGCAGCTCGCCGAGGCCGTCGAACAGCCCGACCGCCGGGTTCAGCAGGTCGTCGGTCGACATCTCGAGCAGCGGCGCCAGCCGCACCAGCATCGACTGCAGATCGCCCCAGTTGGCGGCGACCCGGTTGGACACCGAGGCGAAGGCGTCGAAGAGACCGGCCAGGTGGCCGATGTCGGCGTCGGGCTTGTTCATGGCCGACCCGAGCTTGTGGATGAGTTCGTTGACCTTCGGACCGGTTCCGGCGGTGGCCTTCTCGATCGAGGTCAGGCCGTCGGCGATGGCGCTGGGCTGACCGGCCTCGACGCCGGACAGTTCCTCGGACAGGCTCGCCAGCGCGGTGAGCGTCTCGGTGATGCTCTTGGGGGTCAGCGTCTTGGTGATGCACTGACCGGCGGGCCAGGCGCGCAGGTCCTTGCCGCTGGTGAGCACGGCCAGGTTGCGGTCGGCGGCCACCGAGAACGCGACCGTGGTCGCCGAGGCGTCGGCGTAGACCGGGTAGTCGGCGTCGACCGCGAAATCCACGCGCACGGTGGCGCCCTGGTTGCGGATCGAGGTGACCTCGCCGACGTCGATGCCGCGCATGGTCACGTGGTTGCCCGGGTAGAGGCCGATCGCGTCGGGCATGATCGCGCAATAGGACTCGGTCTTCTTCAGCGGGTCGAAGGCGACGAAGTAGCCGCCGATGACCAGCGCGACCAGCACACCGACGCCCGCGACGGACATGAAGGCCTGGCTGGCGAGGAGTTTCTTCAGCATCAGCACGCCTTCCCGGGCAGCGGGACGCAGACCCGCGGCGCCGACGAGTTGTCGACCACCACACCCTGATCCGGGACGACCAGGCCCGACAGCTTGTCCTGGAGGCTGTGCACGGTGCCGATGAGCGGTTCGAGCCGGTCGGCCGCGTCGCGGACCCGCGGCAGCGCATCGGCGAGGGCCTGCGCCTGCCCCTTCAGGGTGGAGTCCCAGGTCGGGGCGAGGCCGGCGACCCGGTTGACCACGTCGGTGAGCACCCGGACGGCCTCGGCCAGTTCGGCGCGGCGGCCGAGCAGCAGGTCCTCCAGGACGTTGACGTTGTCCATGAGGCGTCCGAGGTCGGACTTCGCGCCGTCGTACATGGTGATGTACTCGTCGAGGATCGCGATCGACTTCGACACCTGGCCGCGCTGGCGGTCGAGCATGTCGACGTAGGTGCCCACGGTGTCGAGGGTGTTGCGCAGGGTCTCCGGGGAGGTCGTCAGCGCGTCGTTCGCGGCGGCCAGGTTCTTGCGCACGGTGTCGCCGTCGGTGGCGGCCAGCGGCGCGGTCGCGTCCTGGAAGGTCTCGATCAGGCTGTAGGGCAGGCGGATCCGGTCGGCGGGGATCACCGCGTCGCCCAGCGGGCGGGACCCGGCCGGGAACAGGGCGACGTAGTTGCCGCCGACGACGGTGAGCATGCGCACGTCGAGGGAGGTCTGGTCGCCGACGAACACGTCGTCGTCCACGGTGAACCGCATGACGACCTTGTCGGGACGCAGTTCCAGCGAGGTGACCTCGCCGACGGAGATACCGGCCAGCCGCACGTCGTCGCCGGTGCGCACCGACTGCGCCTC
Source organism: Nocardia thailandica NBRC 100428 (assembly GCF_000308795.1). GTDB lineage: Bacteria > Actinomycetota > Actinomycetes > Mycobacteriales > Mycobacteriaceae > Nocardia > Nocardia thailandica. The sequence goes on along the minus strand of NZ_BAGK01000056.1, from coordinate 28,707 downwards.
GGTGAGTTCGGCGGTGTAGGTGGTCTTGCCGAAGGGCACCACGTAGACGACGCCCGCGGCGACCATGCCGAGCACGACCAGGGTCAGCCCGATCACGCCCATGCGCAGTTCGCGGCGCTTGGTGCTCGGCTCGTCCATGATCGGACGGTCGCCGGCGAAGAGCCGGGGCAGTCTCACCCGTTGCATATCGTCACCTTCTGTCCGGCGATGAGCACCTGCAGCGGGGCGGGCACCTCGGCGGTGCCGCGGCTGCAGGTGGGCTGGAAGCCGGCGAGCGTGCGCGGCATCGACGCGTCGACGGTGGCCAGCAGGCCCGGCAGCCTGCCGAAGACCTCCACCGCCTCCCCGGTGTTCGGGAACAGCGAGCGGATCATGGCGTCGACCTCGGCGCTGCCGCCCTTCTCCAGGCCGAGGGTGGTCAGCAGCCGGTCGATCGGGATCAGCACCGACGGGGCCGTCGCGGCGAAGTCGATGACGCCGCCGATGTTGCGCCGCATGGATTCGAAGATGTCGGTGAGCCGGGCCAGCAGCGGCACCAGGTGACCGACCTTGCCGCCGTGCCGTTCCGAGAGCACCGACAGGTTGCGGATGAGCGTCTCGATGACGGCCTGCCGGTTGTCGGCGTACTTCGCCAGGTCCTCGATCGCCGACAGCGCCGGGCCGAGTCCGCTGCCGTCGCCCTCGACGATGGCGAGCATGCTCGCGGTGAACTGGTTGATCGCCTCCGGCGACAGCGTCGCCAGGACCGGCTTGAGCCCGCTGAACAGGCTGGTCACGTCGAAGGACGGCAGGGTCATGTTCGCGCCGATGCGGGCGCCGTCGGGGATGCGCGCGCCGGGATTCGGCGCCTGCTGCAGGTCGACGTAGCGCTGGCCGGTGAGGTTCTGGTAGCGGATCGCCAGTTTGCTGTTGTCGTAGATCGGCGTCGACTTCTTCACCGTCAGATGGACTTTGGCCTTGTCGCCCTCGAGCGAGATCTTCTCGATCTTGCCGACCTGCACGCCGAACATGCGCACGTCGTTGCCCACCTTGAGCCCGTTGGCGTCGGTGAACAGCACGTCGTGGGCCTCGGTGTCGCCGGAGACCGGCCGCTTGATCAGCGTGAACACCATGGCGAGCACGACGAGCATGGCCACGCCGAACACGCCGAGCCGCCAGGCGGCGGAACCGACCTTCATCGGGCACCGGCCTTTCCGAACAGCGGCACCGCGATCGCGGGCACGCCGGACAACTCGATGTCGAGGTTCAGCACCGGACCGTCCGGGCCGTCGGGCATCGCGCCGCGCAGGTTCGCCAGCAGGGCCGCCAGCTCGGCGCCGCTCGCCTGCGGGCGCGGCGACATCTGGGCGAGGGCGCGCAGGACCGGGGCCAGCATGTCGGTGGTCTCGGCCAGGTAGCCTCCGGTGGTGGTCAGCGTGGTCGACAGGGCGGGCAGCAGCGAGCCGCTGAGCACGCCGACGCCGATGTCGTAGCGGTCCTTGTCGACCTGGGTGATGCGGATGTCACGCAATTCGTCGATGACCTGCATCGTGGCGCCGGCGAACTGCCCACCGCCGTCGAAGGCCGGACCCAGCTTGCCCATGAGCTCCGAGGGCGGCACCGTCTGGTTGTCGGCCACGATGGTGGCGACGGTGATCAGCGCCTGCACCAGCGGGGTGAAGGACTTGAAGTCGTACGCCAGCTGGGAGATGACCGTGGCCATCTGCGGGCTGGTGACGGTCATGCCGACCTGCGACAGGCTGCGCAGGATGGCGCTCATGGTGGCGTCGTAGACCCGGCCCGCGTGGTCGCCGGTCAGGTCGATCACGCTGCCCTCGCGCAGCGGGGCGCCGCCGGTGCCGCGCCGCAGCTCGATCTCGGCGATGCCGAACAGGTTGGTCGGCGCGTAGTCGATGGCGAGGCTGTCGTCGAGGCCGTGCAACTGGCTCTCGTCGAGGACCAGCGCGATCTGCTGGGTGCCGCGCTCACCGGGGGTGACCGCGTCGACCGTGCCGACGGTGACGCCGTCGACGCGGACCTGGCTGCCCGCGGCGATACCGTCGCCGAGCTGCTCGGTGTGCAGGGCGACGCGCAGGCCGTCCTCGGTGCGCACCGACCGGTAGACGATGGTCGACACCGCGACGGCCGCGATCAGCGCGAGGATGATCCAGCCGGTCCGGCTCGAGGTCCGGCGGGTCGCGACCACGCCGGGCATTCCGTAGTCAGGCATCACTCACCCCGTGAAACTGATCGCCGAGTTGAAGCCCCACAGCACGATGGACAGCACCATGTCGACGGCGACGATGGTCACCGAGCTGGCCCGGACCGCGCGGCCCGAGGCGATGCCGACACCCTCGGGGCCGCCCTTGGCGAAGAACCCGAAGTAGCTGTGCACCAGGATCACCACGGTGCCGAACACGGCGACCTTGATGACGGCGGCGATCATGTCGAACCCGGACACGAACTGGAAGAAGTAGTGGTCGTACACGCCCGCCGACTGCCCGTAGACCATGGTCAGCAGGCCGCGGCAGGCCGCGTAGGACAGGATCAGCGCGATGAGGAAGGTCGGCACGATGGCGATGGCGCCCGCGATCACGCGGGTGGTCACCACGAACGGCACCGAGCGCAGGCCGAGCGCCTCGATCGCGTCGATCTCCTCGGAGATGCGCATCGAGCCGATCTCGGCGGTGATGCGGCAGCCGGCCTGGGCGGCGAAGCCGATGGCCGCGGCGATGGGCGCCAGTTCGCGGGTGGTGGCGTAGGCCGAGATCACGCCCGTGACCGGGCCCATGCCGAGCATGTCCAGCGAGGCGAAGGACTCGACGCCGACCGAGGCACCCATGACGAGGCCGAGCACGATCATCATCGGCACGGTCCCGCCGCCGACGATGATCGAGCCGCGTCCCCAGGTCATGTCGGTGACCGCGCGCAGCGTCTCGGCGCGATAGCGCTTGAGCGTCAGCGGCACCGAGGACAGCACCTGCCAGACGAAGACCGCGACGAAGCCGAAGGACTCGCCGGCATGGGTGACCCGCTTGCCGACCCGGGCCGGTTTGCGCAGCCACTGCAGCGATTTCGGGAGGTAGAAGGTCGTCGCCATCACGCCAGCTTCGTCGGGAGGAACATGGCCGAGATCTGGGTGGCCAGCAGGTTGACCACCGCGATCGACACCACCGAGAGCACCACGGCCGCGTTGACCGCGTCGGCGACGCCGCGCGGGCCGCCCTTGGCCTCCAGCCCGCGCTGGCAGGCGATGACGACGACGAGGAAGCCGAAGATGAGGGCCTTGATCAGCGAGACCCACACGTCGCCCGCGGTGGCGAAGGAGCCGAAGGTCGACCAGTAGCTGCCGGGCGTGACGCCCTGCCCGCCGACGGCGACCGCGTAGCCGGCGATGACGCCGACGAAGATGATCAGCACGTTGAGCATCGGCGCGACGATCAGCATCGCGGCCAGACGCGGGATGACCAGGCGGTGCACGGGGCTGATGCCCATGGTGTTGAGCGCGTCGATCTCCTCGCGGATGGTGCGCGCGCCCAGGTCGGCGGCGATGGCCGCCGCGCCCGCGCCGCCGAGCAGGAAGCCGGTGGCGATCGGGGCGCCCTGTTTGATCACGCCGAGGCCGCCGGTCGCGCCGAGCATGGAATCCGCGCCGAGGCTGTGGATCAGATTGCCGACCTGGATCGAGACGATCACGCCGAACGGAATGGCCATGAGGACCGCGGGAATGGCGGTCACGGTGATCAGGCGCCAGGCCTGCAGCACCGCTTCCCGCCATTGGAATTTCCCGCGCGCGGCGTCGGATACCGCACCGGTCACCGATTCCTGGGCCAGCGAAACGGCACGACCGAAAGTCCGCACCGAGGACACGACGGTGTCGGTGAAGTTCTTCCGGATGATCGAGGTCGCAGAATCGGGCTTCGCGGTCCGCAAGTCGGCCGACATCAGTGTCGTCCCGGAATTGCTAGCGAAGCGCGGGGCGAAGAGATTTTCATACCGCACTCTCTGGCTTCGGCAACGGTGCCTTCTCCAGCAAGGTAATAGGTACTCTGCGTCACAAACAAATTTGCACTATGTGACGCTGCTCTCCTAGAAATTGTTCTGATTCATACCCTGTTCGCCGTGTGATCCACGCCACGCGACCTAGGGGCTTGCGGCGAGGAACACAAACGAGCCGAACAACACCAGGTGAACGCCGCTTTGCAGCAGGGTTGCCCGGCCGGGCACCACGGTCAGCACGCCGACCAGCATGGTCAGCGCCAGCAACACCATCTGCGTGGCGCCGAGGCCGAGCACCAGCGGGCCGTCGAGCCAGATGGAGGCCACCGCGATCGCCGGGATGGTCAGGCCGATACTGGCCATCGCCGAACCGAGCGACAGATTCAGCCCGATCTGCACCTGATCGCGGCGCGCGGCGTTCACCGCGGCCAGGGTCTCCGGCAGCAGCACCAGCATCGCGATGACCACACCGACCGCCGAGGGCGGCAGGCCGACCGCCGCGATCCCGTCCTCCAGCGCGGGCGAGACCACCTTGGCCAGCCCGACCACGCACACCAGCGCGAGCAGCAGCAGCGCCAGGCTCACCAGCGCCTGCCGGGCGGTCGGCACGCCGTGCCCGTCGCCGCCGTCCTCGTCGTCGACCGCGCCGTCGCCCTCCACGGGCAGGAAGTCGTCCCGGTGCCGGACCGTCTGCACCATCACGAACAGGCCGTAGAGCAGCAGCGACGCCACCGCCGCGAAGGCCAGCTGCGCCGGGGAGAACTCCGGACCCGGCTTGCTGGTGGTGAACGTGGGCAGGACCAGGCTCAGCGTGGACAGGGTCGCCACGGTGGCCAGCGCGGCGCCGGTGCCCTCGGCGTTGAACACCGCGATCCGCCTGCGCAGGGCGCCGACCAGCAACACGAGACCGAAGATGCCGTTGCAGGTGATCATCACCGCGGCGAAGACGGTGTCGCGGGCCAGCGAGGCCGTCTTCTCCCCGCCGGAGATCATCATGGTGACGATCAGCGCGACCTCGATCACCGTGACGGCCACCGCCAGCAGCAGCGAGCCGAAGGGTTCGCCGACGCGGTGGGCCACCGTCTCGGCGTGCTGCACCGCGGCGAGGACCGCGCCGACCAGCGCCGCGCTCACGACCACGACCACCACTCCGGGGATGTCACGCCCCCAGCTCACCGCCAGGACGAGGGCGGCGAGCACGGGTACGAACAGCGTCCATCTGGTTGCCATAGTGCGGATCATGATCACCATCGTCCCAGGCCCGGGCCCAGATGTCCGATTTGACCGTATTTTGCCTGGCCGAGAGATTCCCGCGGGACGCCGTCATGGGGAAGAATTCACGACCGTGCGGACCCAGTTCACCCTCGAGCTCGTCGCCTTGTCGAACGACCTGACAACGATGGCGCGACTTGCTCACGACGCCACGCAGCGTCTCACCGACGCGCTGGCCGGCGCCGATCTCGCCGCCACCTACGAGGTTTTCGCGCTCGACGAACGGCTGCAGCAGATGTTCGCCGCGTGCGAATCGCGCACGATGGCCCTGCTCGCGCTGCAGGCGCCGGTCGCCCGTGATCTCCGGCACGTGGTGACCGCGATCCAGATCGCCGGGGAACTGTCGCGGATCGGCAGGCGCGCGGAAACCGCAGGGCAGTACGTCTATCGGGCCCACCCCGCGCCGGTGGCGACCGCACCCGTCCTGCCGGTGCTGCTGGCCATGAGCACGCTGGCCGCGGCCGCGGTGGCGCGGATCGGGCGCGGCGTGGCGACCGGCCGCATCGACGCCGACGAAACCGGTTCGGCCACCATGGATTCCCTGGTCACCGAGCTGCGCGCGGTCCTGACCGATCCCGGCGCCGACCAGACGACCGGGGCCGCGGTCGATCTCGCACTCCTCGGCAGCCAGCTACAGCGCTGCGCCGACCACACCGTGCGCATCGCCCGGCTGATCCACTTCCTCGACACCGGCATCCCGCCCGAGGACGGTCCCATGCCCGACTGACCGCGGGTCAGTCCAGCAGCGGGAACCGGCCCGACCGCAGCACCCGCGTGACCGCCGCGACGCGGTCCTCCGGCGCGGCGTAATCCGGGTGCGCCGCGATGACCGCCGCCACGTCGCGCAGCCGACCCAGTTGCGCGGCGGCCTCTTCCACCGTGCGCCCGCCCGGCGTGACCGAGTGCCGCGCGTACACCGGCGCCGCCGGGTCGATCCGGCCGAGCTCGACGGCGCGGCGGATCCGGCGGCGGCAGCGGCACGGCGCCGACCGCTCGGCCACACCGCACGACGAGCGCAGGAACGCGCCGAGCCGCGCCCTGGCCCGCTCCCCGCGTTTCCGGAACGCCTCCGGCGTGATGTCGAGCACCCAGGCCGCGTCGGCCGCCGACAACCCGAACAGGTCGACCAGCACGAACGCCACCCGCTCCTCCCGGCTCAGGCATTGCAGCATCGCCTGGGTGCAGGTCAGCCGGACCTCCTCGGCCAGCAGCGTGGCCTCGGGCCCGCGATGATCGGCCGCGGCCAGGCCCTCGCGCAGGTCCGCGCCGAAATCGTCGAGGCCGAGCCGCGCCTCCTCCTGCGCCGACCGGCGGTGCAGGGAGATCAGGTAGTTCGCGCCAACCCGGTACGCCCAGGTGGTCAGCGCCGCCTCGGCGCGCCAGGTGGAGAGCCGGGTCAGCACGCGGACCAGGATCTCCTGGACGGCGTCCTCGGCGTCGGCGGGACGACCCGTCATCCGCAACGCCAGCCGGTAGAGGGGATCCCGCAGGCGTTCCACCACCTCGGTCAGCGCCCGCTGGTCCCCGTCGACGGCGCGCCGCACCAGGTCGCGCTCGGCCGGGTCCACGGTGGTCACCCGGCCATTGTCCCCGGTCACGGCGCCGTCCGCCGCGCGACCGGCGCGACGAGGGCGTGCCCGCGCAGCCAGCGCGCCACCGCCCGGCCGATGGCCTCGGGCCGGTCCTCCGGCGCGTGATGAGATCCGGTGCCCACCGGCTCGACCACGAGGTCGGCGAAGGTCCGTGCGGCCCAGTCGATCACCGCGGCGCCGCCGAGCCCGATCGCCGGTTCCACGGTCATCAACAGCTTGGGCACCCCCGCCGACCCCGCCATCCACGCGCCGTAGCGCTCGATCCGCGCCACCACGTCGGCGGGCTCGCCCTCGAGGGGGAACTCCCTGGCCCAGGCCAGCATCGGCGCCCGCGAGGCCGGGGTCGGATACGGCGCGCGATAGACGGCAAGATCGGCCTCGGGCAGGTGCGGAAGCAGGGTGGGCAGGTTGTATTCGATGAACATGTTCTCCTCCAGCACCGCCCGCTCCCCCTCCGGGGAACGGAACAACCGGAACATCCGCGCGGCCCGTTCGGGCAGCTCGGCGTAGGTCAGCGGGCGCAGAAAGGTTTCGACGAGCGCGATTCCGGCGACCCTGCCGGGGTGACGGGCTCCGAAATCCATGGCCAGCGCGCCGCCCCAGTCGTGACCGACCAGCACCACCTCGTCCAGGCCGAGCGCGTCGAACCAGGCGTCGAGGTAGCGGGCGTGGTCGTCGAGGCGGTAGGCGATGTCCGGCTTGCCCGAGGCGCCCATCCCGACGAGATCCGGCGCCAGGCAGCGGGCGTGCGGGGTGACGTGCGGCAGGACGTCGCGCCAGAGGTGGGAACTCGTGGGGTTGCTTTGCAGGAACACCACGGGCCGGGTGCCGGCACCCGCGTCGTGGTAGGCGAGGAACGAGTCGAGAACGTCGACGGTGTGCATGATCTGGTCCTTCCGGTTCCGTGTCGGTCATCCGGTTGGACGCGCGCGACGGCCCGATCCGGACAGGATCGCGATGTGATCCGCGTCACCTCCCGTCGACGGGCGCGAAACGCCGAGCGACCTCGCCTGATAGCCGAACGCTATTCCCTGGCTCCGGGTTTGCCCTATCCTGTGCCGAACCTCATACGGGACAATCGGTTACGGAGCCGACCTCGGTCGATAGGTTGTGCCGGTTGAATGTTCGTCGAGGGTCGGTGAGTGAGATGAAGTACCAGTTCGGGTCCGGAAACCGCGGGGTGCGCGCATGAAACTGTCGGAGTTCCGGTCCTCGCCGACCGGACGCACGCTGCTGGCCGTCGGCGGCGCCCTCGTCCTGGCGATCATCCTGACGCTCGGTTATTCCCTGTCGGACAAGGTCTCCGACACCTCCGGCCCCGGCCCCGCCGCCGCCGCCAGCGCCTCCGGCCGCGAGATCGCCGACCAGCTCGGCAAGCTCGTCGTCGCCACCGAGGGCCCCATGACCGGCTACAGCCGCGAGAAGTTCCCGCACTGGGACACCAACAAGCCCGAGCACGGGTTCGGCACCGAGATGGCCCAATACGCCAAGTGCACCAGCCGCGACGTCATGATGCTGCGCGACGCGACCGGCAAGGTCACCCTCGACCCCAAGACCTGCGCGCTCACCGTCGGCTCCGGCGGCGGCTGGCAGGACCACTACGGCTTCATCGACAAGAAGACCGGCAAGCTCGGCCCGTACAAGTTCATCACCGATCCGGCCAAGGTCGACGCGGAGCACATCGTCGCGCTGGCCGAGGCATGGCGCTCCGGCGCGGCCGACCGCGACGAGGACACCCGCCGCCGCATCGCCAACGACGCGCTCAATCTCGTCGCCGCCGACCCGTCGGCCAATCGCTCCAAGGGTGATCAGGACGCCGCGAATTATCTTCCGCCGGGCAATTTCCGGTGCGTCTATGTCGAGCACTACATCGGCGTGAAGCTAAAGTACGCATTGACCGTGGATTCCGCCGAACACACCGCCCTGCGCGCCGCAGTCGACGACTGCCAACGCCGAGGAGAGTTCAAATAGAAATCATCGAGATCGTCCCCGACACCGCCGTCATGACCGATGAGGAAGGGACGGTGTCGGGCGAACTCGACGTCACCCTGGACGACACCGGTCACGGCAAGGTCCGCTATCGCGGCACCGAATCCTGGTACACCATCGGCAATATCGACGCCGAACCCGCGCGCACCTGGCCCTCGGTCCGCGCCCTCGCCGACGCCATCGAGAAATCCGCGGGCACGCGCGACGCGGCCGGGAATGTGGAACCCTTCGAGGCCGAACCCGCGGGCGCCGGGGATGCGGCTCCCGCGGACAACGCGGGCACCTCCGTCTCCGACGGTGCACCCGGCACCACCGGTGAGGCCACCGGGGATTCGACACCGGACAGCCCGCCGACCACCGGCGAGGCCGCGCCACCCAGCGCCTCGGCCTCGGCCGGCGACGCGACATCGGCCACAGCCGACACCCCTGCCGTCGGCGCGGACCCGTCCACCCCCGGCGAGACAGCCGGCGGGGGCTCCGGCACGGCCGGCCCCGCCTCCGGGGTGCCGGCCACGCCTGGCCCGGCCTCGGGTGGGTCCACTACGCCGGGTGCGGCGCAGGGCACATCCGCTACGCCCGGTGCGGCGCCGGGCACATCCGCTACGCCCGGTGCGGCGCCCGGTACATCCGCTACGCCCGGTGCGGCATCGGGCACGTCGGCCACCCCCGGTCCGGCTACCGGCGCGTCCGGCACGGCCGGCCCAACATCCGGTGGGTCCAGCACGCCCGGTCCGACAGCCGGCACGGCCGGCACGGCCGGTCCGACATCCGGTGCGTCGGGCACGACCCGTCCGACGCCGGGTGCGGCCGACGCCCCGGGCGCGACGTCCGGTAGTCCGACCGCTTCCGGGCCGACGTCGGCGAACCCGTCCTCCCCCACACCCGAAGCCGAGTAGACCCCGGAGCCGACGGCACCAGGGCGACCGCCGACGGGCACGGATCGGCCGGCACGATCGGTCCGGCATTCGGCGCGTCCAGCGCGCCCGATGCGGCAGCCTGCGCGTCGGGCACGACCCGCCCGACGCCGGATGCGTCCACCGCCCCGGGCGCGACGCCCGGTAGTCCGACCGCTTCCGGGTCGACGTCCGCGAACCCGTGGACCCGAAGGCGAGTAGGCCCCAGTCCGACCCCGCATCGGGCCGCCCGTCGAACTCAATCGGTCATCCGGGAGGCTCGCCCGGCACGGCGGGCAGCGGGCGCTCGTCCCGACACCTCGATCCACCGTGCGGAGGTGGCTGGGGGTGCGGTTTCCCGCACCCATGGTCGAAGTGGCCGCTCGGCCAGTGGTTGTGGAGCCGCGCGCCGACAGCCGGTGGAGGACGCGCTCATTGCGCGGCATTTGCGAGTTTTGCCACGATCGAGCACAGAAGTGGACATACCGGTCGAATAGGACTCACTTCGGAGCACCTGGCAATCTGGTAGCTATGACCACGAGCATCGCGCGTCCGGATCCGAAGATCGACGACCCCGCTCCCGGCGTGCCCGCGCCGCGCGTGGGGGTGGCCGCGGCGGTGATCGGTGCGGCGCTGGCCGGGGTCGCGGTGCTCACCGTGTGCGTCGCCACCGCGGGCGGGCCGACCGGGGTGGATCAGGGGGTGCTCGACTGGATGGTCGGGCATCGCGGCGGGGCGATGACCTCGGCCGTGCGGGTGTTCACCGATCTCGGCGGCGCCGTCGCCATGACCGCGCTCGCGGTGGGCACCGTGCTGTGGTTCGCGTGGCGGCGGGAGTGGCCGACGGCGGCGCTGGTCGCGGTCACCGCGCTGGGGGCCGCGATCCTCGTACCGGCGTGCAAGCACCTGGCAGGACGGACCCGGCCGCCGGAACAGACCAGGCTCGTCGTGGAGAACAGCCTGTCGTATCCGTCGGGACACGCGCTCGGCACGACGGTGGTGACCGGGATCGTGGCGACCGTGCTGATCAGCCGGATCGCCCGGCCCTCGCTCCGCGCGGCCGCCGCGGCCTGCGCGGTGGCGTTCGTGCTCGGCATCGGGCTCTCGCGGCTGTACCTGGGCGTGCACTGGGCCACCGACGTGCTGGCCGGCGTGCTGATCGGCGTCGCCTGGGTGACGCTGTGCCTCACGCTGTTCGGCCTGTCCCGGCGGCGCGGCATGTGGCGCGGCACCGATCAGCGGGAGCCGTCGACGAACATGTGATCCGCCGCGATCCGGCCGTCCGCGCTCATCGCGAGCACCGTGAGCCCGCCCCCTTGGCGAGCGCCGTCGGCCCGGCGGACCATGGCCCACGGCACGGCGACCGTGCCCGCCGGCAGCGGCTGCGCGGGCCCGTCGGGCGCGAACACGCACTCGCCCGGCTCGACGAACATCTCGTAGGCGCGGCGCACGCGCCGCTCCAGCGCGTCGTGGCCGCGGACGGTGAGGACCGGCGCGGCGAAGGCGAGCTCGGCGGCGGACTTCCGCACCGCCTCGGGCGGGTCGGCCAGGATCTCCACGGCGTCGGGCAGCCACACCGCCTCGATGAGGTTGCGCCGCGCGACGGGGTCGGGTTCGTTCCACAGGGCGAGGTAGTCGCGGATCAGGGTGTCGAGCTCGGTGGTCGTCATGCCGATCAGCCTGTCGCCCGGTCGGGCACCGCGCGATTCCCCGCAGGGAATGGCGCGCCGTCGCCGCGCGCGGTTGACTGGCCCGGTGACGACCACGCTCCACCGCGACGGCTTCGCGCGGCGACTCCGGGACTGGCGCACCCGGCGCCGGGTCAGCCAGCTCGAGCTGGCGATCCGCACCGAGACCAGCCAGCGCCACGTCAGCTTTCTCGAGCAGGGCCGGTCCCGGCCGGGCCGGGCGATGGTGCTGCGGCTGGCCGAATCCCTCGAACTGGACCTGCGCGACCGCAACGACCTGCTGCTCGCCGCGGGATTCGCGCCCGCCTTCCCGGAGAACGCGCTGGACTCGGCCGACCTCGCCCCGGTCCACGACGCGCTGCGGTCGATCCTCGACGGGCACATGCCCTATCCGGCGGTGGTCGTCGGCCCCTACGGCACCCTCGTCGCGGCGAACGCCGCGTTCGCCCTGTTCACCGAGGGCGTGCCCGAGCATCTGCGCACGCCGCCGATCGACGTGCACCTGCTGGCGCTGCACCCGGAGGGGGTGGCGGCGCGGGTGCGCAATCTGCCCGAATGGGGCAGGCACGTGGTCGAGAGCCTGCGGCGGCAGGCCGAACGCAGGCCCGACCCGGTGCTCGCGGAGCGTCTCGCGATGCTCGAGGACTGTCTCCCGCCCGACCGGCCCGAACCCGGCCACCTCGGCTTCGCGGCCCCGCTGCGCCTGCGCTCGCCCGAGGGGGAACTGCGTCTGATCACCACGCTGACCTCCTTCGCCACGGCCACCGACGTGACCCTGGCCGAGCTGCACCTGGAGGCGTTCCTGCCCGCCGACGCCGAGACCGCCCGCGTCCTGCGCGAGCGGTTCGGCGCCGGGTAGCGGTCAGCGGGCGGCGACCGTGCCCGCCTCGACGGGGGCGTCCCAGTCGATGCGGTAGCGGCGTTCGGCGCCCATCGTCTTCTCCGGGTTCATCACCGTGCGCACCATGAGCGGCATCATCGCGTTCATGAAGCGCCGGGCGATCGGGCCGGGGGTCTTGGAGTGGTTGATCCTGGCGGCCCGGGCCGCGATCCCCTCGACGCGCCCGCGGCGCAGCCCCTCGTAGGCGGCGAAGGCCGCGCCCGGGGAATCGAGGTCGCGCAGGCAGCGGGCGAGCTGCACGCCGCTCTCGATCGCCAGGGACGCGCCCTGCCCCGAGCTGTTGGACGGGGCGTGCACGGAGTCGCCGACCAGGACCATGCGGCCCCGGTACCAGTGCGGCACCGGCGGCATGATGTGCAGGGCGCCGGTGATCTCGAGGTTCTCGGCGGTGGTCCGGCGCGCGAATTCGCCACCGGGGGTGTCGGAGGCGTAGGTCTCGCGCAGCACCGAGAGCCAGTGCTCGGCGGGCACGGCGCGGGCCTCGGTCAGCGAGAGGTACTGCTTGTGCGGCAGATTCGCGCCCCACGCGACGCGCCCGTCGGCGCCCCGCCAGTACAGGTAGTAGGCCCTGGCGCCGAAGGCGAAGACCATCGTGTCGCCGGGCAGGTCGAGATCGGCGTCGAGGAGCGCGCCGAAGCCGAGCATGCCGGTGTAGTCGGGGCCGGGCGCGGCGGGGTCGATGAGGGTGCGCACGGTGGAACGGATGCCGTCCGCGCCGACGAGGACGTCGGCGGTGGCGGTGGTGCCGTCGGCGAAGTGCGCGGTGATCCCGTCGGCGTGCTCGTCGACGCCGGTCAGCCGCTTGCCGTAGTCGAACGGGACGCCCGCCGCGACCGCGTGGTCGTGCAGCGCGCGGTGCAGTTCCCCCCGGTCGACGACCTGCAGCGGCGGCTGATCCGGGAGCACGGGCAGGACGTGCTCGCGCCCGCCGACGGCGAGGCGCATCCCCGAGACGGGCGACGCGATGGCGCGCACCGCGTCGCCCGCGCCGACGATGTCGAGGGCGGCCAGGCCGTTGGGGGCGAGGGCGAGCCCGGACCCGATGCCGTCGGACGGGCCGGGATAGGCCTCGGCGACGCGGGCGTCGATGCCCGCCTTGCGCAGGGCGGTGGCGGTGACGGGTCCGGCGATGCCGCCGCCGATGACGAGTGCGGAACGGATGGTGGACATGGGTGGTCTCCGATTCTGAGTTCGTGGGGAAACGGAACCGCTGCCGCCCACGCCACCCGGTTATCCTGTGGGTGCCAGCCTCGAGGCCGGGTGTGCGTGCGCGCGGACACGGTCCGGGACGGTTACCCCGGGTCCGGTGGCGTGTTGCCGCACGCCGCCGGGGCCGGGTCTGCGAAGTGTCAGTGCTGATCGTGCTGGTCGGGCGCGGCACCCCCCTCGGTGAAGTCGGCGATGCGGTCGGCGCGCATGCCCTCGGCATGCCATTGCCGCCACAGGTCCTGGCCGGAGAACGTGCCCGCGCGCAATTCCTCGCGCAGGCCGCGCGCCCAGGCCGCCTCGGCCTCGAGCATGGCCAGGCCGAATTCGGACTCGACCACGAACAGCCGGGGCAGCGTGCCCGCCAGCGCCGCGAGGTCGGCCCGGGTGCGGTCGATGATCTCGTCGAGCGCCGCGATCCGGGTGCCGAGCAGCTCGACGACCTCCTCGGGCGGCAGCACGGCCAGGATCGACAGCCCGGCGGTGAAGTGGTGGTGCTCGGTCTCGGGGGTGGACAGCAGTTCCCTGGTCCAGTCGGCCATCTCGGCGCGGCCCGCGTCGGTGATCCGGTAGATGACCCGTTCGGGGCGCGCGCCGTCGCGTTCGCTGCCGACGACCTCGAGGAAGCCGGCCTTGGCCATGTTCTGGACGACGGTGTAGAGCGAGCCCCACTTGATGTCCATGTCGCGGTCCTTGCCGCGGTCCTTGAGCGTGGCGGCGATCTCGTAGCGGTGCATGGGCCGTTCCACGATGACCGACAGCACCGCCAGGGCCAGCAGGTTGTTCACCTTGCGCTTGGTCGCCACGACGCCTCCTTACTCGCCTACGAATATACGTCTACGAGTATTCGCCGGCAAGGGCTGTCCACCTGCCCTGACGCGGACGAATTCAGGCCGGCGCCGCAGTGGGGCTGTCGGCGCCCTGGTCGAGGAGCTTGGCCGCGATGTTGGCCAGGGCCGCGTCCAGCAGGGCGCGGTCGGCGGGGTCCTGGTAGTTCCAGTCGTCGAGGCGGTCGCCGAGCCAGCGCCGCCAGCCCTCGCGCAGGGTGTCCACCTCGGCGGAGCCCGCGACGGTGAGCGCCAGCCGGCCGGCGTCGTCGGCGAGGTAGCCGTCCTCCACGCAGCGCCGGAAGATCGGCGCGATGACCTCGACCGGGATGCGGTGCCGGAAGGCGATGTCGCGCAGGGTCGCGAACCCGACGACCTTGCCGTGCAGGTACACCTGCGCCAGCGCCCAGCCCTCGGCGGGCCCCAGCGAGCTGTGCGCGGCCTTCAGGATCTGCCCGACGATCGGTCCGTCGGCCCTCGCCCGGCGCACGGTGGCGGCGACCTGGCGTTCGAGCAGGTCGACCCGGTCGGCGGAGTCGGGCACCGAGAAGCCCTCGCCGACATCGGTGGCCCCGTGCCGCGCGCTGTCGCGCAGCCGGACCTGCGGCAGGAAGAACGCGACCGCGAGGCCGACCAGCGCCACCGGCACGACCCATCGGAAGACATGGTCGATGGAGGCGGCGTAGGCGTCGATGATCGGCGCGGCCTGCTGTTCGGGCAGGCGTCTCAGCAGTTCGGGATTGGCGGCCACCTGCGGCGAGGTGCCCGCCTCGACGATCGCGCGGGGCAGCTTCTCGTCGAGTTGCGCGCTGTAGAGCGTGCCGAACACCGCGGTGCCGAAGGCGCTGCCCAGCGTGCGGAAGAAGGTGACGCCCGAGGTCGCGGTGCCCAGGTCGGCGTAGGGCACGGTGTTCTGCACGACGATGGTGAGCACCTGCATGGCGGAGCCGAGACCGAGGCCGAGGACCAGCATGTACAGCGATTCCAGCCAGACGCTGGTCTCGCGGCCCATGGTCGACATCAGCAGCAGGCCGAGCGCCATGAGCGCGGTGCCGACGAGGGGGAACACCCGGTAGCGGCCGGTCTTCCCGACCACCTGCCCGGACAGGATCGAGGTCGCGAACAGGCCGACGACCAGCGGCAGCGTCCGCACGCCCGACACCGTCGCCGACACCCCGTCGACGTATTGCAGGTAGGCGGGCAGGTAGGTCATCGCGCCGAGCATGGCGAAGCCGACGATGAAACTCAGGACCGACGACACCGTGAAGACCCGGCTCCGGAACAGCCGCATCGGCAGCATCGGTTCGGCCGCGCGCTGCTCCACCGCGACGAAGGCGCCGAGCAGCACCACCGCGCACGCGAACAACCCGATGATCTGCCAGGAGCCCCACGGATACTCGTTGCCGCCCCATTCGAGCCCGAGGATGAGCGCGGAGACGCCGAGGGCGACCAGGCCGATGCCGAGGTAGTCGATGACCGGCCGGGTGCGGGCCCGCACGCGCGGCAGGGTGCGCGCCGCCATCAGCACCATGATCACGGCCAGCGGCACGTTGACGTAGAAGCACCAGCGCCAGCTGATGTGGTCGGTGAACAACCCGCCGAGGGTCGGCCCGACGACGGTGGTCACGCCGAACACCGCCCCGAGCGCGCCCTGGTATTTGCCGCGTTCGCGCAGCGGGATGGTGTCGGCGATCAGCGCCATGGAGGTGACCATCAGGCCGCCCGCGCCGACGCCCTGGATGCCGCGCGCGAAGATCAGCAGGCCCATGCCCTGCGCGAGTCCGGCCAGCGCCGAGCCCGCGATGAAGACGACGGCGCTGACCTGGAAGAGCAGTTTGCGCCCGAACAGGTCGCCGAGCTTGCCCGCGAGGGCGGTGGCGACGGCCTCGGCCAGCAGGTAGGCCGTGACGACCCACGCCATGTTCCCGGCGCCGCCCAGGTCGGCCACGATGGTCGGCAGCGCGGTGGAGACGATGGTCTGGTCCAGCGCGGCCATCAGCATGCCGAGCACCACGGTGGCGAAGACGATGTTGGTCTTCGCCTTGCTCATCGGCGCGACGGGCTCGTCGTCCGTAGCAACTGCATCGGCCATGGCCCCAGTATGGGCGTTCCCCCGCGCGGACGGCCGCCAGTGACACGGCGGCAATCGGGTTGCGGGTCAGCGCACGGCGTAGCCGGCCAGGCCCGGCGCGAGGGCGGCGAAGGCGCGGTCGACCTCGTCGGCGAGCGCGGCGGCGATGGCGGCGTCGTCCTGGCCGGCGAGGGTGCGTCGCTGGGTCTCCTCGAACAGCACCCGGTGTACGCCGGCGAGCTGGGCGGCGGCGACGCGCGGGGCGAGGTCGTCCGGCGCGGCGCCTGTGGCCTCGGCCAGCGCGCAGGCCAGGGCGTTCTCGCGCTCGTCGTGCAGTTCGCGCAACCGGGCGCGCAGGGCCGGGCTGCCTGCGATCATCGCCGCGAAGGGGCGGCCGCTGAACCCGGCGACCGGGTCGCACGCCGCCGCGGCCGCCCGGTAGGCGCGATGGAGGGCGGCGTGGGCCGACTCCCCCGGCGCGCGCTCGGCGACGGTGCGCGCGAGCCCGGCCGCGAAGACGTCGCCGTGGTCGAGGGCGAGGTCCTCCTTGCGGGGGAAGTAGTTGGTGACGGTCATCTTCGAGACCTCCGCCGCGGCGGCGACCTCGGCGATCGTGACGTTGTCGAAGCCGCGCTCGAGGAACAGCTCGGTGGCGCGGTGGGAGATGGTCTCCCGGGTCTGCTGCTTCTTCCTGGCGCGAAGCCCCTGGTCGTTTGCCATGACGCCACCCTACCCGATACCGACCTAAATTTATGCTTGACATATTTTTAGGTTGCTTCTAAGTTTGTTCTCGTCAGCCCGAGACGGGCACCGAGCGAGACAGGACAGCGCATGCCCCACGGCCCCGATCACGCCGCCCACACCCGCATCACCGTCCACCTCGACGAAGGAGCAGCACCCATGGCGCGATACCTGACCCACCGTTTCCCGGCCGCCGAATCCGCCCGCACCACACCGGCTTTCCCGACCAGCCGCAAGCGCGGGGGCCGCGCCGCCGTGCGCGGCGGGCAGGGCTGGCAGGCGCCCACCCGGCGCCCGCTGCGCATCCCCGGCCGCTGAGAAACGCCGGGCGGGCGGCCGTCGGCCGCCCGCCCGGACCGGACATCCCCTCGCACAGAACAGGACCCGCCGTGCCCCAGACCCTGACCGTCAGCGCCGACCCGATCAGCGACTACCTGACCACCATCGGCCGCACCGCCCTGCTGACCCCCGAGGAGGAGCACGCCCTCGCCGAATGCGTCGCGGCGGGCGCCGACGCACGCCGGGCCCTGGACGAGTCCGCCGCCGCGGGCACCGCGCTCGGCACGCAGGAGCGGCGGGCGCTGCTGCGCGCCGAGGCCGAGGGGCGCCGCGCCGCCGACCACATGGTGCGCGCGAACCTGCGCCTCGTGGTCTCCATCGCGCGCCGGTTCCCCACCGACGCGGGCCTGTCGCTGCTCGACCTCGTGCAGGAGGGCACCGTCGGTCTGATCCGCGCGGTGGCGAAGTTCGATCCCCGGCGCGGGGTGAAACTGTCGACCTACGCGACCTACTGGATCCGCCAGGCCATCGGCCGGGCCCTGTCCGAGCAGGGCCGGACCATCCGCCTGCCCGCGCACGTCGCCGAGGTGCTGCACCGGCTGATCCGCACCCGCGTGCGGCTCGAGCAGGAGCTCGGCAGGCCGGCCTCCGCCGCCGAGCTCGCCGCGGCGCTGGAACTCCCGGTCGAGCGGGTCGACGCCCTGCTGCGCCACGAGCAGCGGCCCGCCTCGCTGCACACGACGGTCGGCGAGGACGGCGAGCTGGGCGACCTCATCGCCGATCCCGCGCCGGGCCCCGCCGAGCGGGTGGCCGAGGCGATGCTGCCCGACCGGGTGGCCGCCGCCCTGAGCGTGCTCACCGAGCGGGAGGCCCAGGTCATCCGCCTGCGCTTCGGCCTGGAGGAGGGCGAGGCCCGCACCCTCGACGAGATCGGCGGCCGGCTCGGCGTCTCCCGCGAGCGGATCCGCCAGATCGAGGCCAAGGCCATGACCAAGCTGCGCAGGCCCACCTGCACCCGCGCCCTCGCCGACCTGCTCGACTGACCCTTCCCTCGTATCTTACTCCAGAGTAAGGTACGGGGCATGGCGTGGAAACCAGCAGCAATCGCGGACCAGACCGGCCGCACCTTCGTGATCACCGGGGCCAACGGCGGCCTCGGCGCCGAGACGACCCGGGTCCTGGCCGCCCGCGGCGCCACGGTGATCATGGCCTGCCGCAACGCGGCCAAGGCCCGCGAGGTCGCCGATGCGATCCCCGGTGACGTGCGCGTCGCCGCCCTGGATCTGGCCTCGCTCGACTCGGTCCGCGAATTCGCCCGCGAGCAGGGCGAATTCGATGTCCTGATCAACAACGCGGGCCTGATGAACATACCGTTCTCCCGGACCGCGGACGGCTTCGAGACCCAGTTCGGGGTCAACCACCTCGGCCACTTCGCCCTCACCGGGCTGCTGCTGGACCGGATCACCGACCGCGTGGTCACCCTCGCCTCGATCGCCCACAAGCAGACGCCCAAGCTCTGGATCGACGACCTCAACTACGAGCACCGCCGCTACCAGCGCAATCTCGCCTACGCCCAGGCCAAACTGGCCAACCTCATGTTCGCCCGCGAGCTGCAGAACCGCCTCGGCGCGGCCGGGTCGAAGCAGCGCTCCTACGCCGTGCACCCCGGCGTCTCGGCCACCGACCTGTTCGCCCGCACCGAGACCGTGCTGGACAGGGTCAGCAAGCCCTTCATCCGGCTGATCGGGCACCCGCCCGCCAAGGCCGCGCACTCGACCCTGTTCGCCGCCACCGAACCCGACGCCGACCCCACCGTCTACTGGGGACCCAACCGCTGGATGCAGTCCCAGGGCCCGGTCGAACCGTGCCCCTCGACCCGCCTCTCCCGCGACCCCGAGCTGCTGCGCAGGCTGTGGGAGGAATCCGAGCGGATGACCAGCGTGGTGTACGAGCTGCCCGCCTGACCGACGCGGACCCCCGGCGTGGCGGCTGTGAGCTGCGCCGACACCCGCATGAGCGGGGTCACCACGGCAACGCCCCGACCCCGGCCGCCCCCGCGCACGCGGGTACAGTCGGGGTCGTGTCCGATTCACCGCATCGCCCGGCGCACAACCGTCCCGCGCTCATCGCGCTGGTCGTCGTCGCCGCTCTCGGCTGCCTGGCGCTGGGCTGGTGGCAGTGGCAACGGTTCGAATCGTCCACCGGCACCGGCCAGAATCTCGGCTACGCCCTGCAGTGGCCGCTGTTCGCGGGCTTCGCGGTGTTCGCCTATTTCCGGTTCGTGCGGCTCGAGCGCGAGAGCCGGGAGGACTGCGAGTATCAGGAGGGCACGGAGGAGCCGGAGCGGGCCGCCGGGCCGCGGCCGTCCCGCGCCGAGCGGGTGCGCGAGATCCCGGCGGGGATCCTTCCCGAACGGCCGACCGCGCCCCGCGCCGACGACCCCGAGACCGTGGCCTACAACGCCTACCTCGCCGGACTGCACGCCCGCGACATCGATGACCAGGTCCGCCGCGCCGGACTGCACGCCCCCGAGAGGAACGCCGGGTGACCACCAGCGAGAACCAGACCCCCGAACTGGCCAACACCACCCCCGCCCCGGCTCCGCCGAGGGGCGCCGCGAGCCGCGACAAGATCCGCGGCGCGTTGCAGCGGTACCGGGCGCTGGCCTGGATCACCGGTGTGTGGCTGCTCGTGCTCACCGGCGAGCTGATCTACAAGTACCTGCTGCTCGACGACAAGAACGACGCGCCGAGCTGGTTCTTCTACATCGGCCAGGCGCACGGCCTGTTCTACATGCTGTACCTGGTGTTCACCATCGACCTGGCCATCAAGGCGCGCTGGAAGCCGGTCACCACCGTCACCACCGCGCTGGCGGGCACGATCCCGTTCCTGTCCTTCGTCTTCGAGCACCTGCGCACCAAGCAGGTCAAGGAACAGTTCGGCCTGTAGGTCACCCGACGCACCGAAGGCCCGGCCCGCGAGCGGCATTCGCGGGGCCGGGCCTTCGTCGTCGGCGCTAGAGCGCGCGCAGCGCGGGCAGCAGCTGGGTGAGCGCGCGGCCGCGGTGCGAGACCGCGTCCTTCTCGGCCGGGGTCAGCTGGGCGGCCGAACCGGTGCCGCCGTCCGGGAAGAACAGCGGGTCGTAGCCGAAACCGCCGTCGCCCACCGGCTCCCGGCCGATCCGGCCCGGCCACTCGCCCCGCACCACGGTGCCGGTCCCGTCGGGCAGGACCAGCGCGCAGGTGGAGACGAACCGGGCGCCGCGGCGCTCGTCGGGGACGTCGCCCAGCTGCGCGAGCAGCAGCGCGTTGTTGGCGGCGTCGTCGCCGTGACGGCCGGACCAGCGGGCCGACAGGACACCGGGCATGCCGTTGAGCGCGTCCACCGCGATGCCGGAATCGTCGGCCACGCAGGGCAGCCCGGTCGCGACCGCGCCGTCGCGGGCCTTCGCGAACGCGTTCTCCTCGAAGGTGGCGCCGGTCTCGGGCGCCTCCTCGTAGGGCGGCACGTCGTCCAGCGACACGAGGTCGATGCCCTCGACCCCCGCCTCGTCCAGGATGCGACGCAGTTCCTTCAGCTTCTTGGCATTCCGGCTGGCGACCAGCACGCGGGCGGCCACGGCTACTTCTTCGCCGCGGGCTCGGGCAGCCCGCCCGGGTAGGGCAGCGCGAGCGCGGCCTTCTGCACGTCGAACAGCTGCTGACACCCGGCCAGCGCCGAGTCCAGCATCTTGTCCAGGGTGGAGCGCGGGAAGGTGGCGCCCTCGCCGGTGCCCTGGATCTCCACCAGGGTGCCGGTGTCGGTGGCGACCACGTTCATGTCGACCTCGGCGCGCGAATCCTCCTCGTACGGCAGGTCGAGGCGGACCCGGCCGTCGACCACGCCGACGCTCACCGCCGCGATGGCGCACGAGATCGGCTGCGGGTCGGCCAGTTTCCCGGCCGCCGCGAGGTAGGTCACCGCGTCCGAGAGCGCCACGTAGGCGCCGGTGATGGCCGCCGTGCGGGTGCCGCCGTCGGCCTGGAGCACGTCGCAGTCGATGGCGATGGTGTTCTCGCCGATGGCCGCGAGGTCGATGCAGGCGCGCAGGGAACGACCGACCAGCCGGCTGATCTCCTGGGTCCGGCCGCCGACCTTGCCCTTGACCGACTCGCGACCGCTGCGGGTGTGCGTCGCGGCGGGCAGCATCGCGTACTCGGCGGTGAGCCAGCCCAGCCCGGAATCCCGGCGCCACGGCGGCACCCCCTCGGTGACGCTGGCCGTGCACATGACCCGCGTCTGCCCGAACTCCACCAGCACCGAACCCGCCGGATGCGAGGTGAACCCCCGGGTGATCTTCACATCGCGGAGCTCGTCGTCCGCTCGTCCATCAGCTCGTCTCGTCACGGGGACATTGTGCCCCGCGCGCGGTGCCGGCTCAGCGCGACCCTGGAGCTTCGGCTCAGATGTCGAAGGTCTCGCCCGGGGACACGGCGTGCACCGGGCCCGCGAAAGCGGCCTTGGCCTCGGCGATGACGTCCTCCCGCGAGGTCCACGGGGGGATGTGGGTGAGCAGGAGTTCCTTGGCGCCCGCGCGGGTGGCGATCTCGCCCGCCTCGGTGCCGGAGAGATGGATGCCCGGCGGCCGGTTGGCCGGGTCGTGGGTCCAGGAGGCCTCCGACATCAGCACGTCGGCGCCCTCGGCGAGCTCGACCACGGCGTCGCACATGGCGGTGTCGCCGGTGTAGACGAACACCTTGCCGGTGGCGGTGGTGATGCGCAGGCCGTAGGACTCCGGCGGGTGGTACATGCGGCGGGCCTCGACGGTGTTGCCCGCGCCGAACGGGATCGCCTCGCCCTCGGCCCACGCCTGGGAGTCGATGACGTCGGACCAGTCGTCGGTGTCGCCGCCGATCTCGGCGGAGGCGTTGCCGATGCGCAGGGCCGCGTCGGACGGGCCGCGCACCAGGGCCCTGCCGACCGGCGGATTCGGGTGGTAGCGCCGCCACACCAGCAGGGCGGGCAGGTCGAGGCAGTGATCCGCGTGCAGGTGCGTCAGGAAGATGTCGACGTCACCGGGGTTGAGGTGGCGCTGCAGCGCGCCGAAGATCCCGGGGCCGAAGTCGATGACGGTCGGACGGATGTCCGGGCCGGTCAGCAGGTACCCCGACGCTGGGGAGTCCGGGCCGGACACACTGCCCGAGCACCCGAGGACGGTAAGGCGCATGTCCCCATGCTGCCACGACGGATTGGTGCTCAATGCAGGATCCCCCCAATTTCCGGACCGGACCCCGGGTTACCGCGTAGGCACAGCGCGGCCGTCCGGAATCCCACGGCGGCGTCGACGTTCATCACCAGAGAGTACCCAGCCGGCCACGACACCACCCACTGCCCCGAAAAGATGGCCCTGCCAAGAGATTCGGGGATCGCTGGGGAGCACGCCCCACAGCATGGAGCCGTAGATCGCGAAGATCACCACGCCGAGCAGGATCTGCCCGACGTTGCGGGCGAACCAGCCGCGGCAGATCAGATAGGTCAGCCAGCCGAAGACCAGCGAGGACGCGCCGAGGTGCACGCCCGCCGAGCCGGTGAGCCAGGTGCCGACCCCGGCGATCACCCAGATGATCGCGGTGGCCGCGAGCCCGCGCCCGATCCCGGACAGCAGCACCAGGAAGCCGAGGACCAGCAGCGGGAGGGTGTTGGCCATCAGGTGCGCCCAGTCCGCGTGCAGCAGCGGCGCCCACAGGATGCCGTCGAGGCCGTCGGCCTCGCGGGGCTCGATGCCCGCGCGATCGAGCTGTGCGGGTGAGATCACATCGACCAGCTCGATGGCATAGAGCGCGACGACGAAGGCGCTGATCGCGATCCCCGCGCGCAGCCAGCCCTCGACCGCGCGGCCGCCGTCCGAGGGCGTCGCGACCGGACCGCGGCGCAACGCCTCGATACGGTCGGGATCGAACGACGATCCGATACCCGTCATGTGCCTCTCCTGCCCTGCGCCGAACGCCTGTGGTTCCCAGGGTCGGCGCAACCGCGCCCCGGCGCAAGCAAGGCGGCCGGGGCGCGTCGGGCGCTCAGGCCCAGAGCTGACCGTCGAGGCGTTCCTCGGCCTCGTCGAGGGTGCCGTCGTAGGCGCCGGTCGACAGGTACTTCCAGCCGCCGTCGGCGACGACGAAGGCGATGTCGGCGCGCCTGCCCGCCCGCAGCGCCTTCGCGCCGATGCCGAGGGCGGCGTGGAGGATCGCGCCGGTGGAGATACCGGCGAAGATGCCCTCCTCGCCGACCAGCTCGCGAGTCCGCTTGACCGCGTCGTAGGGCCCGACGGAGAAGCGGGTGGTCAGCACCGACTCGTCGTAGAGCTCCGGGATGAAGCCCTCGTCGATGTTGCGCAGGCCGTAGACCAGCTCGCCGTAGCGGGGCTCGGCGGCCACGATCTCGATGCCGGGCACGTGCTCGCGCAGGAACCGGCCGGTGCCCATGAGGGTGCCCGTGGTCCCGAGACCTGCCACGAAGTGGGTGATCTCGGGCAGGTCGGCGAGCAGTTCGGGGCCGGTGGTCTCGTAGTGCGCCCGCGCGTTGGCCGGGTTGCCGTACTGGTAGAGCATCACCCAGTCCGGATGCTGCGCGGCGATCTCCTTGGCCATCGCAACGGCCTGGTTGGAGCCGCCTGCGGCCGGGGAGGTGATGATCTCGGCGCCGAACATGGTCAGCAGCTGACGCCGCTCGACCGAGGTGTTCTCCGGCATGACCGCCACCAGCCGGTAGCCCTTGAGCTTGGCGGCCATGGCCAGGGAGATGCCGGTGTTGCCGCTGGTCGGCTCGAGGATGGTGCACCCCGGGGTCAGCAGCCCGTCCCGCTCGGCCTGCTCGATCATCCGCAGCGCGGGCCGGTCCTTGATGGACCCGGTCGGGTTGCGGTCCTCGAGCTTGGCCCACAGGCGGACGTGGTCGTCGCCGTCCCACTGCGGGGAGAGCGTGCGCAGCCCGACCAGCGGGGTGTCGCCGAGGGTCGCGATGAGCGACTCGTAGCGGGCCACGGATCTAGGCTCCGCCCGCCACGGCGGGCAGGATCGTGACCGAGCCGCCCGCGGGCACCTCGGCGGCAAGGCCGCCGGCGAACCGCACGTCCTCGTCGTCGATGTAGATGTTGACGAAGCGGTTGAGCTTGCCGTCGGAGAGCAGCCGGTCGGCCAGGCCGGGGTGGTTGGCGTCGAGGTTCTCGATGAGCGCGGCCAGCGTGGCGCCCTCGGCCTGCACCCGCTTCTCACCGCCGGTGAGACCACGCATGATGGTCGGGATGGACACGGTTACCGACATGGGAACTCCTCGTTCGAGATGAAAACAGGTCTGGGTCAGTAGGTTTCGACGATCCGCACCGGCTCTTCGGTGACCTCGCCGTCGACGATGCGGTAGCTGCGCAGCTCGTGCCGCTCGGGATCGCGGGTGGAGATGAGCACGTAGTGCGCGAACGGCTCGGCGGCGAACGAGATGTCGGTCCGGCTGGGGTAGGCCTCGGTGGCGGTGTGCGAGTGGTAGATCACGACCGGCGTCTCGTCGCGGTCGTCCATCTCGCGCCAGACCGCCAGCTGCTCGGCGGAGTCGAAACGATAGAAGGTGGGCGAGCGCTCGGCGTTGATCATGGCCACGAAGCGCTCGGGCCGGTCACTGTCCTCGGGCCCGGCGATGATGCCGCATGCCTCGTCGGGGTGATCGGCGCGCGCGTGCGCCACCATCGCATCGACGAGATCCGCCCTGATCGTCAGCACGAGGCACAAACCCTTCCGCTTCTCGGCACCGGTGCGCCCGCTCCGGGCACACCTCGACAACATCCCACCCTAGGCGGCTATTCCGGCGCCCCCGCATCCCGGTCTCCCCCCTCGCGGGCCGGGCGCGCCCGATCAGCCGGGAAACAGGTCCCGATAGGCGGGGATGCCCGCGACGGACTCCGCGCGCAGCACCGCGTCGACGACCGCGCGCTCCACGACGACCGCGGCCGCCGTGCACAGCTGGTCGAGCAGCAGCAGGTCGGCCGGGAAGGCGGCGGGCAGCGGCGGCGGCGCGGGGACGGCGGCCGTGCCGGTGGCGAGGGCGAACAGGGTGTCGCCGTCCAGCGGCGAGTGCACCGGGCGGATGGCGCGGGCCAGGCCGTCGTGGGCGGTGGTGGCCAGGCGGCGGCAGCCCGCCGGGTCGAGCGGCGCGTCGGTGGCGACGACGCCGATGGTCGTGTTGAGGACGGTGCCCTTGGTGGGCAGGTCGCGGGCGCGGGCGATCTGTTCGGGGGTGCCCGCCCGCAGCCCGAAGTGCGCGGGCCCGTCGGTGCCGGTCCCCCACGGCAGCCCGGTCCGCGGGTCGAGCACCGAGCCGACCGGGTTGGCGACGATCAGCGCCGCCACCGTCACCCCGGCCGCCGGGCCCTCCTCGAAAACCAGGCTGGCCGAGCCGATCCCGCCCTTGAGGGCGCCCGCGCGCGCCCCGACGCCCGCCCCGGCGGTGCCGCGCGCGAAGTCGGTGCCCGCCGCGGCGGCGGCCCGGTAGCCGAACTCCGCGGTGGGGCGGATGTCCCAGGCGCCGACCGGCAGGTCGAAGATCACGGCGCCGGGCACGATCGGCACGACCTTGGCCGGGTCGGCCGGGTCCATCGGAATGCCCTGGCCCGCTTCCTCGAGGAAGCGCATGACCCCGTCGGCGGCGGCGAGACCGTAGGCGCTGCCGCCGGTCAGCAGGACCGCGTCGACCCGCCGGACCGTCGCGCCGGGATCGAGCAGGTCGGTCTCCCTCGTCCCCGGCCCGCCGCCGCGCACGTCGGCCGAGGCGACCGCGCCGCCGGGGACGCGCACGACCGTGCAGCCGGTGGCCGCGCCGCTGCCGAGCGTCGCGGCCGGATCGAGCGCGTGGTGGTGCCCGACCAGGACGCCGGGGACGTCGGTCAGCGCGTCGCGATGCCCGGGCCGCGCGTTCACGGCGCCAGCGCCTGGAGCAGCGAGTCCTGCATCCAGGTCAGCCAGTGGTAGACGTCCAGGTGCGGCGCGCGGGGGTCGGCCGGGTCGAAGTGGTCGGGGGTGTCGGCGTCGATCTCCAGCATGGTGCCGAGCGCGAGGCGCACGTCGGTCAGCGCGGCCAGCCACGCGTCGGCCTGCTCGGGGGTGAGCACGATGCGGCCGCCGTGTTCGGGGACGGTGTCGAGCACGACCGCACCGGCGGCGAGCTTGGCGTCGATGATCTCCGGTTCGTGCAGGCTGCGCAGCGCGCTGTTGAGGTCGGCGCGTTTCGCGTCCGGGGAGCCGGGTTCGGCGCGGTGGAAGTCGGGCAGCAGGCGCAGCAGCTGCGGATCCTCGGGAGCCAGCGAGTTACCGGTGCGCAGACCCGTGAGGGCGGCCAGTTCGTCCTGCGGCGCCTCGGACGCGCGATCGCTGAGCAGCCCCGACACCGCGCCGACGAGGGAGCGCAGCACCGCGGCCTCGTGTTCGTCCATCTCGGATCGAAGCTTGAGACCGCTCAGAGAGTTCTTCCTGCTCCATTTCCGCACGGCGCTACGGTACCCGTACCCCTCAGTCGTCCCGCTGCATCGTGGCCCACAGTCCCGCGGCGTGCAGGCGGCGGACGTCCTGTTCCATCTTGTCCCGCGAACCGGAGGACACCACGGCCTTGCCCTCGTTGTGCACCTGCAACATCAGCTCGGTCGCCTTGGCTTTGCTGTAGCCGAACAGCTTCTGGAATATGTAGGTGACGTAGTGCATGAGATTGACCGGGTCGTCCCAGACGACGGTCACCCAGGGCCGGTCCTCGGCCTCGAGGATGTCGGTCTCCTCCACCGTCTCCGGCGTCGCCTGCGGCACCGCCATCACCACCGGGCAGCTCACGCCCGCGGCTTCGACCTCGAAGCTGCCTGACGTGCCATGGGCGGTTCCGGCGGAAATGCACAGGGCCATGACTCTCAGGGTACGACTCGTCCGCGGAGAAACAAACTACAGTTCGGCGGGTGCCCAACCCTGACGAAGTGGCCAGCACCGCCCTGCTGACCGACCAGTACGAACTGACCATGCTGGCCGCGGCGCTGGCCGACGGCTCCGCGCACCGCCGCTGCGTGTTCGAGGCGTTCGCCCGCCGATTGCCCGCGGGCAGGCGCTACGGCGTCGTCGCGGGCACCGGCCGGTTGATCGAGGCGCTGACCCGATTCCGGTTCGGCCCCGAGGAGATCGCGATCGTCGAGCGCTTCCTCGACCCGGAGACGGTCCGGTGGCTGCGCGACTACCGCTTCACCGGCGACATCGACGGCTACGCCGAGGGCGAGCTGTACTTCCCGGGTTCGCCCCTGCTCACCGTGCGCGGCACCTTCGCCGAGTGCGTCCTGCTCGAGACGCTGATCCTGTCGATCTACAACCACGACAGCGCGATCGCCTCGGCCGCCGCGCGCATGGTCAACGCGGCCGCCGGGCGGGCCACCATCGAGATGGGGTCGCGGCGCACCCACGAGCTGGCCGCGCCGTCGAGTTCGCGCGCCGCCTACCTGGCCGGCTTCGACGCCACCTCCAACCTGGAGGCGGTCCGCCGCTTCGGCGTCCCCGGCGCGGGAACCAGCGCGCACGCCTTCACCCTGCTGCACAGCGGCGCCGACGGCCAGCACGAGGCCGAGGCGTTCCGCTCCCAGGTGCGGGCGCTGGGGGTGTCGACCACGCTGCTGGTCGACACCTTCGACATCACCCGCGGCGTGGCTACGGCGATCGAGGTGGCCGGGCCGGAGCTGGGCGGGGTGCGGATCGACTCCGGCGACCTCGGCGTGCTGGCCCGCCAGGTCCGCGACCAGCTCGACGGGCTCGGCGCCACCGACACCCGCATCGTGGTGTCCGGCGACCTGGACGAGTACGCCATCGCGGCCCTGCGCGCCGAACCGGTCGACGTCTACGGCGTCGGCACCTCCCTGGTCACCGGCTCCGGGGCCCCGACCGCGGGCATGGTCTACAAGCTGGTCGAGGTGGAAGGCGTGCCCGTCGCCAAACGCAGCTCGCACAAGGAGTCCCGCGGCGGCGCGAAGGTCGCGGTGCGGCTGGCCAGGGCGACCGGCACGGTAGTGGAGGAGGTCGTCTACCCCGAGACCTCGGCGGCGCCGGACCCCGGGGAGTTCACCGCGCGCCCGCTGCAGCGTCCGCTGGTCCGCAAGGGCGAACCGGTCCCCGACCTGCCCGCCCTGACCCGGAGCCGCGAGCTCGTCGCCGACGGCCTGGTCAGCCTCCCGTGGGAGGGCCTCAAGCTCTCGGCGGGCGAACCGGCCATCCCGACCACCTTCCTGGGCT
>NZ_BAGK01000057.1 GCF_000308795.1 Nocardia thailandica NBRC 100428 | reverse complement strand
ACACATCCACCCCGGAGTGAATCCGGAACTTCAGTGAGGCAACTTCCAAAGCTTAACCAGAACAGCCCGCCGATTCCAAATCGGTACGCTGACCAGCCAGTGTGATCGCCAGGCGCTCATCGTCCTACCTCGTTTCCCGCGCCGCGGCCGGCCCTGAGGGCCAGCTCCTCGGCACCGGGTCGGTGTCCGTGTCGCTCTGACTTGGATAAAGTTACGTGTCGGCCAACGCGAAGTCAAATCGCCTGCACAGCGCGGCGTTTCCGCAGGTGGCGGCGGATCGGCCGGCCCGATTCCGTCCATCCGGGCCCCGTCTCGTGTCGAACCACTTTCCCTGACGACACCCGGCCACCACTCGGCTACTGATCATCTGTTCAGGTCCAGATCACAGCGAAAGCCCAGAGCACGGGCGGTGACTCGGCTCGCAAAGCATGGACACGCCCCGGGTGGTCGGATACTGTTCGGCGTCATTCAGCAATTCTTCAGCTAATGATCGGACGGGTGGTCGGGCACCCGGGACCCGCACACGGCGCGTTGGACGATGGAGGCCCGGCAATGCTCGACGAATTCGATGCGACGGAACGTCGCGCCTGGTCGGCGGTGGTCGTGCTGGCCATGCGGCTGCCCGGCGCGCTCGATTCGCTCCTGCAGCGCGAGCACGGGCTCACCCACTTCGAATACCGCGTCCTGTCCGCACTCGACGGCGCCCCGGACGGGCGCATGCGCATGGGCGTGCTCGCCGAGCACGGCCACGGATCCATCTCGCGGCTGAGCCACGTGGTCTCCAAGCTGGAGCGGATGGACTGGGCGCGGCGGGCGGCGCCGGGATCGGGCCGCGGCGTCGACGTGGTGATCACCCCGTCCGGGCGGTCCAGGGTCCACGCGGCCACCCCCCTGTATCTGAAGACCGTGCGCGAGCTCGTCCTCGGCGCGCTCGAGCGGCCCCAGCTCGCCGAACTCGCCGAGCTCGGCGACCGCCTCAACGAGCACCTGGCCGGCGTGCTCGGCGACGACGCCGCCCGGCGCTGAGAAACGCGATCGGCCCGGTGCGCGGGCACCGGGCCGATCGGGTCTCGTGAAACTCAGTTGTCGGTTCGCCAGGTGCACACCGCCCAGATGACGACCACGTCGAGGGCGATGATCAGGATCGACCACCACGGGTAGTAGGGCAGCCACAGGAAGTTGGCGACGATCGAGATCGACGCGATGGCGATCGCGCCGACCTTGCCCCAGGTCTGCCCGGTGAGCAGGCCGAGCGCGATGAGGATCGCGATGGCACCGAAGATGATGTGCCACCAGCCCCACGCGGTGATGTCGAACTGATAGATGTACTCGGGGCCGACCACGATCAGGTCGTCGTTGGCCACCGCGGAGATGCCCTCGAAGATCTGCAGGGCGCCGACCACCGCCAGCAGGATTCCGGCGCCGATGGAGGTGCCTGCCGCGATCCCCTGACGTACCGGGTGCGCGTTCTCGTTCGTCGTCATCGTCTCGGCCTTTCTGCCGGGTCCGGTCCGGAGCGTGCCACTTCGGCACTGTCCGCGTGACGCTAGGGACCCGGCGGCACGGCCACCTCACCCGTTTCGGGTGAAGTCCCATGTCAGGCCGGTTGACGTGCGGCCGTCCTGTGCAGCGGGCGCAGCGTCTTGCCCAGGTCGGTGCGCCAGGTGATCAGGGTGTCGAGCAGGTAGTTCTGCCGCACCCGCCACGGATGCCGATCGCCCTGGCGGGGGAAGTCGGCGATGGACCGCAGGATGTAACCGGAGGCCAGATCGAGCAGGGGACGCTGGTCGAGCTTGCCGGTCGGCTCGGGGACCACCGCGGCGCAACCGGTCTTGTCGATGTGGTCGAGGACCTTGCAGACCAGCCGCGAGGTGAGATCCGCGCGCAGCGTCCACGAGGCGTTCGTGTACCCGACGCAGATGGCGAAGTTGGGGACGCCGGTGAGCATGGCGCCCTGCCACACGAACTGGTCGGACAGCGTCACCGGGGTGCCGTCTACCGAGGGGGCGATGCCGCCGAAGGCGAGCAGGCGCAGGCCGGTCGCGGTGACGATGACGTCGGCGGGCAGGACCCGGCCCGACACCAGGCGGACGCCCTCGGGGACGAAACGCTCGATCCGATCGGTCACGACCTCGGCCTTGCCCTTACGCATCGCCTTGAAGAAGTCGGCGTCGGGGGCGGCGCACAGGCGCTGGTCCCACGGGTCGTAGGACGGGGTGAAGTGCTCGGCGACGAGCTTCTCGTCCTTCAGGATGCGGGTGGTCAGGCCGGTGAGCAGCTTGCGCGCGGACTCCGGGCGGCGACGGCAGTACTGGTAGAAGCCGATGTTGAACAGGATGTTCTTGACCCGCACCACCTTGTGCGCGAGCGCGGCGGGCAGGTACTTGCGGATCTTGTCGGCCTGCTTGTCGCGGCCGGGGACCGCGCTGATCCAGGTGGGCGTGCGCTGCAGCATGGTGACATGGGCGGCGGTGTCGGCCATGGCGGGGACCAGGGTGACCGCGGTCGCGCCGCTGCCGATGACGACGACGCGCTTGTCCCGGTAGTCCAGGTCCTGGGGCCAGAACTGCGGGTGCACGACGACGCCCGCGAAGTCCTCGCGGCCGCGGAACTCCGGGGCGTGCGGCTGGTCGTAGTCGTAGTAGCCGGCGCAGCTGTAGAGGAAATTGCAGGTCAGCACGCTGAGCTCGGGGCCGTCTTCGCCCTGGTGGGCGATCGTCAGCCGCCAGTGCGCCTGCTCGGAGGACCAATCGGCGCCGATCACCCGCGAGCCGAACCGGATGTGGCGGTCGATGCCGTTCTCGTGCGCCGTCTCGCGCACGTACTCCAGGATCGAGGGGCCGTCGGCGATGGAGCGGGCCGCGCGCCACGGCTTGAACGGGTAGCCGAGGGTGAACATGTCGGAGTCGGAACGAATGCCCGGGTAGCGGAACAGGTCCCAGGTGCCGCCGAGGGTGTCCCTGGCCTCCAGGATCGCGTAACTGCGGTGCGGGTGGCGGGTCTGCAGCCGGTAGGCGGCGCCGATCCCGGACAGTCCCGCGCCCACGATCACGACGTCGAGGTGTTCGGTGGCGGCGGCGGTGTCGTTCATGCCACCCAGTCTGCACAAGAACCGGCCGTTCGGGGACCCATAATGGCGCTGTGTTCTTCCGCCGGGTGCGTGCGCTGCTGATGACGACGGGTGCGGCGGTGCTCGCGGTGGTGCTCGCGGGGCTGCCGGTGTACGTGCGCCCGCAGGCCGATCCCGTGCGCCACGCCGACGTCATCGTCGTGCTGGGCGGCACCGGGTCCGAGCGCATCGACATCGCGCTCGAGCTCGCCGCGGGCGGGCTGGCGCCCGAGGTGCTCGTGTCCCAGTCGACCGGACCCGACGACCCGGCGCTCGACCGCTACTGCGCGGGTCGCTTCGCCTTCCGGGTGGCCTGCTTCGTGCCGCAGCCCTCGACCGTGGAGGGCGAGGCGCGGGAGGTCGCGCGCCGTGCCTCGGTGTACGGCTGGCGGCACGTGATGGTGGTGACGCTCGCGCCCTACGCCTCGCGCGTGCGCTACGTGCTCGGCCAGTGCTTCGACGGGGAACTGTCGGTGGTCGCGGGGCGGGTGAATCCCGGCGCCTCCTTCTGGGCGCGGACCTACGTGCGCCAAACCGCCGGGTATGTCCGCGCTTTCGTGCACCCGGCCTGCCCGACTCCGGGACAGGCGGCCGCGCGGCTTCTACAGTGAGTTCCTGGCGCCGCGCGGCGTCGGGCGTAGGACCGTGCGAGAGGACCCGCAGGTGCTGGTCGACGATCTGCGAACAGTCGGTGACCGGGCGCTGCGCGCGCAGGTCTGTGTGATCGGGGCCGGGCCCGCCGGATTGACCGTGGCCGGGGAACTCGCCGCGGCCGGGGTCGACGTCCTGGTCCTCGAGCAGGGCGACGGGACCTGGCCGTCCGGGCCGCCGGAGGAACGCTCGGGTTTCCTCGACGATCTCGACTTCGCCTCCCGCCCCTGGATTCCCGGCACCGGCTGGCCGCTCGGTCCCGGCGAGCTGACGCCCTACCGGGACCGGGCGTGCGCCCACGCCGGCCTGGACGCCGCCGAGAACCGCCGCGCCACGGCCGAACTGGATCCCTCGATGTTGCGGGCGCACACCTGGCAGTCGGGGCGCGGGGTGCGGATCGCGGCGGGCGGGCCCGGCGGCGCGCGCCTCTACACCCATGCCACCGTCACCCACCTGGACACCGATCGCACCGGCGCGCATGTGAATTCGGTCGAGGTGACCGGCGCGGGCGGGCGCCGCCGCCGGGTCGAGGCGGCGCGCTTCGTCCTCGCCGCGGGGTCGATCGAGACGCCACGGCTGCTGCTGGCCTCGCGCCGCGCCGTCGCCGAGGGCGTCGGCAACCGCTACGACCAGGTCGGCCGGTACCTGATGGCGCGGCGGGCCGCCGTCGTCGGTGAGGTGCCGGCGCCGGGCGCGGCACTGGCCCGGCTCGGCGCGCGCACCCGCGGTACCGGACGCGGCCGGGCCCGGTTGATACCCGGGATGACGCTCGCCCCCGACGTGCAGCGCTCCGAACGCCTGCTCGGCGCGGCCCTGTGGCTGCAGGAGGCGCCGCAGGGCGGACGCACCCGCGCGCTGGCCGGCCGGGCGTTGCGTGCCGCTGCAGGCCGGTCCAGGGGCCGGGTCGAGCTGCGCTGCGTCGTCGAGCACGGCCCCGACCGGGAGAACCGGGTCACCCTCACCGAGGACACCGACGCCGCCGGACTGCCGCTGGCCCGGGTGACCTGCCTGCCCGATCCGCTCCAGGAACGCACCGCCCGGCGCGCCGCGCGCGTGGTCGCCGGGGAGTTCCGCAGGCTCGGGTTGCCCGCGCCGGTCACCGCGCCCTGGCTCGACCCCGCGGCGCCGGTGCCGTTCACCGAGGTCGGGCATCCGGCGGGCACCACCCGGATGTCGGCGGACCCGCGCACCGGGGTGGTCGACGCGCAGTGCCGGGTGCACGGCGTCGACAACCTCTACGTCGCCGGGAGTTCGGTGTTCCCGGCCTGCGGGCCCGGTCAGCCGCTGCTGACCGCGCTCGCGCTCGCGGTCCGGCTGGCCGAACGGCTACACGCCGACGTCGCGGCGCGCCCCACCCGGCGCTGACCCGGATTACGCTGGCCGGGTGAGCGACTCCCCCATCCCGGACCTGTCGGCGCACCCGCACGAGCCGCACGGCGAGGGCCTCGCCTCCCGGCTGAACTGGCTGCGCGCCGGGGTGCTCGGCGCCAACGACGGCATCGTCTCCACCGCGGGCCTGGTGGTCGGTGTCGCGGCCAGCACCGCCGACACGCAGACCATCCTGACCGCGGGCGTCGCGGGCCTCGCCGCGGGCGCGCTGTCGATGGCGGCGGGCGAGTACGTCTCGGTGAGCACCCAGCGCGACTCCGAGCGCGCCCTGCTGGCCAAGGAACGCCGGGAACTGGCGGAGTCGCCGGAATTCGAGCTGGCCGAACTGACCGGCATCTACCGGGCGAAGGGCCTGTCGCAGGAGACGGCCGAACAGGTCGCCAGGGAACTGACCGCGCACGACGCGTTCACCGCGCACGCCGAGGCCGAGCTCAAGCTCGATCCCACCGAACTCACCAATCCCTGGGCCGCCGCGATCTCCTCGGCGATCGCGTTCACCTGCGGCGCGCTGCTGCCGTTGCTGGCGATCGTGCTCACCCCGGCCTCGGTGCGGGTGCCGGTCACCTTCGTCGCGGTGCTGGTCGCCCTGGCGGGGACCGGCACGATCAGCGCGCGGCTCGGCGGCAGCCCGGCCGGGCGCGCGGTGGTCCGGGTGGTCGTCGGCGGCGCGCTGGCGATGTCGATCACCTATCTCATCGGCTACCTCACCGACACGGTCGGCGGCTAGCGGGCGGGTCCCAGGTCGAGCCTGCGGATCACCCGGTCCACGATGTCGGGCGGCATGCCCGGTTCGCGCCGGGCGGCCTGGGCCTCCCGCCTGCCGGCCTCGGTGATGTCGAGGCGGATGTCGCGCATGCGGTTCATCAGGGCGCGTTCCTGCTCGGCGGTGGCGCGGGCGTCGTCGTCGGCCGCCTGCGGGTCGGCCTTGGCCGAGAGCCTGCGCAGGCCGCCGCGCAGGTCCTCGTAGAGGTCGTCGGGCAGGTTCTCCTCCTGGGCGATCTGCTTGAGCCGCGCCTTCTCCGCCCGGACCACCCGCCGCCACAGGTCGCGTTCGAGCTCCCGCTCGGCGCGGGTGTTGGCGTGCACGCCGGTGATCCGGACGACCAGCGGCAGCGTCGGGCCCTGCACCAGCAGCGTGAACAGCACGACCGCGAAGGCGATGAAGAGGATCTCGGGGCGTGCGGGGAAGCCGGTCGTCTCGTCGGCGAGGGTGAAGGGCACGGCCAGCGCGAGGGCGACCGTGGCGACGCCACGCATGCCCGCCCACCAGGTGACGATCACCTCGCCGAGGCGGTACGGCTCGTCGTCGTCGGCGTCGCGGTTCCACAGCCTGCGGCCGATCCGCCACGTCACCAGCAGCCAGACCAGCCGCAGCCCGACCACCACCCCGATCACCGCCGCGGTGACCCCGGCCAGCGACCGCCAGTCGTGGCCGGTCGTCTCGAGCACCACGCGCAGCTCGAGCCCGATGAGAGCGAAAGCGAACCCGGTGATGAGCAGCTCGGCGATCTCCCAGAACGAGTCGGCGACCAGGCGGTAGGACCGGTCGCGGTACTCCACGGCCGCGTCGGTGAGATACAGCGCGCAGACCAGCACCGACAGCACCGCCGACCCCTCCCAGTGTTCGGCGAGGCCGTAGGCGATGAACGGCAGCAGCAGGCTCAGGGCGACCTGGCAGACCGCGTTGTCGAGCCAGCGGCTGAGGCGGTCGCCGAGGAAGCCGACCGCGAGGCCGACCACGCTGCCGACCACCGCGGCCAGCACGAACTCCCCCAGCGCGTGCCACGGCGAGAAGATCCCGGTGACCACGGCCTGGATGGCGACGCTGTAGACGACGATGGCGGTGACGTCGTTGAACAGGCCCTCGCCGCCCAGGACGACGGTCAGGCGCCGCGGCAGCCCGAGTCTGCTCGCCATGGACATCGCCGCGACCGGGTCCGGCGGGGCGACCAGCGCGCCGAGCACCACCCCCGCCGCGACGGCGTAGCCGGGGAACCAGCTGTGGAAGACCGCGGCCACCGCCGCCGCGGTCAGGATCACCAGGCCGATCGCGCGCAGGGCGATCGGTTGCCAGTTCTCGGCGAACTGCCGCCAGGACGTGCGCCGCGCGGCCGCGTAGAGCAGGGGCGGCAGCACCAGCGGCAGGATCAGTTCGGGCGGGATGACGATGGCGGGCACGACCGGCACGAGGGCGAGCACGACGCCGAACAGCGTCATCAGGACCGAGGACGCCACGCCGATCCGTTCACCGAGGGGTTCGGCCACCACCGCGGCGCACAGGATCACCAGAACGAGGATGAGCTGGTCCATAGCCATCGAGTCTCACCGACGCGGCCGGCGACCGCGCGCAGGACGCGCCTTTCGGCTCAGCCGCGCGTCGCCGCGGCGGGCGGCAGCAGGATCGGCGGGAGCGGGAAGGGAAGCTGGATCACCGGCGGCGGCGGTGGCGGCGGCGCCGGGGCGGGCGCGGGTTCCGGGGCGGGCGCCTGCTCGACGGGCGCGGGCGGTTCGTAGACCGGCGGCGGCGCCT
>NZ_BAGK01000058.1 GCF_000308795.1 Nocardia thailandica NBRC 100428 | reverse complement strand
GCCATATACACAAGCCTATCGGTGGAGGTAACGGGGAGGACAAGCAGAGCTACCGCCGCCGCGAACACCACGGACGCCGAACCCGGACGGGTTCGGGTCGCGCGGCGCCGGGCGCGAGTGTCTGGGGGTGCGCCGGGCTGCGATCCGCCGCGCTAGAGGGTACGTCAGGTCCGGATCCGGGTCCATGACCGGCCGGGTGTCCGCGACGGGCTCGGCGGCAGGTGCAGCGCCCGCCTGCCCGCGGATATTCCGGCGGGGGTCAGAGGACCGAGAGCTCGGTGTTGGCGCCGCAGAGCACCACGATCGGCCGCTCCCCCGGCGGCGGCACGTACGCGCCGCTCTGCACGGCGGCCAGCGCGGCGGCGCCCTCGAGCTCGACGACCACCCGGAACTCGCGCCACAGGTACTCGCGCGCGGCGCCGATGGCGTCGTCGGTCACCGAGACCGCGGGGATGTCGTAGCGGCGGGCGATGTCGTAGGCGATCCCGCCGATCCGCGGCGCGACCAGGGTCTCGGGCGGGACGTCGGCGCCGGTGTCGACCGGGTGGCCCGCGGCGAGCGCGGCGCTGAGCGTCGGGGTGTGCGCCGCCTCGACCCCGATGATCCGCCGGCGCCTGCCGAGCGCGGCGCCGATGCCCCCGATCAACGCGCCGCCGCCGACCGCCGCCAGCACCGGCGGCCTGCCGCGCACCTGCTCCTCGAGTTCGAGCCCGATCACCCCCGACCCGGCCACCACGGCGGGCAGGTCGTAGGCGTGCATGTGTTCGGCGCCGCGATCGGCGGCCAGCTGCGCGGCGTAGGCCAGGGCCTCGTCGTAGCCTGCGCCGTGCCAGATCACCTCGGCGCCGTAGGACCACATGGCGGCCACCTTGGTGTGCGGCGCCGATTCGGGCACCACCACCGTGCAGCTCCGTTCGAGCTGGGCGGCGGCCAGGGCGACCGCGATGCCCGCGTTCCCTCCCGAGGCAACCACGACGTGCCCGGATCCGGTGCGCGAGGACAGCAGCGCGTTGAGCGCCCCGCGCACCTTGAACGTGCCGCCGTGCTGCAGGTACTCGAGTTTGAGCGAGACCGGGACGGGGCCGTCGGGCCCGTCGACGCTGGTGTGGAAGACCGGGGTCCTGCGCACCCGCCCGGTCAGCCTGCGCCGCGCGATCCGCACATCGGATCGGTAGATCCGGCGGGTCCGTCCGCGCCCCGCCGCGCCGCCGGGAACCGGCGCACAGGGACTCACTTGCGAACCTGCCCGTCCCGCCGGGCCAGTTCGGCGTACATCGCGTTGTAGGCGGCCAGTTCGGCGTCGTTGTCGCGGTCGGCGGCGCGGTCGGTGCGCTTGGCCAGCCGTTCGTCGCTGCGCGACCACTGGATGAGCAGGGCGAGCATGACCACGACGAGCGGCACCTCGCCGCTGGCCCAGGCGAAGCTGCCACCGTTGCGCTGGTCGTCGAGCAGATCGATGTTCCAGCCGAGGCCGAGGCCGCGGTAGAACCACTCGCCAAGCACGGTGGTCATGCTCATCAGCGCGATGCCGAAGAACGCGTGGAAGGGCAGGGTGCCGAACACCATGGCCAGCTTGGTCAGCGGCTGGACCTGGCGCGGCTTCGGGTCGATGCCGATGACGACCCAGTAGAACAGGTAGCCGCTGAGCAGGAAGTGCAGGTTCATCAGCAGGTGCGCGGCGTGCGAGTCGACGTAGGTGTCGAAGATGCCGCCCAGATACAGCGCGTAGAAGCCCGCCACGAAGATGACCGAGGCCACCACGGGCTGGGTCAGGAACCGCGAGACCGGGTTGTGCACCGCGGCCAGGATCCACTCGCGCGGGCCCGGCACGCCGTCGCGGCCCGCGGGCGGCAGCGCCCGCAGCGCCAGGGTGACGACACCGCCGAGCGCGAACAGGATCGGCGCCAGCATCGACAGCGCCATGTGCGCGCCCATGTGCACGCTGAACATCGCGGGCCCGTACCGGCCGACCCCCGAGGACGTGGCGAGCAGCAGCACCACGCAGCCGCTCAGCCAGGCGATGGTCCGGCCGACCGGCCACTTGTCGCCGCGCAGGCGCAGCCGCCGCACCCCGAGCAGGTACAGCACGGCCAGCACGATCGACAGGGTGCCGAAGATCAGGTCGAAGCGCCAGTCGAACAGCAGCCGCGCCACGGTCGGCGGTCCGGCCAGGTTGTAGCCGAGTTCGACCTCGGCCGGGGTCGGGACGACACCGGTGGGCGGCGGCGGGGTCCGCCCGAGGCCGACCGCGAGACCGAGGGTGATCGCGAAGACCAGCACCTCCACCCCGGCGAAGCGGATCAGCGCCGCCCGGTTGCCGGGGTCGGCGGCCAGCGCGGGCAACGCCGTGCGCCGCTGCCGGTAGCCGAGCACACCGAGGACCACCAGCGCGGCGGCCTTGGCCAGCACCAGCCTGCCGTAGGTCGAATCGAGCAGGTCGGACAGCGGCAGCCGCACCAGCGCGTTGATCACGCCGCTGACCGCGATGACCGCGAACGAGACCGTGGCCACCAGCGAGAACCGCCGCGCCGCGACATCGGTGTCGGTCCCGCGCCGCAGCGCGTGCGCGAGCACGGCGAACAGCCCGCCCACCCACAGCGAGGCCGCCACCACGTGCAGCATCAGCGAGTTCGTTGCCACGTCGTGGGAGCCGCCCGAGGACGAATGCCCGGTCAGCACCAGCGGCATGAGCGTGAGCAGCGCGCCGCCGAGCAGCAGCGGCGTCCAGCCCCAGCGCAGCGCGAGGCGACAGCCCGCCGCGACGACGAGGGCGAAGATCGCCGTCGTCCGCCAGGCGCCCGCCACGTCGATCTGCGGGATCGCGCGCCACAGCACCTCCGGCTGCCACACGTCGCCCAGCGCCTGCCCGGTCGTGTCGGCGACCGTCAGCGGCACCAGCAGCAGCGCGCAGACCGCCCACACCACCGCCGCGTCCGAGGCCCGCCGCACCGCCCGGTACCCGCCGACCGACAGCAGTCCGTCCCGGCCCGGCGGCACGAGGAACGCGGCGAACAACAGCGAGCCGACCGTGAGCGCCCCGCTCAGGTCCGCGATCACCCGCACCACCCGCAGCCCGTACACCGTGACCGGTCCCGGGTCGGGAATGCCGAGCGCCGAGAGCGCCTGATCGGCCGAGAGCGCGGTGACCATCGCCGCGACGAGCGCGGCGAGCGCGGCCGCGAACACCGTCAGGACGCCGAAGACGGCCGGGTTGCGCGGCGCGACGACCGATCCCGCCTCCCCCACGACCTCCGGTTCCGCGCCGTCTTCGGCGGTTCCGGTGTCCGGGTCCTGCGGTGACGACATGGCTACGAGCGTAGTTCGGTTATCTGGCTCACGCCCCGATGGGTCCGCCCCGGCCGACCCCGGCGACACGACCCCACCCCTGGCTATACTTTCGCGCTGGACACCACGGCCGATCTCGGCCAAGGTGGATGCCACTGCCTCCGTAGCTCAGTTGGATAGAGCAAGGGCCTTCTAATCCCTAGGTCGCAGGTTCGATTCCTGCCGGGGGCGCACCACGGGCCCGACCTGCGAATACCGCGGGCCGGGCCCGTCCTCGTGCGCCGCCTCGGCGGTTCACCAGCAAGGGATTGTGCCGCTGCGGGTCCCCTATCCCTCGGTGTCGCGCCGGTCGCTCAGCGGCGGCGGACGACGATCTCGGGTGGCTCGGCCAGCGAACGGCCGACGACGCAGTAGCGCTCGGTGAGCTTCGCGAGTCGCGCCAGGGCCGCCTCGTCGGCGCCGGTGTCGACCGTGAAGGTGATCGTCACGTGCTGGACCCCGACCGGCGCCTCCCGGTCGACGCCCAGAGTGCCGCGGGCGTCGAAGTAGCCCTCGGCCCGGCCGTCCACCGCGTCGAGCCGGATGCCCGACGCTGTGGCCACCGAGTTCAAAGTCACCCCGGCGCAGGCGAGCAGCGCCTCGAGGAGCATGTCGCCCGAGCACGCGTCCGAGCCGTCCCCGCCGGTGGCCCGGTGCAGTCCGGCGCGGCTCACGCCCGCGAACTGGTCGACGTCGAAGGTGACCCCGGGCGAGCCGATCCGGCCTGTCGCCGTCAGCGGGGTCCGGGCCGACCCGGGGTCCTCGCGGTACCGCTCCTTCAAGGGCGCCTGGGCGGCGCGCAGCCGGGACGCGTCCATGATCCGACGGTAGTCCGCCCGTGCCCCGGAATCCGGGAAATCGATCCGACCCGGCGCGGGGAGTTCGGGTCCGTCACCGTGACGGTGACGCCGTCCGCTGGCCGCCGGGCCCCGACGGCCGGTGCCGGGGACCGATCGGTCCCCCTGTAGCCTTGCGGCTCATGTGGATCATCCTTGCCAGCTCGGTCGTCGCCTCCGCTCTCATCGCGGTGCTGTTCGCGAACGGTTTCCCGACCGACTAGTAGCTCGGAGTCCCCTTCTTCACGGTTCGGCCGCGACACCGGCGAATCTGCGTGGTCCGCGCCCGGCGCGGCAGTACCCTCGGCAGCTATGTGGATCATCCTCGTCCTCGCCGTGGTCAGCGCCCTGATCATCGCTCTCGGCTTCGCGATCGGCTTTCCCGAGCACTGAGCGGAAAGGCGCTGCGGCGCAGCGCTTTCCGTGCCGGTAGTGATCGCCGGGCGGTTCGGTGCCCGCCGCCGCCCGGCCGGTTCGCGCTGCGATCGCCCGGGGAATGATCTCGTTCCGGCGTCCATGTTGTATCGGAGCGGGCGCGCGGACCCAAACCCCTACGCCCCGGCAGACTCTCGCCTAAAGTTGACTGATTGTGCGTGGTTTTGCGGTGGGGGACGGGCGGCTCGCCGTCACGCGGGCCCGTCGGCACTTCCACGGCCACCATCGCCGGTCCTGGTGGGTGTACTGGCAACTGGCGAAGGCCGGGTTCCGTAAGCAGGCGCAGTACAAGCTGGCCATGTTCGCCGGGTTGTTCACCAACTGCGTGTTCGGGTTCGTGCGGGCGGCGGTCATGCTCGCGGCCGTGCGCGCCGCGGGCGACTTCGGCGGCTACGACGAGGGCACGATCGGCGCGTACGTGTGGCTCTCGCAGGGACTGCTCGGCGCCACCCAGTTCATGGGCCCGCCCATCGACCTGGTGTCACGGATCAAGTCCGGCGACGTCGCGGTGGACTTCCTGCGCCCGGTCGACATCCAGCTGGGGTACCTGGCCGCCGACATGGGCCGCGCCGCCTGCACTTTCGGCCCGCGCGGCATTCCGAGCATCGCGGTCGGCGCCGCCACGTTCGGGCTGTCGATGCCGAGTTCGCCGCTGTCGTACGTGCTGGGGGTGATCAGTGTGCTGCTGGCGGTGGCCCTGTCGTTCCTGTGCCTGTTCGCGGTGGCGCTCATCGGCTTCTGGGTGGTCGAGATCCGCGGCATCCGGGTGCTGTACCAGATCGTCGGCACGTTCCTGGCGGGGCTTTTCGTGCCCGTGCACATGTTCCCGGAGTGGCTGCGCACCATCGCGCACGCTACGCCGTTTCCGTCCATCCTCCAGGCGCCGATCGATACGCTGTCGGGACGGGTGGAGGGGGCCGCGGCCCTGTCCACGGTGCTGATCCAGGTGGTGTGGGTCGTGGCGATCGCGGTGCTGGGCAGAGTGCTGCTCAGAGCCGGGCAGCGCAGGCTGGAGGTGCAGGGTGGCTGAACCGGTGTCCGCGCGCACGCTGGCCGGGACCTGGTTCACACCGTATGCCGCAGTCTTGCGTTCGCGGGTGAAAGCCCAGCAGGTCTACCGGGTGTCGTTCGCCACGGAGGTCTTCAGCGCGTTCCTGATCGGGCTGGTCGAGTTCGCCGAGGTGTGGGTGATCTTCCACAACGTGCACGTCCTCGGCGGCCTGGACACCGACGGCGCGCTGCTGCTGTTCGGGCTCTCCAACACCTCGTTCGCCCTGGCCCAGGTGCTGTTCGGGCACCTGGACTCGCTGCCCGACATGATCCGCATGGGCACCCTCGACGCCTACCATCTGCGCCCTCAGCCGCTGCTGATGCAGCTGGTCACCAGCGACATCTCCCTGCGCAGGCTGGCCAGGGCGGCCGTGGCCGTCGTGGTGCTCGTCGCCGGCCTGCTCCGCAACGACCTGGACTGGGGCGCGGCGACGGTCGCGCTGCTCGTGCTCACCCTGATCAGCGGAATCGCGTTGTTCTGCGCGCTTTTCGTGTGCGCGGCCGGCCTGCAGTTCTTCCTGATCGAAGGCTCGGAGCTGACGAACAGCTTCACCTATGGCGGCTCGTTCGCGGCGATGCAGCCCGCGTCGGTCTTCCCGCTGCCGCTGACGGTGCTGTTCGGCCTGGCCATCCCGGTCGCCTTCACCGCCTACGTCCCCACCATCGCCCTGCTCGGAATCCCGGGCCCGCCGCTGCTGCCCGCGTGGTCGGCCTGGCTCGCGCCGCTGGCCGCCGCCTGGGTGTGGCTGCTGGCGCTGTCGGCGTGGCGGGTCGGCACACGGCACTACCAGGGAGGCGGTGGCTGAGGACCATGGGAGACATCGGGGCATCGCTATCCGGGCCGATCATCGACATCGCCGACCTGACCCGGCAGTTCACCGTGTATCGCAAGAACGGCAGCCGCTGGCGCCGCCATCGCGACGTCATCACGGCCGTGGACCGGATGAGTTTCCGGATCGAGCGCGGCGCGGCCGTCGGCTACATCGGCGCCAACGGCGCGGGCAAGTCGACGACGATCAAGATGCTCACCGGCATCCTGGTGCCGACCTCGGGCACCGTGCGCACCTGCGGCCTGGAGCCGGTGCGCCAGCGCCGCGAACTGGCCTCCCGGATCGGGGTGGTCTTCGGGCAGCGGTCGCAGCTGTGGTGGGATCTGCCGCTGCGCGAGTCGTTCTCGATCCTGGCCGCGATCCACCGGCTCGACCCGGAGGAGGCGGCCAAACGCACCCACGAGCTGGTCGAGCAGCTGGAGATGGCCGAGACGCTCGACACCCCCGTGCGCCAGCTGTCCCTCGGCCAGCGCATGCGGGCCGAAGTCGCCGCGGCCCTGCTGCATTCGCCGGAGCTCGTCATCCTCGACGAGCCGACCATCGGCCTCGACGTGCTGTCCAAACAGCGGCTGCGCGAGTTCCTGCGGGCCGAACGCACCGAGCGCGGCACCACCCTGCTGCTGACCACCCACGACATGGGCGATATCGAGAGGTTGTGCGAACGGGTCCTCGTGGTCGATCACGGCAGCCTGGTCTACGACGGGTCGCTGGCCGGGCTCGGCGCCACCGTCGGCGCCCGCCGGGTGCTGGTGGTCGACCTGGCTTCGCCGACACCGGATCTCGACGACCTGCCGTGCGCCGCGCAGCTGCTGGCGAGCGAGGCGGGCGGCATGCGCCAGCGGTTGGCCTTCGACGCCGAGACCACGACCGCGGCCGAACTGCTCGCCGCGGTGTCGGACCGGGCCGAGGTGCGCGACCTGTCGATCGAGGAA
Source organism: Nocardia thailandica NBRC 100428 (assembly GCF_000308795.1). Taxonomy (GTDB): domain Bacteria; phylum Actinomycetota; class Actinomycetes; order Mycobacteriales; family Mycobacteriaceae; genus Nocardia; species Nocardia thailandica. Next base: position 33,920 of record NZ_BAGK01000058.1, on the reverse strand, counting down.
CCCGGCATCGAGGACGTGGTGCGCCGGATCTACGAGTCCGCGCGCTGACCGTCAGCCCGCCGTATTGCCGTGCGCGGCATACATGCTGACCTCGCCGCGCTCGGACAGGAACGCGTTGACCAGCAGGATGCCGAGGTCACGCAACTCGTCCTCGCCGGGCGCGGCGGTGGTGATGTTGATCTGCGGGATCGAGGCCCAGTTCACGACGAAGCGTTCGGGCGGCCCGTCGTCGTCGGACAGCCGCGCCAGCCGGAACACCGACACCGCGCGGCGCTCCATCAGGTCGCGGACGACATCGGCGATTCGCTGCGGGTCTTCCAGGGCGAACAGGAACCCGAACGTCAGCTCGGGCGAGGACACATAGGCCGGCACGAATATCGAGGTTAATGCATACACGGCCGGGCGGGGCACACCGGTTGCCGGGAATACGCCGGTACGCCCGGCGCGGTTATCGCACGGAGCCGCGGTGGTGACCGGCACGTGACCCCCGATAACAATTCTCGCGGCCGCCCGGATTTATACACCTTACTATTGCGCGCCGCCGATCCCCGGGTTTTCCTGAAAGGGTCCCGATTCCACTCGGGCGGTCTACCTGCCGCAGCGTCGCGGATTTCCCGGTTTCCGGGGTTGACGACCGGGCGGGACTGCACCGGCGCCGGGGAGTGCCCCTCCCCCGAATCCTCTCCGGCACCGGCGTGACATCCACCGCTGAGCGAACAGCACTACGCAGGGGCGTGCACCATGCCGAACGACGGCGATCGAAGCGATTCCGCGCAATTCCCGCCGCCCGCGGCGTTGCTGCGCGCGTTCCACACACCGGAGGACCCCCGCGCGGGCGGGCACCGGGTCCTCGACGCGGCGGGCAGGCTGGCCCGCTGCCACCTCCACCGGCGACGCGCGGTCAAGGCCGCGCTCTCCCCGGACGCGCCCGCGGACCGGGTGGCCGCGTGCGGGCGGGCGATCGCCGACATCGACGGGACGCGCGCCGGGCTGGTCGCCCACATCGACGAGTGGGTGGCGGCCAACATCGCGCACCGGGCGGGCGCCTCCCTGCACACCGAGACCCTGGGCGCGGTGATCGACCGGATGGCCGAGAAGTGGGTCGCCGCCCAGCACGCGCTGGGCGGCGACCAGGACACACAGACGACGACACCACTGCAGTGGGAGGCGCGCACCCATCTGCAGTGGTGTCGGCTGGCGGAACTGACCGACGGCTACCGGGACCTGGTCACCGATGTCGTCGAGCAGCGCAGGCGGCTGCCGGTCTGGTGACTCAGCGGTCGCCCGGCGCGGGCTCGGTGGCGCTGGCCACCGGCTCCGGCGCGGGTGCGGCGGGCTCCGGCGCGTCGTCGGCGACCTCGGCGGCGACGAACGCCTCCGCCTCGGCCTCGGCGGCCGCGTCCCGGCGGGCCGCCGCGGCGGCCTCGTTCATCTCGATCGCGTCGGTGATGAACTCACCGATCTCGCGGGTGACCCCGGCGATGGTCTCGGTGATGATGGTCGCGATATTTCCGACGTGCCGGGCGCCGGAGGACGTCAATTCCTGGATGAGATCTTTGTTGCTCTCGAATTTCCCGATCATCTACACGCCCACTTCGGTTGCCTTCCGGGTACGCATCACGATAACACTGGGACGGGAGTCCCTCTTCACGTAGCGATCCGGCAGGGAGAGCAGGAAGATCTTGGCCCAGACCGAGGAGATCTGCTTGGTGAAACCGCCGGTGTTGTAGGGCAGGCCGTACTTCTCGCAGATCCGCCGGACCTCGGGCGCCATCTGCGGGTACCGGTTGGCCGGGATGTCCGGGAACAGGTGGTGCTCGATCTGGTGCGACAGGTTGCCCGACATGATGTGGAACAGCTTGGAGCCCTTGATGTTGGCCGAGCCGAGCATCTGTCGGACGTACCACTCGCCGCGGGTCTCCTCGGCGGTGTCCTCCTTGGTGAAGGTCTGCACACCGGCCGGGAAGTGGCCGCAGAAGATGATCGAGAAGGTCCACAGGTTGCGCACCAGGTTGGCCGCGGCGTTGCCGGCCAGGGTGTGCAGGAACAGCGGACCGGTCAGCACCGGGAACACCACGTAGTCCTTGAGGACCTGCTTGCTGGCCTTGCGGGCCTGGCCCTTGAGCAGCGGCTTGAGGTCGGACCACTTGCGCTTGCCCTTGACGATGTTGTCGGCCTCGAGGTCGTGCAGCATGACGCCCCACTCGAAGAAGACCATCAGCAGGAACGCCCACAGCGGGTTGCCCAGGTAGTAGGGGTTCCACTTCTGGCCCTCGTCCATGCGCAGGATGCCGTAACCGATGTCGCGGTCCATGTCGAGGATGTTGGTGTGGGTGTGGTGCATGTAGTTGTGCGAGTGCTTCCACTGGTCGGCCGGGCAGACCGTGTCCCAGTCGAAGACCCGGGAGTTCAGGCCCTCTTCGCGCATCCAGTCGTACTGGCCGTGCATGACGTTGTGGCCGATCTCCATGTTGTCCAGGATCTTGGAGACGCCGAGGGAGGCCACGCCGGCCAGCCAGAACGGCGGCAGGAAGCCGAGGTACATCAGGCCGCGGCCTGCGACCTCGAACCCGCGCTGCGCCTTGATGATCTTGTAGATGTACTCGCGGTCGCTGTCGCCCAGGTCCGCGACGATGCGGTCGCGCAGGGCGTCGAGTTCGCGGCCGATCTCCTCGACCTGGTCCGGGGTCAGGATGACCGGGCCGTCTTTGCCTTCGGTGAGGATCGTCATGTCGTATCTCCCCTGATGGTTGGGTCGGTGATCGATGTCAGATGTCGAGGTCCACGTCGCCCACGGGGGCGTTGACGCAGATCTGGATCGGCTTGCCGGGCTCGGCGTCGAGCTCGCCGGTGCGCACGTTGCGGGTGCAGCCGCTGACCTTGGTCGCGGTGCAGGAGAAGCAGATGCCCATGCGGCAGCCGTACTCCGGGGTCAGCCCGGCGGCCTCGGCCTGCTCGAGCAGGGTCGTTCCGTCGTTCTCCGCGCTGACCTTGCTCGCGGAGAAGGACACGGTGCCCGTCGCCTCGGCCGGATCCACCGGGACGGCGGTGAGGGTGAACTCCTCGCTGTGCACCCGCTCGGCGAGCCCCTCGGCCTCGAAGATGTCGCGCACGGCGCGCATCAGCGGGCCGGGTCCGCAGACGTAGGCCTCGGCGTCGGCGAACCACGGGGCGACGGCCTCGAGTTCCGCGCGGTCGAAGAACCCACTGCCGGTGGAGGTCTCGCCACCGACGACCGTGCCGGGCTCGACCGGGTAGCGGTACTCGACGCGGAAGTTCGGGTGCCGCTGCGCGATCGCGGCCAGCTCGGCCCGGTGCGGCACCATCTCGGGCTGCCGCGCGTAGTGCAGGAAGGTGACCTCGCCGGGGAAGCCCTCGGCGTCGAGGGTCCGCAGCATCGACAGCACCGGGGTGATGCCGCTGCCGCCACTGATCAGCAGCACCCGGCCGGGCCTGCGCGCGGGGAGGTGGAACACGCCCGCGGCCTGCGCGAGGGTGACCACCATGCCCGGCTTCGCGTGGTCGTGCAGGTGATTCGAGACCAGGCCGCCGGGGTGCGCCTTCACGGTGAGCTGCAGGAAACGCGAGCCCGAGCTCTCCGGGTCGATCGGCGAGTAGCACCGGGTGTGGCGCACGCCGTCGATGACGACGCCGATCTGCACGTACTGCCCGGCTGCGTGACCGCGCCACTGGCGGGTAGCCCGCAGGGTGAGGGTGACCGAACCGGGCACGGCGCGCGAGACGTGGGTGACCTCGGCCTTGAGCTCCCGGGCGGTCAGCGTGGGACTGATCAGCTCCAGGTAGCGGTCCAGCGAGTGCGGAGTCGTCATCGTCTGCACCAGATCGATCAGTCCCACCATCGTTTACCCCTTAGCGAAGTCCTCGGCATGCCGACCACATTTCAGTGCACGCCTGTACACTCACCAGTGTGCCGGATGACCCCGACCCGATGTCAACCGGGAATAATGTGAGCCGGGCTACATGTACAGGGAAGTGACTATGGTGAACGGATGTATGCTCACCGTGATGACTGAGCAGGCAGGTACCCGAAACGAGCGCAAGGAGCGCACCCGAGCGGCCCTGGTTCAGGGCACGCTCGCGCTGGCCGCCGAGCGCGGTTTCGCGGCGCTGAGCCTGCGCGAGATCGCCCGCTCGGCCGGCATCGTGCCCACGGCCTTCTACCGGCACTTCGAGTCGCTGGACGACCTCGGCGCGACCCTGGTCGACGAGGGCGTCACGGCGCTGCGGCTCGCCCTGCGCGAGGTACGCCGCACCCCGGACCCGCACCTGTCGGCGACCGTGCGTTTCGTCTTCGCTCAGGTCGACGCCAAGCGGGAACTGTTCGGCTTCCTCACCCGGGAACGCCAGGGCGGATCGGCGGCGCTGCGCCAGGCGATCGCCAGGGAGATGCAGCTCATCGTGCGCGAGATCGTCGCCGACCTGTCCCGGTTGCCCGCGCTCGACTCCTGGAGCACCACCGAGCTGGAGATCGCGGCGGACCTGCTGGTCAACACGGTCACCGACGGCATCGCGGTCTACGTCGACGCCGCCCCCCGCGAGGAGGCCGCCATCGTGGACCGCACGGTGCGCCAGATGCGGCTCATCGCGCTCGGCATCGGCGCCTGGCGACCCTGATTCACACAGTTCACAACTGTTCACCGCCGAGGTGGTGAGTTCTCCGGTTTTCCGGCGAACGCGCACACCGGCCGGGTTCGCGCGTCCGCGCCTCGGGCCGCCGCGAACGCGGCCGACCTGGGCGAGTGCACAGGCGTTCCGTTCCGGCGCGGCCGCGCGCGGCGCTCCTCCCGGCGACCGGCCCGAACGCGCCTGCGTGCCCGGCCGGAGACGACACCACCCCGCCTGCCGGATGCGAGTTCGGCGGGCGGGGTGGCGGTTTCGGCCGCTCGCGGCGGCGGCGGCCGGTCCTGGGGGGTGACTACAGGCGCGCCGCCAGGCGGGTGCCCTGGTCGATGGCGCGCTTGGCGTCCAGTTCGGCGGCCAGGTCGGCGCCGCCGATGAGGTGGATGTCCACGCCGGCCGCGCGCAGCGGCTCCTCGAGCTCGCGCACCGACTCCTGTCCGGCGCAGACGATCACGTTGTCCACGGCGATGGTGCGGGGGTTCTCCCGCTTCTCGCCGAAGCTGATGTGCAGGCCGGCGTCGTCGATGCGCTCGTAGTTCACGCCGCCGACCTGCTCGACGCCCTTGGCCTTCAGCGCCGCCCGGTGCACCCAGCCGGTGGTCTTGCCCAGGTCCTTGCCGAAGGCGCTGGACTTGCGCTGCAACAGCACCACGTCGCGCGCGGCGGGCGCCGGACGCGGGGTGCGCAGCTGCCCCGGCGCGGTCTCGTCCTCGGAGTCCACACCCCACTCCTCCTTCCACTCGTCGAGCTTGAGCGTGGGATGCCCCTCGACGGTGAGGAATTCGCTGACGTCGAACCCGATGCCGCCCGCGCCGATGACGGCGACCTTCTTGCCGACCGGCCTGCCCTCCTTCACCAGCTCGGCGTAGGACAGCACCATCGGGTGGTCGATGCCGGGAATGTTCGGGATGCGCGGGCGGACACCGGTGGCCAGCACGACCGAGTCGTAGCGGCCCTCGATCAGTTCGGCCGCGGTGACCCGCTTACCCAGGTGCAGGTGCACGCCGGTGAGCTCGATCTTGCGGCGGAAGTAGCGGATCGACTCGTCGAACTCCTCCTTGCCCGGGATCCGCCGGGCGATGTCGAACTGCCCGCCGATCGTGTCGTCGGCCTCGAACAGGTCGACGGAGTGACCCCGCTCGGCCAGGTTCACCGCGGCCGACAGCCCGGCCGGGCCCGCCCCGACCACGGCGATGCGCTTGCTGCGCCGGGTCGGCAGCAGCTTGAGCGTGGTCTCGCTGCCCGCGCGGGGATTGACCAGGCAGGACACCTTCTTGTTGGCGAAGGCGTGATCCAGGCAGGCCTGGTTGCAGGCGATGCAGGTGTTGATCTCGTCGGCCCGGTTCTGGGCGGCCTTGTTCGCCCATTCCGGGTCGGCCAGCAGCGGGCGGGCCAGCGAGATCAGCGCCGCGTCACCGCGGGTCAGGATCTCCTCGGCGATCTCGGGCATGTTGATGCGGTTGGACGCGCACACCGGGATGTTCACCCGGCGGGCGATCTTCGCGGTGAACTCCACGAACGCCGCGCGCGGCACCGAGGTGACGATGGTCGGCACCCGGGCCTCGTGCCAGCCGATGTCGGTGTTGAGGATGTCGACGCCGACGGCCTCGAGCTCGCCCGCCAGCGCCACGATCTCCTCGAAGGTCTGCCCCTTCTCCACCAGCTCGGCCATGGACAGCCGGAACACGATGATGAAGTCCGGCCCGACCGCCTCGCGGATGCGGCGGGCGATCTCCACGGCGATGCGGCGCCGCTTGGCCGGGGTGCCGCCCCACTCGTCGGTGCGCTTGTTCACCCGCGGCGCGAGGAACTGGTTGATGAAATAGCCCTCGCCGCCCATGATCTCGCAGCCGTCGTACCCGGCGAACTTCGCCAGCTTCGCGGTGGCGGCGTAGTCGTCGATGGTGCGCTCGATGCCCTTGGCCGACAGCGCCTTCGGCTTGAAGGGATTGATCGCCGACTTCACCGCCGAGGCCGACACGCTCGTCGGCATGTAGGAGTAGCGGCCCGCGTGCAGGATCTGGATGGCGATCTTGCCGCCCTCGGCGTGCACCGCCTTGGTGATGGCGCGGTGCCGGTAGGCCTCGGTCTTGTTGGTCAGCTTGCCGCCGAACGGGAGGAGCCAGCCGGTGCGGTTGGGCGCGTACCCGCCGGTGATGATCAGGCCGACGCCGCCGCGGGCGCGTTCGGCGAAGTAGGCCGCCAGTTTGTTGGTGTCCCAGGCACGGTCCTCGAGACCGGTGTGCATGGAACCCATCACCACCCGGTTGCGCAGGGTGGTGTGCCCCAGATCGAGGGGTTCGAACAGGTGCGGGAATGCGGTCATGGGCGGGACTCACCTTTTCGGGGTCGCAGGGCCTGCAGTACTTCGTCGCACCATTCGACGTATCCGGCCTCCGAGCGGATGCCCGCGCGCAGGACCAGGTACTGGTGCAGAGCGGAGCCGGAGAGCTGATCCGGCGCCGGGAAGAATTTCTTCTCGCTGAGGCGGAACTCCTCGAGCCGTGCCGCGTGGGCCGCGCGGTGACGGGCCACCTCGGCCAGGACCGCGTCGACCTCGCCGTAGGCGGCGCCGCGGATCTTCACGCCCAGTTCGTCGCGGGCGAAGACGGGATCGGAGGGCTGCGCGAGCCAGCGCGCCAGCTCCGCGTGCCCCTCCGGGGCGACCGTGTAGACCTTCTTGTCCGGTTTCCCCTGCTGGTTCACCGATTCGGCGGTCACCCAGCCGGCTTCCTCCATACGCTTGAGGACCCGGTAGATCTGCTGGTGGGTGGCCTTCCAGAAATAGCCGATCGACTTGTCGAAGCGCCGGGTCAGCTCGTAGCCCGAACCGGAGCGCTCGCTGAGCGAGACCAGGAGCGCGTGTTCGAGTGCCATGGCACGAGAATATCCGGTACGACAGGTACTATGCAACCGAGTTCATATCGCCCCCCGGCGTGGCGAATCCCGCCGGTGGCCTGCCGGAACGGTCGTCCGCCACTACGCTCGTTCCATGAGCGAGGTGAACGCGACCGCCGTCGTCGGCGACGCGACCGGGCGCGGGCAAGTGGTGGCGTGGGGGTTCTGGGACTGGGGTTCCTCGGCGTTCAACGCGGTGATCCTGACCTTCGTCTTCTCGGTCTACCTGACCGACAAGGTCGGTGACGATCTACCCGGCGGCATCTCGGCCAGCGCCTGGCTCGGCTGGGCGCTGGCCCTGGCCGGCCTGATCATCGCGGTCACCGCGCCCGTGTGCGGTCAGTACTTCGACGCCGCCGGGTCGCGCAAGCGCGCGCTGGCGCTGCTGACCGCGGTCACCCTGCTGGCCATGACCCTGATGTTCTTCGTCCACGACGATCCCGGCTACCTGTGGTTCGGCCTGGCCCTGCTCGCCTTCGCCGCCACCACCTTCGAACTGGCCAACGTGCCCTACAACGCCATGCTGCGCCAGGTCTCCACGCCCGAGACCGTCGGCAGGGTGTCCGGATTCGGCTGGGCCATGGGCTATTTCGGCGGCATCGTGCTGCTGCTCATCTGCTACGCGGGGTTCCTGGCAGGCGACGGGTCCTATCGCGGGCTGCTGGGGGTGCCCACCGACGACGGGCTCAACATCCGGCTCATCGCGGTGCTGGCGGCGGTCTGGTTCGCCGCCTTCGCGCTGCCGGTGCTGTTCACCGTGCCCGAACTCCCCCGGACCGACGCCGACCCCGGGGCCGCGCGCGCCGGATTCCTCGGGTCCTACCGCGTGCTCTGGCGCGACCTCAAGGAGCTCTGGGCAGCCGACCGGCGCACCGTGTGGTTCCTGCTGGCCAGCGCGGTCTTCCGGGACGGCCTGGCCGGGGTGTTCACCTTCGGCGCGGTGCTCGCGGTGAAGGTCTTCGGGTTCGCCGACTCCGAGGTGCTGCTGTTCGGCATCGCCGCCAACGTGGTCGCCGCCCTCGCCGCCCTCGCCGCCGGCCGCTACGACGACCGGATCGGCCCCAAACGGGTCATCGTGGCCTCGCTGATCGGCATGCTCGGGTGCGGCCTCGTCCTGCTGTTCGCTTCCGGCGCCGTCATGTTCTGGATCTTCGGCCTCGCGCTGACGGTCTTCGTCGGCCCCGCGCAGGCCTCGGCCCGTTCCTTCCTCGCCCGCCTGGCGCCGCCCGGGCGCGAGGGCCAGCTCTTCGGGCTCTACACCACCACCGGCCGCGCCGTCTCCTTCCTGGCGCCGGGCTTCTTCGCCCTGTTCGTCTGGCTCTTCGCCGCGGACCGCGCCGGGATCGCCGGCCTGCTGGTCGTCCTCACCGCGGGCCTGCTCGTCCTGCTGCCCGTCCGCGCTCCCGACCGGTTCACCGACGCCGCCGCGGCGCGGGCGGTCTGAGCCCGCTCACCCGGCGACCAGGCCCCGGACGAACTCGCGCAGGTCGCGGCCCTCGGGCGTCGCGTACCAGCGCAGATGGCCGAGCAGCCAGTCCTCGTAGGCGATCTCGGCCGCGCGCCGGTCGTGGACGACGGTGAGGAAGTAGTCGATCTCGGAGAGCTCGTAGCCGAGATGGGCCACCGGCAGCAGGCCGGGCAGCGCGCGCCGCTCGGCCGCGCTCGGCGGACGCAGGGCGAGGTAGGCCTCGAAGAAGGCCGCGAGCTGGTCGTAGCGGACCTCGGCCGGTTCGCCCGCGCGGATGGCCACCCAGTCGACGGCGGTCCGCTCGACGGTGGTGGCCAGGTCGAACACGGCGGTCGTGCGGTCGGCCAGGCCGAAGTCGAACACCGTGCTCACCTCGTGGCCGCGCCACAGGTGGTTGGTCGGATGCCAGTCGCCGTGCGTCCACAGCGGGCGCAACCCCGCGAGATCCACCGGCTCCGACGGCAGCTCGCGGCGCCAGTCGCGGCCGGCGAGGAAGGCCGCCAGCGCGGGCCTGCGGGCCAGGTGCCAGGCGAACTCGCCCGCCGGGTCACCGTCGTGCAGGCTCGCCACCAACGGCCGCGCCGGCCGGGCGGGGGCGTCGAAACCCGCCGCGGCCAGGTGCGCTCGGGCCAGCGCCGCCCCCGACCCCGCCGCGTCCCCGGTGTCGCGCCAGGGCGACCAGGAGAAGTCGGGACGGTAGCGGTCCTCGCCCGCGCCCGCCGACTGCACCTCGTAGACGAACTCCACCGGCCCGCGCGCGGTGTCCAGCGTCGCGACGCCGCCGACGCGGAGCTCCGGCACCGGGACGCCCGCCGCGCGCAGGTGGTTCGCGAAGCGGTGTTCCTCGCGCAGCGCCGCGCGGTCGCGCAGGGCGGTGGGCAGGCGTTTCACCACGACGTGACCGCCGTCGGCGAGCGCGACGCCGACCGTCGTCGACAGCGGTCGCGGGCTGCGCCACAGCACCTCCGCCGGCGCGGCGCCCCAGGCCGTCCCGACCGCGCGGGCGATCTCGGCGTCGGTCGACGCGGGCCAGGAGGACTCGGTCACCGGCTCGTCGCCCATGCCGAAGACGCGGTCACCGGCCGTCACGGGCCGGACCGGGCGGCGGCGCGGTCGCCCGCGGGGGTGGTCGGCACCGTCCCATGCTAGGACGCGGCGCGCCCGGTTACGCTCCCCTGGTGAGTCTGCCCTCCCCCACATCCGACAATCGTGCCGTCGTCACCGGCGCCTCCTCCGGCATCGGCATGGCGCTGGCCGCCGAGCTGGCCGCGCGCGGCTACTCGCTGATCCTGGTCGCCCGGCGCGGTGAGGTGCTCACCGAACTGGCCCAGCGGCTGACGCTGGCCCACGGCATCACCGCCGAGGTCCGCGCGGTCGACCTGTCCGACCGCGAGGCCCGCCGCAGCCTCGTCGACGAACTGTCGGTGCGCGACATCGCCATCCTGTGCAACAACGCGGGCATCGCCACCTTCGGCACCGTCGCCGACCTCGACCCCGGCTACGAGCGCGCCCAGCTCGAGCTCAACGCCACCGCCGTGCACGACCTCACCCTGGCGGTGCTGCCGGGCATGATCGAGCGCAAGGCGGGCGGCATCCTCATCAGCGGGTCGGCCGCGGGCAACATGCCCATCCCCAACAACGCGACCTACGCCGCGTCCAAGGCGTTCGCCAACACCTTCAGCGAGTCGCTGCGCGGCGAACTCAAGGACACCGGCGTGCACGTCACCCTGCTCGCGCCGGGACCGGTGCGCACCGAGACCCCCGCGCCCGAGGACCAGTCCATCGTCGACCGCATGGTGCCCGACTTCCTGTGGGTGTCCTCGGAGTACACCGCCAAGGTGTCCATCGACGCGCTGGCCCGCAACAAGATGCGGATCGTGCCCGGCCTGATCGGCAAGGGCATGAGCGTGGCGGGCAACTACGGCCCGCGCGCCCTCACCGCGCCGATCGCCGGCGCGTTCTACCGCAAGCTCGGCGGCGGCGAATAGCCCGCGCTACCGCCGCCGGGTGCCGAAGATGCTGCGGCTGATCTCGCGCCCGGCGGCGCTGGCCGCGGACCGCAGGAAGCTCTTCACTGCCGGGTTGTTCATGATCCGGTCCGCCGCCGAGTCCTCCTGCGCGGCCGCCCGGCCCGGCGCCCGTGCCTGCTCCGGCTCCGGCTCGGCCGCCGCCACCGAGGCCGCGAGCCGCTCGTAGGCCGACTCGCGGTCGATGGTCCGGCCGTACCGGCCCTGCAAGCCGCTCGACAGCGCCGCCGACCGGATCGCGTCCTCGCCGATCGTGTCCATCAGCGAGCGCGGCGGCACGACGCGGGTCCAGGCGACCGGCGTCGGCGCGCCGCGGTCCGACAGCACCGTGACGATCGCCTCGCCGGTCCCGAGCGAGGTCAGCGCCTCCTCGAGGTCGTAGGCGGCGGTCTTGGGATAGGTGCGGACGGTCTTGGCCAGCGCCTTCTGGTCGTCGGGCGTGAACGCGCGCAGCGCGTGCTGCACCCGCGCGCCCAGCTGCGAGAGCACCGGATTGGGGATGTCGGTGGGCAACTGGGTGCAGAAGAACACCCCGACCCCCTTGGAACGGATGAGCTTGACCGTCTGCTCCACCTGTTGCAGGAACGCCTTGGAGGCGTCGGCGAACAGCAGGTGCGCCTCGTCGAAGATGAACACCAGCGCCGGCTTCTCCACGTCACCGACCTCGGGCAGCGTCTGGAACAGGTCGGCGAGCACCCACATCAGGAACGTCGAGAACATCACCGGCCGCGCCGCCTGCTGACCCAGCTCGAACAGCGTGATCACGCCCTGCCCGCCCGCGGTGCGCAACAGGTCGCGCGGATCCAGTTCGGGCTCACCGAAGAACGTGTCCCCGCCGTCGGCCTCCAGATTGACCAGCGCGCGCAGGATCACCCCCGCGGTCTGCTTGGACACCCCGCCGATGCCCTCGAGATCGGCCTTGCCCTCCGCGCTGGTGAGGTGGGTGATCACCGCGCGCAGATCCTTCAGATCGAGCAGGGCGAGGCCGTTGGTGTCGGCCCAGTGGAAGATCAGGCCGAGGGTCGACTCCTGGGTGTCGTTGAGCTGCAGCACCTTCGACAGCAGGATCGGGCCGAAGGAGGTGATCGTCGCCCGGATCGGGACGCCGACGCCGCCGGTGCCCAGCGAGACGAACTCGACCGGGAACCCGCTCGGCGACCAGTCGGGCTCCCCGGTCTCGGCGGCCCTCGCCCGGATCTTCTCGGTGTCCGCGCCCGGCGCGGCGAGCCCGGACAGGTCGCCCTTGATGTCGGCCAGCACCACCGGGACACCGGCGCGCGAGAGCTGTTCGGCGATGCCCTGCAGGGTCTTGGTCTTGCCGGTGCCGGTCGCGCCCGCGACCAAGCCGTGCCGGTTCATCATCTTCAGCGGGATCCCCACCCGCGCCGCCGGATCGACCGTGCCGTCGACCACGACCGTCCCCAGATCCAGTGTGGGACCGTCGAACACATAGCCCGCCGCGATCTCCCGCGCGGCGTCCGACGCCGCGGCCACCGGCTCCGAGGGAGCCTCGGCCGCGTCGGCCGCCTCCCGTTCGGCCGCCTCGGCCGCGGCCGCCGCCTCCGCGGCCACCCGGGCCGCCTCCTCGGCCGCCTTGCGTGCGGCCGCCGCCTTCTCCGCGGGAGTGGTCATGTCGCGCGTCCTCCGTCCGGTCACCCCGACATCAAGAACCTCACGGCAAACCATATCCCCGCCGGTCACGCCGACCCCGGCGCGACGGGGAGTGTCGTGCGGGCGAACCGCCGCCGGACAGACCTGTCCGGCCCGCCCGCGACGGCCCCGTTAGGGTTGCTCGGGTGACGGACAAGCTCCTGGTGTGGATGGATTGCGAGATGACGGGCCTGCGCCTGGACAGCGACAAGCTGATCGAGGTGGCCGCACTCGTAACCGACAGCGACCTCAACATTCTCGGTGACGGTGTCGACATCGTCATCCACGCCGACGACGCCGCGCTCGCGGCCATGCCGCCGGTGGTCACCGAGATGCACGCGAAATCCGGCCTGACCGAAGAGGTCCGGCGCTCGGCCGTCTCGGTCGCCGAGGCCGAGCAGCAGGTCCTCGAATACATCCGCCGGTACGCGCCGACCGCGCGCACGGTGCCGCTGTGCGGCAACTCCATCGCCACCGACCGCGCGTTCATCGCCCGCGACATGCCCGAACTCGACGCCCACCTGCACTACCGCATGGTCGACGTCAGCTCGATCAAGGAACTGTGCCGCCGCTGGTACCCGCGGATCTACTTCGGCCAGCCGGAGAAGGGCCTGGCGCACCGCGCGCTGGCCGACATCAAGGAGTCGATCCGGGAGCTGGAGTACTACCGGCGCACCGCGTTCGTGCCGCTGCCCGGGCCCTCGACCTCGGAGATCAGCGCGGCCGCCGAGGCGGTCACCGCGGCCGTGGATGTCACCGGATCGAGCCCCCGACCTGCGGATTAGGGACTACGGGTGACTTCACGCTAATATCTATCGCGCCGGTGATTCACCGGCGATGGTGAGTGTAGTTCAGTTGGTAGAGCACCAGGTTGTGATCCTGGCTGTCGCGGGTTCGAGTCCCGTCACTCACCCCATGTGGTCAAGGACCGAATCTCGCCCCGGTGAGATTCGGTCCTTTTCCGTTTCCCGGGCCCGACGGTCCCGGTGAGCCCCAGGAGGCGCGGATGTATGTCAAGGTGTGCGGTCTCGACACCGTCGCGGCGGCCGAGGTCGCGGTCGCGGCGGGCGCCGACGCGGTCGGCGTGGTGATGAGCCGGACCAGCCCGCGCCGACGCACCTTCGCCGAGGCCGCCCCGATCGTGGCGGCCGTCCGCGACCGGGTCGACACCGTCCTGGTGGTCAACGACACCCCTGCCGCCGAGGCCGCCGAGATCGCCGGGCGGCTCGGCGTCGCGGTCCTGCAGCTGCACGGCCCCTACACCCGCGCCGACTTCGCCGCCGCCCGCGCGATCTTCCCGCGGCTGTGGCGGGCCACCTCCCTGGCCGAGGATCCCGATCTCACCGTCGGCGCCTGGGACGAGGAACTGATCCTGCTCGACGCGCCGAGGCCCGGCTCCGGGGAGCGCTGGGACCTGTCCGCGCTGCGCGCGCGCCGCCCCGTCGGCAACTGGCTGCTGGCGGGCGGGCTGAACCCCGGGAACGTGGCCGAGGCCGTCGCCGCGGCCGACCCGTGGGGCGTCGACGTGTCCAGCGGCGTGGAGTCCGCCCCCGGGGTGAAGGACCACGACCGGGTCCGCGCCTTCCTCGACGCCGCCCGCGGCGCCCGGACGCTGGAACGATGACCGGAATCACAATCGAGCGGCTATAGTCTGGACGGCCGCCCTACTGTGCGGTAGCTCTCTTCCTCGCCGACGCGAGCCGCTCGACCCGGAAAGACCATCGATGAAGCGTTCGACCCTCGTCGTGGCCGCCTTCGCAGGCGCCACGATCCTCGGCCCCGCCGGGGCCGCCACCGCCGCGCCGCAGGCAGGCACCGGCCTACCGCTGACCCCCTGGGAGGGGACCGCCACCGACACCGCGGGCCTCGAGGTACCCAGCGAACTGCCCGCCGGCTCCGGCTCGGCGCAGAGCGGCTCGGTGACCGGTTTCGAGACCACCGGCTCGTCCGGCAACGGCTCGTTCGGCGTCCCCAACCTCGACCGGCTGCTCTTCGGCGGCCGCATCCTCTGCGGCGCGCTCGGCAGCGCGCTGGCCGTGGCGGGCGAGGCGATGATGGACTGCCGCAACGTGCCGGGCAACTGAGCCGCCGCGGCACGACGAGCGAGGGGCCACCGGGACATCGCGTCCCGGTGGCCCCTCGCGTGTTCGGCGCCCGATCAGGGGGCGTCGGCGTTGCCCGCCTTCCACTGCGCCCACGGGATGTTCCAGTCGCCGAGGCCGTCCACGCCCGAAAGCGTGTTGCCCACGGTGTTCTTGACGATGGTGATGTCGCCGCGCTTGGCGTTCTCGAAGACCCACTGCGCGTTGGCCGGGCTCAGGTTCAGGCAGCCGTGGCTGGAGTTGGAGTAGCCCTGCTGGCCGACCGACCACGGCGCGGAGTGGAAGAAGATGCCGCTGTAGGAGATCCGGGTCGCGTAGTCGACCGGGGTCCGGTAGCCGTCGGCCGAGTTGACCGCGACGCCGTAGGTCGAGGAGTCCATGATGATCTTCTCGTGCTTGTCGGCGACGATGTAGATCCCGTTGTCGGTGGGCGTGGAGTCCTTGCCCATCGAGGTCGGCATGGTCTTGATGACCTCGCCGTTGCGCTCCACCACCACCTGGTGGGTGTTGTCGTCGGCGGTGAAGATCACCGCGTCGCCGATGGTGAAGTGCGAGCTGATGTTGTCCTGGCCGTAGACGCCCTTGCCGAGGTCCTTGCCGTAGACGTTCACCTCGATGTTCACCTTGGTGCCGGGCTTCCAGAAGTTCTCCGGACGCCACCGCACCTCGCGGTTGTTGACCCAGTAGAACGCGCCCTCGACCGGCGGGTCGGTGGTGATCTTGATGGCCTCCTGCACCGCCCGGCGGTTCGGGATGTTCTCGTCGAACTGCACCGCGACCGGCTGGCCGATGCCGACGACCTCCCCTTCGCCCGGCATCAGGTACGGCTTGGTCTGGTTGTTGGGCGAGCTGGTGGTGAAGCTCAGCGTGGTCGAGTTCGCGCCGCCGAGACCGATCGCCTCGGCGGAGAGCCGGTAGGTCTTCCCGTAGCCGAGGACCTCGGTGGTCTCCCAGGAGCGGCCGTCGGCGGACAGCTTGCCCTGCACGGCCTTGTCCTGGGCGTTGGCGAGGGTGACCTTGGTGAAGGTGCCGTCCTCGACCTGGAAGGCCAGCGGCATCCCCGGCGAGACCCCGACCTGACCGTCCTTGATCGTGGACACCAGTTTGGGCTTGATCAGCTCGGTGATCGGGTTACGGTCGATCGCGACGTCCGCGCCGACCCCCTCCCCGGTCGAACACGCCGACGCACCAAGCGCGACGACAGCGGCAAGCGCGATCGGCGCGATCGCGCGCAGCGACCTCCGTCGCCCCCGTTGGTAGCCCATCTCAACCCCGTTTCTCACACCGACATGACGTGTCGCCTCGAGCCTTGGTCCCGCGTCGCCGAGGTCGGTCGAGATCGTCGTCGTAGTCATTCTGCCAGCCCCCGATGCCCGCTCCAACGCAATGTGGCGGTGACACGACGGGCATCACAATCGTTAGATCCGATCCGGGCGCCGAAGTGTTAACACGGCCGAGGGGTCGACATTCCCGCTGGTCAGCGCCCGATTTCACTTTCTGCGGTAGGTCCTGTTAATGTTTACACCGCACCGGAGAGCGGGGCCGGAGAGAGAGCCGAGAGGCCCTCACGAAGCGCCGCGAACCGAGGGCAAACAAGCGCCATTAGCTCAATTGGCAGAGCAGCTGACTCTTAATCAGCGGGTTCGGGGTTCGAGTCCCTGATGGCGCACACAGCAAGTCCCGGCAGTCACGACTGCCGGGACTTTCGCTTTACCAGGGGGTCTCCAGGGGTCCCCCGGGGGTCTCCGCCGGGTAACAGCCGGGCGCGCGCGAGGGGTCCGTTTCCCAGAGATCGGGGCTCCGAAACCTCCTGATCGCGATCTTCGCCAGAAAATTACTGTGACGCCCGGCACAGCGGCACGCTCGGCAAACTCCCCGCGTAGATAACGATTCCGCAACCACGGTGTCCGGCGACCAAGATCGACTGAGCGTTTCAGCTCAGGTTCTGTTCACCTTCCGTTAACCTTCCGTGACCATTCTGTCATCAGGTCAGAAACAGACCAGCGGTTCGGAATCATCCGGACAAAGCGCCTGTCTCCCCGCAGCCAGCTGTGGAGCATCGTGCGACGCCAGGCGGGACGCCCCAGAGCGCCCGGTCCTCATCCATGGTCGCACGCCTACACGAGAAACAACACATCGCCTCTACGGCGGCGCGGCCATTGCCGTGCGCCGAGCGGTTCCCCCGTGCCCACAACCGGGCCGTGAGCCGCCGGATACACGATGAAGGAACGAAAAAAGCCATGTCTGACAGCGACACACGCACCATCAAGTTCTTCGGCCGCCGCACCGTGCGTGAGGCCGTCACCATCGCGGCCGCCTCGACCGCCATCATCTCCGTCTTCTCCGCCGGTGTGGTCGCCCTGGCCGACAACACCGTCGACTCCGGCGTGACCATGGCCGCCGCCGAGCAGCGCACCGTCGCCGCCGCCGAGGTGCCCGCCGTCGGCGCGCCGCAGGCCGCCCCGGTCGCCGAGGCCATCCCGGCCCCCGCGCCCGCCCCGGAGCCGGCGCCCGCGCCGATGCCCGCCCCGGCGCCGCAGTACCCCGACAACCTGGACGGCTGGATCCGCGAGGCCCTCGACATCCTGAACGCCAAGGGCATCCCCGCCAGCTACGACGGCATCTACCGCAACATCATGCGCGAGTCGACCGGCAACCCCCAGGCGATCAACCTCTGGGACTCCAACGCCGCGATGGGCATCCCCTCCAAGGGCCTGCTCCAGGTGATCGACCCGACCTTCGCCGCCTACCACGTCGAGGGCACCCCCTTCGACATCTGGAACCCGGTGTCCAACATCGCGGCCGCGTGCAACTACGCCGCGCACCGCTACGGCTCCATGGACAACGTGAACAGCGCCTACTGAGCGCGGGGGCACGGCACCAGCCTTACCCGGGTGGACGCCCGCACACCGGTCGACGAGGACCGGAGTGCGGGCGTTCGCCGTAGAATCGGGCCGGTGCCCGACAGCTCCGACCACGCCCACTCCGACGCGGCCAACGCGGGCCGCGCCGCGAAGGCCCGGCGGCTGGCGGCCTACCTGTGGGACCGCGACATCTCCGCGAGCGAACTGGCCGCGCTCCCCGCGCCCGTGCTGCGCAAGCTGGCCCGCGCGGCCGAGACCAATCCGCCGAGCACCGGGGAAACCTGGCGGGTCGTCGCCGGCCTGCTCGACACCAAGGACGCCTGGGCGCTACGGCATCCCGATCATCCGGCCGCGGTCCGCGCGCACGCCGCGGAGAAGATCCTGTGGATCAAACCGCCGGTGACGCCGTGGAACGAGTCCTGACCGCCGAACCGCTCAGGCGGCGACCTTCGCGCGGCGGGCCGCGAAGATCCGTCGGCCCAGCAGCCCGTGGCGCGGGGCGAAGAGGTACACGACGGTGAAGGCCACCCCCTGCGTGACCACCACCATCGCGCCCGCCGCCGTGTCGGCGTAGTAACTGATGTAGAGCCCGGCCACCGCGCAGGCCACCGAGATCGCGGGCGCGATGACCAGCATCCGGCCGAACCGGTCGGTGAGCAGGTAGGCGGTGGCGCCCGGGATGATCAGCATCGCCACCACCAGCACCACACCCACCGCCTGCAGCGCGACCACCGAGGTCAGCGCCAGCAGGCCGAGCAGGGCGGTGCTCAGCAGCCGGGTGTTCAGGCCGATGGCGTGCGCGTGGGTCGGGTCGAAGGCGTAGAGGGTGAAGTCGCGGCGCTTCAGCAGCAGCACCGCCAGCACGAATCCGGCCAGCACCAGGATCTGGGTCATCTCCCCCCGGCTGACGCCGAGCAGGTTGCCGAAGACGATGTGGTTGAGGTCGGTCTGGCTCGGCGTCACCGACACGAGCACGAGGCCGAAGGCGAACAGCGTGGTGAACACGATGCCGATGGCCGCGTCCTCCTTGACCCGGCTCGTGTCGCGCACCACCCCGATCAGCGCGACCGCGAGGAAGCCGAAGATCACCGCGCCGACGGCGAACGGCCAGCCGAGGATGTAGGCGAGCACCACGCCCGGCAGCACCGCGTGCGAGACGGCGTCGCCCATGAGCGACCAGCCGATGAGCACCAGCCAGCACGAGAGCACCGCGCAGACCGCGGCGGCGACGACGGTGGTGATCAGCGCCCGTTCCATGAACGCGTAGTTCAGCGGGTCGAGGAGGATATCCAGGAGGTTCATCTGCTTCCCCGTGGTCAGTCGCGGTTCATGACGTCGAGGCCGAAGGCGCGGGCCAGGTTCTCCGGGCTCAGCACCACCTCGGGGTCGCCGTGTTCGAGGACCGTGCGCATGAGCAGCACCGCCTCGTCGGCCAGGCCGGGCAGCGCGTGCAGGTCGTGGGTCGACACCAGCACCGTCGCCCCGCCGGCGGCCAGGTCGCGCAGCAGCGCGGTGATGGTGGCCTCCGAGCGCTTGTCGACCCCGGCGAACGGCTCGTCGAGCAGCATGACGGTGGCGCCCTGGGCGATACCGCGGGCGACGAAGGCGCGCTTGCGCTGGCCGCCGGAGAGCTGCCCGATCTGCCGGTCGGCCAGGTCGGTGAGTTCGACGCGGTCCAGGGCCTCGGCCACCGCCTCGCGGTCGGCCCGGCGCGGGCGGCGGGTGAGACCCATGTGGCCGTAGCGGCCGGTCATCACGACCTCGCGCACCGAGATCGGGAAGGTCCAGTCGACGTCCTCGGACTGCGGAACATAGCCGAGCACACCGGATCTGCGCGCCGCGGCCGGGGCGACACCGTTGATGGCGACGCTCCCGTGATCGGGTCTGACCAGGCCCATGATCGTCTTGAACAGCGTGGACTTGCCCGAGCCGTTCATGCCGATGAGCCCGCAGACCCGCCCGGACTTCAGCGTGAGGTCGACCCCGTCCAGGGCGAGCACGTCGCCGTAATGCACGGTGACATCGGCGATCTCGACGACGGGCGTGTTCACGGCGTACCTCCGGTGAGTGCCTTGCCGATGGTGGCGGTGTCGTGGCGGATGAGCTGGAGGTAGGTCGGCACCGGCCCGTCGGCCTCGGAGAGCGAGTCGACGTAGAGGACGCCGCCGAACCGCGCCCCGGTCGCCTCGACGACCCGGCGCATCGGCGCGTCGGACACCGTCGACTCGCAGAACACGGCGGGCACCTGCCGCGCGCGCACGAAGTCGATGGCCGAGCCGATCTGCTGCGGCGTCGCCTGCTGTTCGGCGTTGACCGCCCAGATGTACTTCTCGGTGAGACCGGCGTCGCGGGCCAGGTAGGAGAAGGCGCCCTCGCAGCTGACCAGCGCCCGCTGCCGGTCGGGCAAGGCGGCCAGCCGGTCGACCAGTTCCCTGTGCACGGACCGCAATTCGGTCTTGTAGGCCTCGCCGCGCGCGGTGAAGTCGCCCGCGTGCGCCGGGGCGAGCTCGGCGAACGCGCGGACCATGTTGTCGACGTAGGTCGTCACGTTCAGCGGCGACATCCAGGCGTGCGGGTTGGGCTTGCCCTGGTAGGCGTCCTCGGCGATCGGCATCGGCGCGACGCCGTCGCTGACCACGACGTGCTTCACGTCGAGGTCGGCGACGAACTGCGCGAACCACGCCTCGAGGTTCATGCCGTTGTCGAGGATGAGATCGGCCTTGGCGGCCTTCTTGATGTCGCCCGGGGTCGGCTCGTAGCCGTGGATCTCGGCGCCCGCCTTGGTGATCGACTCGACCTTCAGGTGGTCCCCCGCGACGTTCCGCGCGATGTCGGCCAGCACGGTGAACGTGGTGAGCACGACCGGGCGGTCGTCGTCCTCCCCCAGGGTCACCCCGCACGCCGTGAGCGTGAACGCCAGCGCCGACACCGCGCACGCCGCGGCGAGTCGCCGCACAGACCTTGTTCCGAGCCGATCCCTCACCCTTCCCAGGGTAAGTTCGGTCAACCGAACTTACAAGTTGGCAAACTGGGAACAGATCGGTCCGGGAGTCCACACAATGGGCCGACCGGTAGGTACCTCACCGGGCCGCGCGCGCCCGGCGCAGGACGAGGCCGCCCGACGCGAGGCTCCCCAGCCCCAGCGCGATCGCGAGGTAGCCGCCGGCGATCCCGTTGCCCGTCCCGAGCCCGCCGTCGGCGGTCCCCACGATCCAGGCGCCGACCATTACCCCGACCAGCCCCGCCACCAGGGTGATCGCGGCGCCGCGCCGACCGGCGACGAGCCGGCCGCCGGGGCGAGCGAGGGCGCGGACGCCGACGATCACCCCGGCCAGCGCGACGAACGCCGAGGTCGTCGCCACGAGGCGGTCGGCGGTCAGCCCGTAGGCGTCGGCGCCGAGCCGCTCGGTCGCCGCGTGCGCGGTGGGCGCGAAGGCGGACAGGGCCGCCACCGTGAGGACGGGAGTCAGAAGACGGAGACCGGACATGTGCTGCTCCTTCGACGGTGCCGATGACGTATCGAGCATGGCCCGCGCACCGGCGGCGGAACATCGTGCCGTCGTGGACATTCCGCGCTGCCGCCGCCGGCGCGGCGTGCTCGGCCGCCTACCGCCGCCGGGCCGCCTGCTACCACGGGCGCGGTAGGGCGGCGGATACCGCGACGAAAGGATTCCCACCCGGGCCGCGCTGGCTAGAGTCGGGGAGATGAGCAGGGGCACGGTCGTGGACGCGGTGATCGCCGTCGGCGTGGCGGCCGCCCTGGTGCTCACCGGGGTCACCCAGCACACCGGGGCGGCCGCGCTCCCGGCCGGATACGCCTTGCTGGCGGCGAGCGGGCTCGCCCTGTTCTTCCGGCGGCGCGCGCCGCTCACGGTCCTGGCCGTGACGGGGATGTGTGCGCTCGGCTGGCAGGCCGCAGGCTTCGACGTGCCCGCCGTGTCCTTCCTGTTCGCGGTCTACGCGGCGGTCCGGGCGGGCCATCGGTGGACCACCGCGGGCGCGTCGGTCGCGCTGCTGGCCGCGCTGCCCCTTGCGGTGCTCGTCTCCCTGCGCGACCTGCCTGCCGCCGCCGCGCAGGCGCGCGGCGCGCTGGAGATCGCGTGGCTCGTCGCCGCGGGGGCGGCGGGCGAGGCGCTGCGCCAGGCCGAGCGCCGCGCGGACGAGGCCGAACGCAGCAGGGAGGAGACCGCGCGCCGCCGCGCGGGCGAGGAACGCCTGCACATCGCCCGCGAACTGCACGATTCGCTCACCCACCAGATCTCGGTGATCACCGTGCAGTCCGAGGCCGCCGTGCACGTCGCCCGCCGCCGCGGCGAGGACGTGCCCGCGGCGCTGCTGGCCATCCGCGACGCCGGGCGCGAGGCGGCCCGCGAACTGCGCGCCACCCTCGACGCCCTGCGCGACGACGACACCGCACCGCGCCCGGGGTCGGCGCGGGTCCCCGATCTGCTCGACCGGGCGAGGGCCGCCGGCCTCGACGCCGCGCTGACCGTCACCGGGACGCCGCGGACGCTGCCGGTCGCCGTGGACCGCACCGTCTTCCGGATCGTGCAGGAGGCCCTCACCAACGCCGCCCGGCACGCCCGCGGCGGCGCGGTCGACGTCCGGCTCGCCTACGGCCCCGGCGAACTCGTCGTGCGGGTCGACGACGACGGGCCCGCCGCGCCGGCGGGCCGGGACGACCCGCGCGGCGCGCACACCGCCGCCACGGCGGGCGCCGGCCTGCTCGGCATGCGGGAACGGGTGCACGCGCTCGGCGGGCGCCTGCACGCCGCCCCGCGCGGCGACGGCTTCCGGGTCGAGGCCGTCCTGCCCGTGGACCCGGCGTCGTGATCCGGGTCCTGCTGGCCGACGACCAGCCCCTCATCCGCAGCGGTTTCCGCGCCCTGCTCGACCTCGAGGACGACATCGAGGTCGTCGCCGAGGCGGGCGACGGCGCGGAGGCGCTGGCGGCGGCCCGCGCGTGCCGGCCCGACGTGGCGCTGCTCGACATCCAGATGCCCGTCCTGGACGGGATCGAGACCGTGCGGCGCATCGCCGCCGATCCGGAACTGTCGGACGTGCACGTGGTGATGCTGACCAACTACGGGCTCGACGAATACGTCTACGACGCGCTGCGCGCGGGCGCGGCCGGGTTCCTCGTCAAGGACATCCGCGCCGAGGACTTCCTGCACGCGGTCCGGGTGGCCGCGCGCGGGGACGCGCTGCTCGCGCCCGCGCTCACCCGCAGGCTCATCGACCGCTTCGTCGCGCGGCCGCGCGTGGGCGGCCGCGGCCCCGCCGAGCTCACCGCCCGCGAGCGCGAGGCGGTCGTGCTGGTCGCCCAGGGACTGTCCACCGACGAGATCGCCGCGCGGCTGGTCATCAGCCCGCTGACCGCGAAGACCCACGTCAACCGTGCCATGACGAAGCTGGGCGCGCGCGACCGCGCCCAGCTCGTCGTCTTCGCCTACGAGACCGGGCTGGTCGTCCCCGGCTGAACGGTCAGGCGCCGGCGAGGAACTCGACGAGGACGCGGTTGACCTCGTCCGGCCGTTCGAGGTAGCCGTAGTGACCGCACCGCTCCAGCTCGAGGTAGCGCGCGCCCGGGATCGCCTCGGCGACCTCGCGGCAGAACCGCGGCGGCACCATCTGGTCGTCGGCGAATCCGACCACCAGGCTGGGCACCCGGATGCCGGCGTAGGCGGCGCGCCGGTCCTGGCTGCGGTCGAGCCCGAGCTGGGCCCGGGTGCCGGGAGTGCCCTTGCCCGAGGTGAATTCGAAGATGTCGAGCCATTCCTGCGCCTTGACGGGATCGGCCAGGGTGTGCGGCGACAGGTTCAGCATGGCCTTGACGGCGGCGGAGTACTCGGCGGGCAGCTCGATGCCCTTGTCGTAGAGCGCCTGTTCGCCCTTGTTGAGCAGGGTGGTCACCGGGGCCGGGCGGGCGGTGCCCGCCAGCATGATCGCCTTGCCGAGCAGTTCGGGCCGGGCCAGGGCCAGCTCGGCGACCACCCGCGAACCGAGCGAGGTGCCGACCACGTGCGCGGGCGCGCCGAGGTGCTCGATCAGCGCGGCGGTGTCGGCGACCATGTCGGCCACGGTGATCCCGCCCGCCGACTCCGACGAGGGCGCGATGCCACGGTTGTCGAATGTGGCGACCCGGAATCCGGCCTTCACCAGCGCGGGGACCTGGTAGCTCTTCCACACGCGCCCCGGGCTGCCGGTCCCCATCACCAGCACGACCAGCGGTCCGGACCCGGTGACGTCGACGTTCAGCGTGATGCCGTTGAGCGAGAGGAGAGCCATGGCGCGCAGCCTACGGCACCTCCGCCGCCGCGCGGACCCGGCGGCGGCCCGCTCAGGAGGCCGCGGCGAAGTAGGCGGTCCGCACGGCCACGGTGGCCGGCGGCGGGAATTCCGGCGCCCCGGACCCGAGCGGGCCGACGGCGACCGTCCAGGTGCTCGACGAGGTGTCGATCGCGGTGCGCGCGTCCACCTGCTGCAGCACCACGTCGTGACCACCGGAGCAGGAATAGGCGCCGACCAGGCCGTCGGCCCGCCCGCCCCAGGCGCCGCCGACGCGGATCCGGCACTGCCTGCCGTCGGCGAGCTCGAGCGCCCACGGCTCGGGCGACGCCGTCCGCCCCACGGCGGTCAGCGCGGGGTCGACGGAGTAGGCGCGCAGCGTGCGCTGCCACGGATCGCCCGCGCACAGCAGCCCTTGCCGGTCGGGGGTCGGCCAGCACACGTCGGCCGCGGCGGCCGACGGCCCGCAGTGATAGACGCCCGCCGTGGTCGCCGAGCGGCTGGGCGCGGGATCCGCGCAGTTCAGCGTGCTGACCGGGGTCGGATCGGGCAGGGTGAAGCCGTCGGCGGGGCGCCCGGCGGCGTCGACCGCGACGAGGGTCACCACGGCGGTCGCCTGCGGGGCGGGTGTCGCGGTGCCCGGCGACGCGGTTACCGGTGCAGTCGCCGGGGTCGTCGCGGCCGTCGGCGAGCCGGGCGGCGCGGTCGTGGCCGTCGGCTCGGGTCCGGCCGTGGCCGACGGGTTCGCCGCACCCGGGGCCGTCGTGGTCCCCGGCGCCGCGGGCGGCGACGCCGCCTCCGAGCACCCCGCGAGCAACACCGCGCACGCGGCGCCGATCACCGCGACCCACCGCACCGAACCGAACATCGTGCCCCACCTCCACCGAGCGAACTCCGGTCCCGACCTCTCCACAGGGAATCGAGCGCCCGAACGTCGCTGTTAACCAGGCATTTCCGTCCGCCGCTCGGCCTCGCCGACCACCTTCGCCGACAGCGTGCGCAGCGCGGCGCCCTCGTCCTCGGTCAGCCGGTCGACGAACAGTTCGCGCACCAGTTCCACATGCTCGGGCGCGGCACGTTCGAGCACGCCGCGGCCGGTCTCGGTCAGGGAGACCACGATGCCTCGCGCGTCGTCGGCGGCGGGGCGGCGGTCGACCAGCCCGCGCGCGGCCATGCGCGCGAGCTGCTTGGACAGCCGCGACTTGTCCCAGCACACCTCGGCGGCGAGGTCCTTCGCGCGCAGGCATCCGCCCGGCGCGGCCGACAGCGGCACCATCAGCTCGTAGTCGGCCATGGACAATCCCGACGCCGACAGCCCCGCCGCGAGCGCGGCGTCCAGCCGCTGGCGCAGGGCGATGTAGGCCTGCCAGGTCTTCTGCTCTTCTTCGGACAACCACCGGACCACGGGAATGATCCTAGCGAAGGTTTGGTTGACATGGACACCAAATACTTCCCAGGAGGTCCCGATGCCCGCCATCACCGTCGACGACATCATGGTGCTGCCCCGGCTGCCCCGCCCGGACGTCACCGCGACCCAGCGCCCGGTCCGCCAGGTCGCGACCGGACAGCGGCAGCGCGAGGGCGCGGGCTTCGAGGTCACCCGCCCGTTCCCCTCGGTCGACCTCCGCTCGGCCGATCCGTTCATCCTGCTCGACCAGATGGGCCCGGTCACCTACGAGCCGATGGAGGCCAAGGGCGCGCCCTGGCACCCGCACCGCGGCTTCGAAACCGTCACGTACATGATCGACGGGTCGATGGTCCACCACGACTCGCACGGCGGCGGCGGCACCATCGGCGCGGGCGACACCCAGTGGATGACCGCCGGATCGGGCATCCTGCACGACGAACTGCCCGAGGAGAAGCTGGTGATCTCCGGCGGCACCTTCCACGGCATCCAGCTGTGGGTGAACCTGCCGCGCGCCATGAAGTTCGCCACCCCGCGCTACCAGGATCTGCGCGGCGGCGAACTGACCCTGGTCAGCTCGCACGACGGCGGCGCGCTGGTCCGGCTCATCGCCGGCGAGGTCGGCGGCTTCGCCGGGCCGGGCTCGACCTACACCCCGATCGCCTACGCGCACGCCTCGATCACCCCCGGCGGGCTGCTCGAGACCCCGTGGCCGACCCACTTCACCGCCATGGCCTACGTCCTGTCCGGCAGCGGCACCGCAGGCACCGAGGGCCGACGGATCACGGCGGGCGACCTGGTCGTCTTCGGCAAGGGCGACGCCATCACGCTGCGCGCCGACGACGAGCAGCACACCGGCACGGGCGATTTCGAGGTGCTGCTGCTCGGCGGCGCGCCCCTGCGCGAACCCGTCGTGCAGTACGGCCCGTTCGTGATGAACACCCGCCAGGAGATCATCGACGCCATCGAGGACTTCCAGGCCGGGCGCATGGGCAACATCCCGGCCGAGCACCTGGCCGGGCGACGGCTCGGCGAATGAGGTTCGGCCCGACCACCGATCCGCGGCCCGCGCCGGCACATCACGGGCAAGCGGCCAGGGGGCGATAACCGACCCGCGGTCACGGGAGGACGTGCGCGGGCCCGCGGTTGACAACGCGGGCCCTCGTCACGACAGTGGACTCCGGTTGCCCGGCCGTTGTGTCCGGGCCGACATCCGAACCGCAGCAGACATAGAGGAATTCATGAACGTTCGCCGGCTCACGATCGCCGCCGCCGCCGCAGGGATGACCCTGCTCGCGGCCCCCTCCGCCATGGCCAACCCGCTGTCGAGCGGCTCGTCGGGCACCGGCTCGTCCAGCCTGGACGCGGCGCTGGGTGCCACCGGTTCGGCCAGCCTGACCCAGACCGGCTCGGCCGGTGGTTCCTTCCGCAACTGCGACGAGGCCAAGGCCGCCGGTCGCGCGCCGCTGTTCCGCGGCGAGGCGGGCTACGCGCCGTACCTGGACCCGGACGGCGACGGGCTCGCCTGCCCCACGGTGTGATCCACCCCCACGACGCGGAAACGCCCCGATGGTTCTCGAACAACCATCGGGGCGTTTCTCGTTCTGTCGCGTCAGCGGCGGATGATCTTGATCAAGACCAGGCCGACGACGAGCGCGCCCGCGCCGATGAGTGTGTACTTCACCTTCGGCTCGTTCACCTTCGCGACCACCAGCGCCTTGGTGTCATCGGCGATGCGCTGCGGGTTGGCGCGCACGGCCAGTTCGTCCAGGGTGTTCGCCAGGCGGTCACGGGCGATCTCGATTTCTTTTTCGATCCGCGCGGTGTCGTCCTTTGCCACCGTCACCTCCCATAGTCCTTGTCGGCTCCGACGGCCGGGCGTGGTCGCCCGGCGGGCCTCGCACGAGTCTATCCATACGAAATCGGGGCGGCGTTCGGATACCGTGCGGTGGTGACCGACAACCATCGCCTCTCCCCCGGAGACACCGCACCCGATTTCACCCTGCCCGATGCCGACGGCAAGGACGTGTCGCTGTCGGACTATCGCGGCCGCAAGGTGATCGTCTACTTCTACCCTGCGGCGAGCACGCCCGGCTGCACCAAGCAGGCCTGCGATTTCCGCGACAACCTGGCCGAACTCGGTGGCGAGGGCATCGACGTCCTCGGCATCTCCCCCGACAAGCCCGCCAAGCTGGCCAAGTTCCGCGACAACGAGGGCCTGACCTTCCCGCTGCTGTCGGACCCGGACCGCGCGGTGCTGACCGCGTGGGGCGCCTTCGGCGAGAAGAAGATGTACGGCAAGACCGTCACCGGCGTGATCCGCTCGACGTTCCTGGTGGACGAGGAGGGCAAGATCGCCCTGGCCCAGTACAACGTGCGAGCCACCGGCCACGTCGCCAAACTGCGCCGCGACCTGGGCGTGTGACCCCGGCTCCGGTGGGGTGCGCGGCACCCCACCGGGACACCGGTCAGTCCGTCTCGTTCGGCACCAGACGGGTGGGGACGCCCGAGCCGGGCATGAACGGCACCGAGGCCGGGGCCTGCTGCACGCCGGGAGTGGCGGGCTCCAGGGGCAGCGGCTCGCCCTCGCCCGGCGCGCCGCTGTAGAGCTCGGTCGGATACTGCAGGGGGAACTGGCCGGGGTCGGCCTGCTGCGGGTTCGGGGACAGATCGGTGAACGGCTGGCCGGGGTGCACGTCGAGGGCGCTGCCCGAGCCGAGGCCGCCCGCGCCGGAGCCGCTGTCGGCGGCCTCCTGGACGGGCGGTGCGATCGTGGCGGCGGCAGGCCTGCGCTGGTCCGGGTGCGCGCCGGGCTGGTGCTCGGCGTCGGTCGAGACGGCGGTCTTCTCGACCTGCGCGCCCCCGTCGATCATGAGCGCCCCGCCGGTCACGAGCCCGCCCGCGAGCACACTGGCCGCCGCGGCCAGCAGCACTGTGCCGCGCCGCGCGCCCCTGCTCGCGACCGAGGGCACCTCGGCGACGTCCTCGAGCGCGACCAGCGCGGCGCCTGCCGCGGGCGCGAAAGCCGCGATGCGGCACGGGATCACGGGCACGCCGAAGGCGCCGACCGCCTCACGCAGCGCGGGCGCGTCGGCGGCGGAGCCGACCAGCACCACCGCGTCCGGCCGGACCGCGGCGGCCTCGATCTGATCCATCGCGGCCGACACGGCGGCGTGCAGGCTGCCCGGGGTCGGCGCGCCCGGCTGGGCGTGGGCGGCCAGGACCCGGCGGCGGCCGCCGTCGACCAGGGTGACCGCCTGGTGCCCGGCCACCGACTCGCAGACCAGCAGGTTCTCGAACTCGTCCAGCCAGGTCATCGCGCCGGCGACATAGAGGTGCGCCGACCGGGCCGACACCAGCGAGGCGGTGTTCCAGCGGGTGGTCGCCAGCCGCGTGACCAGCGCGCGGCGTTCGGCGGCGTCGCGGTAGGTGACCGCGGTGCCCGCGATCTCGTACTCCGGTTCGAGTTCGGCGGCCATGGTGTCGAGCACCGATTCGACCGCGGCGGCCAGGTCGGCGCGGCCGTCGCCGCCCGCGGGGACCGCGCGGCGCAGCACCAGCCGGTCGCCCAGGGTGTCCCCACTCTCGGACAGCGCCACGGCGTGGACCGCCCCCCGCTCCGTACCGATGCCGAGAGTTACCACAGATCCAGCTCCCACAGCGCATGCCTTCCGTGACGCGACTCATCGAAAAACCCCGGGCCCCCGGCTCATCCGGGACCCCGACGGGGTGGCCGAACTGCTGCGGTGCCGTTCCGGCGGCGGCGGAGATCAGGCCGCCGCGGGCTACACCGCGAAGACGCGTGCGGGTGCACGCACGCTCGTATTGTTGTTCGCTACGAGTTCTCTCGCGGATGGGTGGGAATTCACACCGTTCGGACACGCGGTGCACCATGCATGCATCGCGGGTATGGGTCTACCGCTAGCCTGGGTGGGTGGAAGTACATGCGCAGGCCAGAGCCGAGCAGCGCCGACTCGACCCGGCGCTGGACCTGCAGGACGATCCGCAGGAGCTGATGCCGCGCAAGCGGCCGACCCAGGAACGCAGCAAGCGGAAATTCGACGCCCTGCTCGCCGCGTCGCGGGAATTGCTGGTCGAGGTGGGCTTCGAGTCGTTCACCTGCGAGGAAGTGGCGCAGCGCGCCGAGGTGCCCATCGGCACCCTCTACCAGTTCTTCGCCAACAAGTACGTCATCGTCTGCGAGCTGAACCGCCAGGACCTGGTCGCCGTCTCCCAGGAACTGGCCGACTTCCACGGCGAGGTGCCCTCGCTGGACTGGCTGCGCCACATGAACAGCTTCGTCGACCACCTGGCCAACCTGTGGACGACCGACCCGTCGCGCCGCGAGGTGTGGCTGGCCATGCAGTCCACCCCTTCGACCCGGGCCACCGGCGCGATCCACGAGAAGGAGTTCGCCGAGGTCGTGTCGCAGATGCTGCGGCCGCTCACCCCGCGCACGCCGCGCGCCCGCCGCACCATGATGGCCGAAGTGCTCGTGCACGTGGTGTATTCGATGCTCAACTTCTCCGTGCAGGACGAGCAGACCACCGCCGAGGCGGTCTCCGAGCTCAAGCGCCTGATGGTCGCGTACCTGCTGGTCGCGGAAAAGGAATCGCGGACCGCCACCGAACGGTGACGATCCGCGATCCGTCGTTCTCCTACCGGGTGGTCTCGCGACCCTCGATCAGGTCGGCCAGCTCACCCGGGTCCTCCAGCACCACCATCGCCGCGGCGACGTCGCCGTCGTGGGTCAGCGACAGGTGCACCCGGGCCCGCGGCAGGAATTCCGCGGCGAGGCCGTGCAATCGGATGCTCGGCCTGCCCCACGCGTCGTTCACCACCTCGATCAGCGGGTACGGGTTGTCGCCGATCTGCGGGCTGCGGGCGAACCGCGAGCTCGCCCACGCCTTGAGCACCGCCTCCTTCGCCGCCCAGCGGGCGGCGAAGGAGCGGGCCGGGTCGGTGCCCTTGCTCTGGCAGTAACGGCGTTCACCGGCGGTGAAGCTCTCGCGGAGCATGGTGGTCCCCGAGCGTTGCAGCTGTTCGGCGAACTCGGAGATGGTCACCACGTCCAAACCGATACCCAGAATCGTCACAGACGGTGAGCCTACGACTCGGCCGCCGCGGCCGTGGCCGCTTCGCCGGTGCCGCAACCGAATCCGCTCGCGCGGTACACGCCGGTCTCGTCGAGGCGGGCCTCGGGCGAGAGCAGCATGTCGGCTTCGCGGGTCCGGATCTCGGCCGACGGGGTACCGTCCGCGCCGAGGCGCCGGTCGGCGGGCCGCTCGTAGAGCGCGCCGCCGCCGCACATGGCCTCGGCGAAGCGCTGCCTGCCCGCCAGCTGACGCTGCTGGGCGCGGTCCTGGTAGTCGGCCCGGCGCTCCGACGGCACGGCCGCGAGGAAGGCCTGCGGGTGGACCACCGCGAGCAGACCCGAGACGTGCCCGAAGCCCAGCGAGGTGACCAGACCGGCCTTGAGCGCGAACCGGTCGCCGAAGCGCAGCGCCTCACGCGCCCACACCAGGTGCGGGTACTGGGCCATCTTCTCGTCGACGCAGTCCAGGCTGCGGTTCGGCGGGACGACGCCCTGCTCGAGCACCTGGCACAGGCCGATGAGCTGGAAGGCCGCCGCGCCGCCCTTGGCGTGGCCGGTGAGCGACTTCTGCGAGACGACGAACAGCGGGGCGCCGTCGGTGCGGCCCAGCGCGCCGGCGAGGCGCTCGTGCAGCTCGGACTCGTTGGGGTCGTTCGCCGCGGTGGAGGTGTCGTGCTTGGAGATCACCGCGATGTCGTCCGGCGTGACGCCGAGCTTGCGCAGCTCGGCGGCCAGCCGCGAGCCGCTGCCGCCGCGACCGGCGCCGAGGGCGCCCAGTCCCGGCGCCGGGATCGAGGTGTGCACGCCGTCGGCGAAGGACTGCGCGAAGGCGACGACGCCGAGCACCGGCAGCCCGAGTTCGAGGGCCACGTCACCGCGGGCGAGCAGGACCGTGCCGCCGCCCTGGGACTCGACGAACCCGCCGCGGCGGCGGTCGTTGGCCCGGGAGAAGTAGCGGTCCTCGATGCCCTTGGCGCGCATGGCGGCCGAGTCGGCGGTGGCCGACATGTCGCCGAAGCCGACGATGCCCTCGATGCCGAGGTCGTCGAAGCCGCCGGCCACGACCACCTCGGCCTTGCCGAGGCGGATCTTGTCGACGCCCTCCTCGACCGAGACGGCGGCCGTGGCGCAGGCGGCGACGGGGTGCACCATCGCACCGTAGGACCCGACGTAGGACTGCACCACGTGCGCCAGGGCCACGTTGGGCAGGGCCTCCTGCAGGATGTCGTTCGGGCGCGGCTCGCCGAGCAGGTTGTCGACGTAGAGCGAGCGCATCGAGGACATGCCGCCCATGCCGGTGCCCTGGGTGTTGGCCACCAGACTCGGGTGCACCCAGCGCATGAGTTCGTCGGGGCTGAAGCCCGCGCCGACGAACGCGTCGACGGTGCAGACGATGTTCCACAGCGCGACCCGGTCGATGGAGGCGGCCATGTCGGCGGAGACGCCCCAGATGGTGGGGTCCCAGCCGGTGGGGATCTGGCCGCCGACGACGCGGGAGAGCTTGGCCTTGCGCGGCACGCGGATCTCGGTGCCCGCCTTGCGGGTCACGGTCCAGTCGCCGGAGTCGGCGACGGGGGTGATCACGGTGTGCTCCGGGTCGGCGGCGTGGAAGGCGCGGGCCTCGGCCTCGCCGCCGACGGTGAACGACAGGTCCTGGTCGAGGAACACCGAGGTCAGCAGCGGCGCGGTGTTGTCGACCATGGCCGCGTCGTCCTCGTACCGGCGCACGCCGCAGCGGGCGACGACGGTGTCGTGGTAGCGGTCGGCGATCTCCGATTCGGGGACCAGGTCACCGGATTCGGTGTCGTACCAGCCCGGCTTGGGCTCGTTCTCCCAGCGGACCAGACCGGTGGTCCATGCCAGCTCGAGCACGCCGGCGGCGGAGAGGCGGTCGTCGACCTCCATCTCGAAGCGGGTGCGGGCCGAGCCGTAGGGGCCGAGCTCGCCCGCGCCGACGATGACCACCATGTCGGCGAGGTCGGCGGTGACCTCGCCCCACTCGGGCACCGGCAGCGCCGAACTCAGGGTCGGCGGCGCGGGAAGGGCCGGGATCGACGGCACGTCGACGGTCTCCGGCTCGGCCGCCGCCGCGGCCTCCTGTGCCTGCTTGGCCAGGGCGGGCAGGTCCAGCTTGGCGCGGGCCAGGCCGCCGGTGAGGTCGATCTGCTGCGGCCCGGTGACGGTGACCTGGCGCGCACGCGAGGTGCACCACTTGAGCAGCTCGGCGGCCATCTCGGTGGTCGACCAGGTCTGCACGCCCGCCTTCTCCACGGCCTCGACCATCGGGTCGTTGTGACCCATCAGGCCCGTGCCGCGCACCCAGCCGATCAGCGCGTGCACCAGGGTGACCCGCTCGGCCCAGGACTTCTCGGCGCGCCACTTGGCGACCACCGCGTCGAGCGCCGCCTTGGACTCGCCGTAGGCGCCGTCGCCGCCGAACAGGCCGCGGTTGGGCGAACCCGGCAGCACCACATGCAGTTTCGCGTCGACGTCGTGGTCGGCGCCGAGGGCGGACAGGCCGCCGATCAGCCGCTCGACCGACCACAGCAGGACCCGCATCTCCATCTCGGCGCGGGCGCCCGCGTCGGCGAGGTCACCGGCGACCCGCGGCGCCGCGAAGGGCAGCAGCAGGGTCGGGGTGAGCGCGTCCTTGATCTTGGTCTTGGCGCCGCCCGCGGTGTCGATCTGCTCGCTGCCGACCCACTCGACCAGCGCGTCCAGGTCCGTGTAGGAGGCCATGTTCGCCGGGACGACCCACAGCTTCGCGCCGTGGCGGGCGTGGGTGCGGTAGAGCTCGCGGTAGAAGCTCAGGCGCTTGTGGTCCAGGTTCGAGGTGGTCACCACGACGGTCGCGCCGCCGGCGAGAAGTTCGCCGGTGACCGCGGCCGCGATGGATCCCTTGCTGGCGCCGGTGATCACGGCCGTGTCGTCGGACCAGACGCCGGGCTCGCTGGTGTCGCGCGCGGCCTCGGCGATGCGGCCGTAGTAGCCGGCCAGCACCGAGCGGGCCTCGTGCATGGCGCGCTGGCGCCACCAGCTCGCCTGCGCGGCGACCGCTTCGCCCGCGCCGAGGTAGCCGCTGACCGGCTGTTCGGCGCTGGTGGCGTCGTCGGCCAGCCACAGGCGGGCCAGGTCCTCGCGGGCGGTGGCCCAGCGGTCGTCGATGAGGACGGCCTTGCGGGCGTCGAACGCGGGGGCGACCAGGCGCGGCCAGTCGCTGCCGAGCTCGGCGGAGACCAGGTCGGCCAGGGTGTCGGGGGTGAGCTCGGGCGCGGAGACCTTCTCGGCGAGGCCGAGCTGGTCGAGGATGACCCGGGCCGCCGTGGCCAGCACGCCGTCGCGGCCGGTGATCTGCTCGGTGAACTCGCCGAGCGCCGCCGCGTCCACGGTGCCGCCCGCGCCGCCGCCCGCCGCGGGCAGGCTGACCGCGACACCGCGCCGCGCGGCGACCGCCTGCACGGCGGCGTCGATGGCGGCGTCCA
>NZ_BAGK01000059.1 GCF_000308795.1 Nocardia thailandica NBRC 100428 | reverse complement strand
CCAGCGATTCCTGCGACGTCGAATAGAACGCCGTCGGCGCCGAGCCGACCACCGGGTCCAGCGGCCCGGCGTCCTCGGCCCCGCATCCCACCGCGGTCAGCAGCAACACACCGACCAGCCCCCGCACCGACCATCGAACGGCACGCATCGCCGTCTCCCCCCTCGCCCATCCATCCGCCGAGTCCGAACCGCCGCTCAGGCTACCCGGCCCGGCGGCCCGGCCGCGCCGTGCCCTCGCGGGAATCGCGCTGTCCCGCAGGGCCGCAACGCGGCACGGCCGGCGCCGGCCCGCGCCGTTTCAGCGCGCGGACGCGAACGGGGTGCCCGCGGCCACGGCCGCGCCGCGGGTCGGGTGCGACCACAGGCCGCGCCGTTCCAGGATCGGCAGGACGCCCTCGCCGAACCAGTACGCCTCCTCGAGATGGGGGTAGCCGGACAGGACGGAGTGCCCGATGCCGAGCGCGGCGTACTCGGCGAGGCGGTCGGCGACCTCCTCGTGCGAGCCGACCAGGGCGGTGCCCGCGCCGCCACGGACCAGGCCGACGCCCGCCCACAGGTTCGGGGCGATCTCGAGGCGGTCGGTGCGGCCGTTGTGCAGCGCGGCCATCCGGCGCTGGCCCTCGGACTCGCTGTGGGCCAGGTTGGCCTGCACCCGCTCGATCTCGCCGGGGGCGATGCCCGCGAGCAGCTTGTCCGCCTCCGCCCACGCCTCGGCGGCGGTGTCGCGGCTGATGACGTGGATGCGCAGGCCGTAGTCGAGGACGCGGTTCTCCTCGGCGGCCAGGCCGCGGATCCAGTCGAGTTTCGCGCCGACGGCGTCCAGGGGCTCGCCCCAGGTCAGGTAGGTGTCGGCGTGGCGGGCCGCCACCGGGCCCGCGGCGGGCGACGAGCCGCCGAAGAACACCGGCGGGACCGGGTCGGGCCGGTTGTTCAGCAGCGCCTGGCGCACGCGGATGTGCTCGCCCTCGAAGTCGACGGGCTCGGTCGAGGTCCACAGCGACCGCACCACGTCGAGGAACTCGCCCGTGCGCGCGTAGCGCTGCTCCTTGTCGAGGAAGTCGCCGTAGGCCTGCTGTTCGCGGGGCTCACCGCCGGTGACCACGTTCAGCAGCAGCCTGCCGCGCGAGTGCCGCTGGTAGGTGGCGGCCATCTGCGCGGTCAGCGTGGGGCTGACCAGGCCCGGCCGCAGCGCGACCAGGAACTCGAGGGTCTCGGTGGTCTCGACCAGCATGGCGGTGGTCAGCCACGCGTCCTCGCACCACGCGCCCGTCGGGGTGAGTACGGCCTCGAAGCCGTTGTCCTCGGCCGCGGCGGCCAGTTGATTGAGGTAGCGCAGGCTGGCCGGGCGGTTGCCCGACATGAACGAGCCGTGCCCGCCGGCGATCAGGCCGCGCGAATCGCCGTAGGTGGGCAGGAACCAGTGGAACGACAGGGTGCTCACTGCTGGTACCGCCGATCGACGAACGTCGCGAACTCGACCTTGCCCGGGATGGCCTTGGCCTCGGTGAACGCGTCGGCGATCTGCTGCTCGGAGGCGATGATCGCGTCGGTGAGCGGGATCGGCTGCTTGATCGAACGGGTCCAGGTGACCTGCGCGGCGGCGGGGCTGATCTGGGTGAGCTCGGCGTACTTCGCGCTCCACTCGGCGACGTTGTTCTGCGACCAGGTGGTCGCGGCGGCGTAGCGGCGCAGGAAGTCCGCGATGGCCTCGGACTTGCCCGCGTCGGCCAGCGCCTTGTTGCCGCTGACCCAGAAGTTGTTGCCGTTGGAGACGGTGTCGGCCGCGATGACGGCCTTGGCGCCGGACTCCTGCTCGGCGATGGCGGTGTAGGGATCCCAGATCGCCCACGCCTGTACGTCGCCCCGCTTCAGCGCGGTGTATCCGTCGCCGGGCGACAGGTACACCGGTTCGATGTCCTTCAGGCTCAGCCCGGCCTTCTCCAGCGACAGCAGCAGCAGCGCGTTGGCCGAGCTGCCCTTGAAGACGGCGACCCGCTTGCCCTTCAGGTCCGCGACCGAGGCGATCGGCGAGTCCTTGCCGACCAGGATCGCGTCGCCCCTGCCGGTGGCGGCCAGGGCGCCGACGACCTTGATGTCGGCCTTGGCGGCCGCGCCGAAGATGGGCGGGGTGTTGCCGGTCTGCGCCAGGTCGATGCCGCCCGCGCTGGCCGCCTCCACCAGCGGCAGGCCCGCGGTGAAGGTCGAGAACTCGACCTTGTACGGCAGGTTCTCCAGCTGGCCGGACGCCTTCATCAGCACCTCGATGGAGATGGCCTTCTGGTCGCCGACCTTCAGCGTGACGGTGCTCAGGTCCACCGGTCCGGTGGCCTTCGACGGCTCGTCGCCGCCGCAACCCGCCACCGCGAGCGACAGGCCGGCGGCCAGGACGAGGGCAGCCGAACGGAACAACTTCTTCACAGGGTTCTCCAGGGATAGCGCTACTGCTCGACGCCGAGCAGGGCGAGCAGGCGGGCCGCGTACACGGCGCCTTCGGGTCCCGCGTGACGACGCGGGCGGTCGAGGGGGATGTCGACCTCGTGGGCGAGGTGGCCGTCGTCGAGCACGAGCACCCGGTCGGCCAGGGTCACCGCTTCGGCGACATCGTGGGTCACCAGCAGCACGGCGAAGCCGTGTTCGGCGTGCAGCCGGAGCAGCAGGTCGTGCATGGCGATCTTGGTCAGCGCGTCGAGCGCGCCGAAGGGTTCGTCGAGCAGCAGCAGCGCGGGCTCGGCGACGAGCGCGCGGGCCAGCGCCGCCCGCTGGGCCTCCCCGCCGGACAGCGTGATCGGCCAGGCCGCACCGCGATTCGCCAGCCCGACCTCGGCGAGCACCGCCTCGGCCTGCGGCCCGCCCGCGGCGCGGCGCCTGCGATCGGGCAGTCCGAGCGCGACGTTGCGCGCCACGGTCAGCCACGGCACCAGCCGGGCCTCCTGGAACGCCACCGCGATCCGGCCGTCGATCGAGACGCTGCCCTCGTGCTCACCGGCGAGCCCTGCCAGCACCCGCAGCAGGGTGGACTTGCCCGAGCCGCTGCGCCCGACCAGCGCGACGATCTCCCCCGGCCGCAGATCCAGGTCGACGCCCGCGAGCACCGCGCGGTCACCGAAACTCTTGCCGACGCCGCGGATCCGGGCCACTTCGTGACCCGCCGGGGCGCTCATCGCGTGCTCCAGCGCAGCGCGCGGCGTTCGACCACGCGGACCGCGGCGTCGGTGATCAGCCCGAGCAGGCCGTAGACGAGCAGGCCGAAGATGACGATGTCGGTGCGCAGGAATTCGCGCGCGTTGTTGACGATGAAGCCGAGCCCGGCGCTGGCGTTGATCTGCTCGGCCACGATGAGCGAGAGCCAGGCGATGCCGAGGCTCTGCCGCAGCCCGACCAGCACGTGCGGCAGCGCGCCGGGAAAGACGATGTCGCGCAGCTTCTCCGCGGTGGTCAGGCCGAGCACCCGCGACAACTCGTCGAGCTTCGGGTCGAGCTGTCGGATGCCCGCGTAGGTGTTGAGGTAGAGCGGGAAGGCGACGCCGAGCGCGATGAGGAAGATCTTGGGCTGCTCGTCGATGCCGAACCAGATGATGAACACCGGGATCAGGCCGAACAGCGGGACCGTGCGCAGCATCTGCATCGGCGGGTCGACGAGGTACTCGCCGAGGCGGCTGGACGCGGCGAGGACGGCGGCCACCACCGCGACGACGGCGCCGAGGGTGAAGCCGAGCAGCACGCGCTGCCCCGAGACCGCCAGCGCGTCACCGAGTTCGCCGCTGCGCCAGACCTCGAGGCCCGCGTCGAGGATGACCGAGGGCGCGGGCAGGATGCGCTCGGAGAGCGCGCCGGTCTCGCTGCCGACCTGCCAGGCCAGCAGCAGGGCCAGTGGGGTCAGCGAGCGCAACAGCGCCGGGGTCGCCGGCAGTCGCCGCCACGCGCGCCGCGGCGCCGGGCCCGCGGTGGCGGACTCGGTGGCAGTGCGCCTGCCGATCGCGAGAGTCATGGTTCTCCTGGGACGGAAACGGAACGCCTCGCAGTATCGCCGCCCCCGCTGACCTGGCTGAACCCTTCGGATCACCGTGACCGGAATGCGGCGGGTCCGCCGCGCGGTGGGTGCACGCGCGGCGGCCCGGCGGATTCAGCGCAGGACGCGGCCGAGGAAGTCGCGGATCAGCGCGGCGATCTCCTCGCCGTGGGTCTCGAGCGCGAAGTGGCCCGCGTCGAGCAGGTGGAGCTCGGCGTCGGGCAGGTCGCGCAGGTAGGCGCGCGCCCCCTCGGCGCCGAAGATCTCGTCGTGCTCGCCCCACGCGATCAGCACCGGCGGGCGGTACCGCGCGAAGTACTCCTGGAAGGCCGGGTAGCCGTCGAGGTTGAACTGGTAGTCCCAGAACAGCTGGAGCTGGATCTCCTTGTTGCCCGGCCGGTCCAGCCGGGCCTGGTCCAGGGTCCAGGTGTCGGGGCTGAGGCGATCGAGGCGGTCGGCGGGCACGCCGTGCTCGTACTGCCACCGCGTCGCCGGGGCCTCGAGCAGGGTGCGCACCTGCGCCTCGTTGGCGGCGCGGTCCTTCGCGTGCGCGAAGAGCACGTCCCAGAACGGGGTGAAACCCTCGAGGTAGGCGTTGCCGCTCTGGGTGATGATCGCCGTGACCCGCTCCGGCTCGCGGGACGCGATGCGCAGCCCGATCGGGGCGCCGTAGTCCTGGATGTAGAGGGCGAAGCGATCGATGCCGAGGTGCGCGAGCAGGCCGAGCGTGATCTCGGTGAGATGCTCGAAGCTGTAGTCGAATTCGTCGACCGTGGGCATGGAGGAGTGGCCGAAGCCGATGTGGTCGGGGGCGATCAGGTGGTAGTCGTCGGCGAGGGCGGGCAGCAGGTCGCGGAACATGGCCGAGCTGGTCGGGAATCCGTGCAGCAGGACCAGGGTCGGCTTGGCGGGGTCGCCTGCCTCGCGGTAGAACACGGACTGCCCGGCGATCTCGGCGGTGCGGTGGCGGGTGGTGTTCGCGGACATCTTCTCTCCTCGGTGTGGTCCCGGCGGGCGCCGGGGTTTGTCGGGTTCGGTGCCGGGTCCGCCGGCGGCGGGGGCGGGTCAGGAGGCGCGGAGGGCCACGGCCGGGGCCGCGGCCGCGCGCGGGCGCCGGGCCGGGGCGACGAGCACGGCGGCGGCGACGGTGAAGGCGATGGTCAGGGCGAAGTAGCCGCGGTAGCTGTCGGTGAGGGCGTGCACCACGGTGGCCACCGCGAGACCGGCCGCGGCCGCCAGCTGGTGGACGACCCACGCCGGGGCAAGGGTGCGGCCCATGCGGGCGGGATCGAGTCCGCGCGACAGGATCGCCATGGTCAGCGGGATCACCGGGAACGAGGCGATGCCGAACAGGATCGCGACCGCGATCAGCGCCAGGTGCCCCGGCACGAGGACGGCGAGCAGCAGGGCGACCAGCCGCACGCCGAAGAGCACGCGCAGCAGGCGCTCGGGGGTGTGCGCGCGCAGCAGCGGCACCATCGCGGCCGAGGTCAGGCCCGCGCTGAGGGCGGCGAGCGCGACCAGCCTGCCGGCGGCCGCCACCGACCAGCCCAGCTCGACGGCGTGGCGGGGCAGCATGAGCACCAGCACGTAGAGCGTCGCGGCGTGCAGGCCGAACGAGATCAGGACCCGGCGCCGGTCCGCCAGCGATTCCCCGGCCCCCGGGGAGGCGGCGAGTCGGCCGTCGGCGGGCAGGAGCAGCCACAGCAGCGCGGTCACCGCCAGCCCGACGCCGCCCAGCAGCGCGAACGTGCCGCGGACGCCGACGGGTTCGAACAGCAGGGTGGCCGCCCAGGGCGTGATCAGCTGGCCGAGGTTGATGCCGATGGCGGCGCGCGCCATGGCCGGGCCCACCTGCGGGCCGACCGCCCGGCCGAGCAGGGTGGTCACCGTCAGGGTGGACGAGGACGCGAATCCCAGCCCGCCCAGGATCATGTAGGCCGCGACGAACTGCCAGGTCTCGGTGACCGTCGCCAGCGTCAGGTAGCTGCCGGAGATCAGGGTCAGCCCGCCGATCAGCACGATCCGCGGGCCGAGCAGGTCGAGCAGCCTGCCGATGCCCTGCTGGGCCAGGCCGGTGACGGTGGTGCCGAGCGCGGCGGCCACCGTCAGCGCGGTCGCCGACACCCCGTAGGCCGCGGCGGTGGGGGCGAAGAAGACGCCCATGGTGAAGTTCAGCCCGAAGGAGACGGTCATCGCCGCCAGTCCGGCCCAGGCGAGGTGCTCGCGCCGCATGTCCGCTGTCCTAACTGTCTAAATGCATTTCAATGGTTACAGGTGGGCGCGCGACGGCCACGGCCGGACGCGGCGTCCGTGCCCCGGTTCGTCGCGGGGAACTCAGGCGGGCGGGAGCGCCTCGCGCAGGCGCGCGTTCTCGCGCTCGAGGTCCCCGATCCGTTCCCGCAGCGAGTCGAGGGCCGCGGCCACCGCCTCGCGCGGATACAGCTCGGGGATGTGCTGGTGGCAGTTCCAGTCGAACGCCTCGACCTCGATCAGCACCGCCCGTTCGACGCGGGCCGGATACCCGGGCATCGTCAGCGCGGCGACCAGTTCCGCGTCGGCCTCGGGCTCGACCACGCGGGCGCGGCCGAAGATCTTGAGCCGGGTCCGGGTCGGATAGTCGACGACGAACAGCGAGACCCGGTCGTCGTGGTCGAGATTGCCGCGGCTGATGTACTGCTTGTTGCCGCGGAAGTCGGCGAATCCGAGGGTGCGCGGACCGAGGACCCGCAGGAACCCGGCCGGGCCGCCCCGGTGCTGGATGTAGGGCCAGCCCGTCTCGCCCACGGTGGCGAGGAAGAAGCTGTCCCGACCGGCGAGGAAGTCGGTCTCGGCGGCGCCGAGCGTGTCGGGGGCCTCGGGCACCCGGGCCATCCGCTCGTAGGAGCGCGCGCTGCCGTGCGCCTCCTGGTGGGCGCGCACCAGCGGCGTGAACGCGACCTGCGCATAGTGTCCGGTCATCGGCGAACCCCTGACTCCCGTGAGGGCCCGGGGGCCGTCACTAACCGTTGTTGAACTGTTGAACGGTTAGCGGGGACGCGCTGATTCCCGGTTTCCGAAACTTTTTTCGCCCGGATCCCCCGGGCGCCCCGAACGCCCGACCACCAAGGCGCGCCGCGGCATTCGCGCGCCCGCCCCGGACACGCGAACGGGGCGCCCCTCCGTGCAGGAGGGACGCCCCGTCGCGTGGATCGGTGAGCGGTGGTTCAGCGGCCGATCGACGCGGACATCACGCGCAGCGCGGAGATCAGGCCGTCGATCAGGTTGCCCTGGCGGAACGACGCCAGGGCGGCGGTGACGCCGAGCTGGCAGATCCGGTCGTCGGCGCGGTCGGCGACGTCCTTGCCGGAGCGGACCTCGATGGCGCGCTGGTTCGGCGAGACCGCGATGAGCACCGAGGCGGCGCCCTCCGGGGTGTTCGCCAGCAGCGCGTCGGCGCCCGCGGCCGGGTCGTTGCCCAGGTCACCGAGGTACACGTTGAACCGCACCTTGGTGGCGCGGGTCGCCTCGGTGAGCGCGTTGTCCAGGCGGATGCGCTCGAAGTCGGTGAAGGGCACCTCGTCGAACACGGTGCCCGGCTCGTGCACCGCCGACACGCGACCGCTGCTGGTCAGCGCGGCCCCGTGCGGGAGGTCGGCCTCGACCACCGCAGGCCAATTAGAACTTGCCACTTGCCCGGCCTCCGATCAGCTCCGCGCCAGATTCGATGGCCGCATGATCGTCATGCGACCCGTGGTGGTGACCGCTCGCGGCGGTCACCTCGT
The DNA here is from genome assembly GCF_000308795.1 of Nocardia thailandica NBRC 100428. GTDB lineage: Bacteria > Actinomycetota > Actinomycetes > Mycobacteriales > Mycobacteriaceae > Nocardia > Nocardia thailandica. The sequence goes on along the minus strand of NZ_BAGK01000059.1, from coordinate 12,928 downwards.
CGGTAGCGCTCCACAGCACCGGCGAGTGGGTCCACTTCTGCCCGAGCTCGAAGTGGGCCGGCTTGTCGCCGGGGTACTGCTTACCGAGGTACGACAAACCCGCGATCGCGAAGTAGATCGCGCCCGGAATGCCGACGAAGATCAGCACTGTCTCGAGAATGCTCACAGCCCAACGGTAGACGATGGCGTGTAGTAGTTCATCCACCGGCCGAGCCCTCGGGGCGTGTCGAGCCCCCTCAGATCAGCCAGGCCGCCGCGTTCGCGGGCAGCAGCTCGTCGCCGACGGGGGCGCTGGCGAGCAGCACCTGTCCCGGCGGCAGCTGGATCGGGCCGTCGGAGGCGTTGAGCACGCAGATCAGCCCGCCCGGCCGCCGGAAGGCGAGCGCGCCCGCCGGGCTGCCGTACCACTCGATCCGGTCGCCGCCGAATTCGCTTCGGGTGCCGCGCAATTCGATGGCGAGACGATACAGCGACAGCGTCGAGGCCACGGTCTCCAGCTGCGCCTCGACGGTCCGGTCGGCCCAGTCCGCCGGGATCGGCAACCACGACGCGGGCCCGGAGGTGAACCCGAACGGCGGCGCGCTCCCCTCCCAGGGGATCGGCACCCGGCACCCGTCGCGGCCGCGCTCGGTGCGTCCGGACCGCTCCCACGTCGGGTCCTGGAGGACCTCCTCGGGCAGGTCGTCGACGTTGGGAAGGCCGAGCTCGGCGCCGTTGTAGACGAACACCGCCCCCGGCAGCGCCAGCTCGACCAGCGCCATGGCCCGCGCCCGCGCCAGGCCGACGGGCCCGCCGCCGTAGCGGGTCACCTCGCGGGCGATGTCGTGGTTGGACAGAGTCCACGTCGGCGGCGCGGCCACCCCCGCGACCGCGGCCAGGGACTGGGTGATCGCCTCGCGCACGCCCTCGGCGGTGAACGGGGTCTCGGCCAGCCGGAAGTTGAAGGCCAGGTGCAGTTCGTCCGGGCGCACGTAGTCGCCGAAGCGGACGTTGTCGTCGACCCACACCTCGCCGATGGCGACCGCGTGCGGGTAGTCGTCGAGCACCGCGCGGATGCGGCGGTGGATGGCGTGCACGCCCGGATTGTCGAAGCGGGGATCGTCGTCGTCGTTGACCAGCAGCTTGGTCGGCAGGTTCGCCATGTCCGGCAGCCCCTCCGGCTTGGCCATGCCGTGGGCGACGTCGATGCGGAACCCGTCGACGCCCCGGTCGAGCCAGAAGCGCAGGGTCTTCTCGAAATCGGCGGCGACCTCCGGGTTGTCCCAGTTCAGGTCGGGCTGTTCGCGCGCGAAGATGTGCAGGTACCACTGGCCGGGCGACCCGTCGGCCTCGGTGACCCGGGTCCAGGCCGGGCCGCCGAAGATGCTCGGCCAGTTGTTGGGCGGCTCGTCCCCGCCGGGCCCGCGGCCGTCGCGGAAGATGTAGCGGGCCCGTTCGGGGCTGCCCGGGGCGGCCTCCAGGGCGGCGGCGAACCAGGGGTGCTCGACGCTGGTGTGATTGGGCACCAGGTCCATGGTGACCTTGATGTCGCGGTCGTGCGCCTCGGCGAGGAGCTCGTCGAAGGCCTCGATGCCGCCGAACAGCGGGTCGATGTCGCGCGGGTCGGCCACGTCGTAGCCGCCGTCGGCCTGGGGCGAGCGCATGACCGGACAGATCCACAGGGCGTCGACGCCGAGTAGCTCGAGGTAGCCGATCTTCTCCCGGACGCCCCGGAGGTCGCCGACGCCGTCACCGTTCGCGTCGGCGAACGATCGTGGATAGACCTGGTAGAACACGGCGGATTTCCACCACGGATCGGTGCGCTCTTCCCCCGGCACCGGCGAGGCAGGTGTCTGTGTCACACGGCCAATATTGCCAAACTCCGCCCGGGATATTCCTCCGCCGGCGCGATTTCCTCCGATTCGGCAAATCGCCAGCGCGCGCCACGCCGGTGCCGAAACCTCGGCGTAAAACACGCCGCACCGGGGAAACCCGCGCGCCGCGCGCCCGTCATCAGCGAACCGGGGGCAGCCCGCCGGTCAGCCGTTGGCGTTCTGCAGCGAGGCGGCGGCCATCTCGAAGTAGTCGAGCAGGGCCTTGCGGTGGACGTCGTCGAGCACGGACGGCTCGATCTCGGCCACGGCGATCCGCATGCACCGCAGCCAGGCATCGCGCTCGAGGGGCCCGATGACGAAGGGATGGTGCCGCATCCGCAGCCGCGGATGCCCCCGTTCGTCGGAGTAGGTCCGCGGGCCACCCCAGTACTGCTCCAGGAACATGCGCAGCCTGCGCTCGGCCGGACCCAGATCCTCCTCCGGGTACATCGGGCGCAGGATCTCGTCGGCGGCGACCTCGCGGTAGAAGACGGACACGATGCGGCGGAACGTCTCGGCCCCGCCGACGGCGTCGTAGAACGACGTAGCGGTCTGCTCACCCGAAGTCATGCACCCCATTGTGCCGTGCCCGATCGGCGGTCACGAACCAGCGGCCCTTCAACCACAGTTCACCGGACATTGTCGAAATTTGTCGTGCGCAACTCCGGATTCCATGGTCAACTGGGTGGCAGTATCGACCCGGATACCACATGATCCTGCCAATCATGAAATCGAGGTCACGATGAAGCAGCGCCCCGGCGCACGCTCCCCCGAGGGGCGTGGGCACCGACAACTCCAGCCCGCCGACGTCCACAACCGTGGGTCGGGGGCTACTCCGCTGCACATCTTGTCCGACCACTATCCGGGCTCCACCGCGCACCACGAGCCGCACCACCCCGCGCTGCACACCGATCACGACGCCGCGGCCTGGCGCAAGCGCCGGGTCCTGCTCCTCAACGCCACCTACGAACCGCTGACCGCGCTGTCCGCCCGCCGCGCCGTGGTCCTGCTCATCTGCGACAAGGCCGACGCCGTCCACGACGACCCCGGCGGCCCGGTCCTGCATTCGGCCGGTTCCCAGGTCGCCATCCCCTCGGTCATCCGCCTGCGGACCTACGTCCGCGTGCCCTATCGCGCCCGGGTACCGATGACCCGGGCCGCGCTCATGCACCGCGACCGCTACCGCTGCGGCTACTGCGGCGGCAAGGCGGAGACCATCGACCACGTCATCCCGCGCAGCCGCGGCGGGGAGCATTCGTGGGAGAACTGCGTGGCCAGCTGCGCGCCCTGCAACCATCGCAAGGCCGACAAGCTGCTCACCGAGCTGGGCTGGACGCTGCGCTCCCCGCTGGTCTCGCCCAAGGGCCCGCACTGGCGGCTGCTGTCGACCACCGCGGACCTGGATCCGGTCTGGCTGCAGTACCTGGGCGAGGGCGCGGCCTGATCACTCCGTCTCGATGACCATCGTCGCCCGCGTGCCCGGTTCCAGGGCTTCGAAGACGTGCGGGCGGTCGCCGAGGTAGCGGATGTAGTCGCCGGGCAGCATCTCCACCGGTTCGTCGGCCGGGCCCGCCAGCGCGCGCCCGGCCGCGAGCACCACGTGCTCGACCACGCCGGGGGTGTGCGGGTCGGATCGGCGGACGTGTCCCGGCTCGGCGGCGACGCGGTAGACGTCGCAGCGCGTGTGCGACTGGCCCGCCGCCAGCAGTGTGACGCGATAGTCGGCGTCGGCCGACGGCACCGGCGTCCCCTCCTCGGCCCGGATGACCTGCACGCTGGGCCGGGGCGGGTCGAGCAGCCGGGAGAAGGGCATGTCCAGGGCGACGCACAGCGCCCACAGCGTCTCCAGGCTGGGGTTGCCCGTGCCCGATTCCAGTTGCGACAGTGTCGATTTCGCGACCCCCGCGCGTCCGGCGACCTCGGTCAGCGACAGGCCGGCGCGTTCCCGTTCGCGGCGCAGCGCGGCCGCGATGACCTCGCGCGGCGGACCGTCGGTGGGATCCTGGCGATCCATGCGCGCCTCCTGGCTACAGAGCGGAATCGCGTTGACTTTACCCAGCCCGGGTGTTCATTATAAGAAACATGCGTTCGATATGGAGAACACTCGATCGGCGGACCGTCACCGCCATCGCCGCGGCCTGCTTCGCCGTCGGCGTCTTCGGTGTGTCCTACGGCGCGTCGACCATCGCCTCCGGATTCCCGGTGTGGATGCCGGTGGTCATGGCGGTGACGGTGCTCGCGGGCGGCTCCGAGCTGCTGTTCTTCGGCATCGTCGCGGCGGGCGGCAGCCCGCTGGCCGCCGTCGCCGCCGGCCTGCTGCTCAACGCACGGCACCTGCCCTACGGCCTGTCCGCGCCGGAGGTCTTCGGCCGCGGCTGGCGCCGGATGCTGGGCATCCACGTCCTCAACGACGAATCGGTCGCGTTCGCCCAGGCGCCCGGCGCACCCGACCGCAAACGGGCGGCCTACTGGGCGTGCGGCATCGGCGTCGCCCTGTGCTGGCCCCTGGGCGCCGCCCTCGGCGCGGTCCTCGGCTCCCTGGTCCCCGACACCCACGCGCTCGGCCTCGACGCGGTCTTCCCCGTCATCCTGCTGGCGTTGATCCTGCCCGCGCTGGCCGACCGCGCCACCCTGCGCCCGGTGCTGATCGGCGCTGCGGTCGCCGTCGCGGTCTCCCCCGTCGTCCCCGCGGGCGTGCCGATCCTGCTGGCGCTGACGGGACTGCTCTTCGCCCGCCCGCCCGCCGCCGAGCGACCGGCATGCTGATCGCCTCGATGCTGGCGCTGGCCGCGGGCACCTACGCGCTGCGCTGGGCGGGCCCGGCGCTGCGCACCCGGTTGCGGCTCCCCGCCCGGGTGACCGGCCTGCTGGAGACCGGCGCCCTGGTCCTGCTGGCCGCCCTCGTCGCGACCACCACCCTGCCTGCGGGCAGCGGCGACTTCGGGGTCGCGCTGCCCGCCGGAGTCGTCGTGGGCGGGGTACTCGCCTGGTTCCGGCGCCCCCTGCTGCTGGCCGTGGTCGCGGCCGCGCTCACCACGGCCGCGCTGCGGCTCGCCGGCATCGCCTGAACCGGGGCGCGCCCGTCGGCGAACTCAGCCCGGCGACAACGGGATACCGCCGCCGATCCGGCGCGCCACCGACCCGTACCGCGCGTCCAGCCGCAGCCAGGTGCGGGTCGCGCGCACCCGGACCAGTTCGGTGGCCGCGATGCGCCGCGACTCGGCCTTCTCCCCGCTGTGCGGGATGAAGTCCATGGCGGTGAGCGCGAACACGACGCGCAGCGGCACCTGCACGGTGCGCTCGTCCGCCCCGGTGACGGTGAGGACCGGCTGGTCGAGCAGCGAGGCGGGCGGGCCGTGGCTCGAACCGTGCTCGCGGGCCACCTCGGTCCCCCGCTCGGCCAGCTCGACCAGGGCGCGGGCGGGCACGTCCTCGACGTGGACGAACCCCTCGAGCGGCGGCAGGGCGCCGCGCCAGGCCGAGTCGAGCGAATAGCCGAGGTCGACCGGATGGCCGCTGCGCAACCCGGCCAGCAGGGTGTCCGCGCCGGCGGTCACGTCGTCGACGCCGAGTTCGGCGGTCACGGTGCGCACCGCGAGGGTCTCGAAACCGGTGGCGGCCCAGGCCGAGACGAGGCTCGACCCGCGCCGGCGCAACCGCACGACCACGGCGGGGTCGAGCCGGACGGCCCGGCTCAGGAACGTGATCAGGTTCTCCCGCTCGGCGGGGTCGGGCACGTGCAGCACCCGCTGGTCGAGCGTCACCGGATCAGGCCAGCCACTCGGCCAGGTAGTCGCGCTCGGTGTCGCTGAGCCGCCGCAGCCGCTGGGTCTCGATGTCGAAGGCCGCGAGCTGGGTGGTGGCCATGACCGCGGGCGCCGAGTCCTCCGGCGCCCCGTTCGGCCGGACCTCGTAGCCGATGGTGAAGTCCACCGCGCGCAGCTTCTTCACCCACATGGCGATGTCGAGCGGGGTGTCCTCGTGCCGCAACTGCCCGCGGTACCGGACGTGCAGATCGACCAGCACACAGCCCTGCCGTCCCATGGACGCGGTCGGCCTGCCCTCCTCGAACAGCCAGGGGATGCGGGCCTCCTCCAGCAGCGTCACCATGCGGGCGTGGTTGACGTGCTGGAAGACGTCCATGTCCGACCAGCGGATCTCCACCTTGGCGTGAAAACGCCGGGGTAGCAGCAGGTGCGACGCGGGTACGGCCGCGGTGTCCGGCGAGCTCGTCACCGTGGTACCTCCGATTGGGCGCCCACCCCGCTCACCATGCTCCGCACCTGTCGCGCGGCGACCGACAGTGTGGCGAGGTCGTGGGTCCCGGACTCGAACAGCTCCGACAGCGACGCGCGGGCGCGTCCCAGCCGGGACTGGTTCTTCGACTCCCAGTATGCAATTTTCTCGTCGGCGGTTTCCTCCGGGTCACCGGCGGAGAGCACATCGAGGGTCAGCGAGCGCAGCGAACCGTACATGTCGTCGCGCAGCGCGAGCCGGGCCAGCGCGTGCCAGCGGTCGCCGCGTTCGAGGTGGCTGACCGCCTCCAGCAGCCAGTCGATGCGCAGGTGGTCGTTGAGCGCGTAGTACAGCGCGCCCACCTCGGCGCCGTCGCGGTCGGCGATCTCGGCGATGTCGACCACGTCGAGCAGCGAGAACACGTTGAGCAGCCCGAACACCTCGGTGGCCAGGTCGGTCGGCGCCCCGTCGGCGATGAGCTGGGCGGCCTGCTCGGTGAGCGTGGTGACGTGGTGCCCGCGCAGCCAGCCCGGCACCTGCGGGGCCAGTTCCTGCACCCGCCGGTGGTAGCGGTTGATCTCGGCGCCGACGGCGACCGGCTGCGGCCGGTTGCTCAGCAGCCAGCGCGAGGCCCGGTCCAGGGTGCGCTTGGACTCGAGTTCCAGCAGGTCGCGCACGCGGGTCGGGGCGTCGGCGCCGCGGATGCGCGCCCACATGTCGTGCAGCCCGAAGATCTCGGTGGCGGCGGCGAAGGCGCGCACCGCGTCGGTGCTGCCCGCGCCGACCTCCTCGTTGAGCCGGTGCGCGTAGGTGATGCCGCCGTAGTCGACCATCTCGTTGACGATCATCGTGGTGACGATCTCGCGGCGCAGCCGGTGCCGTTTGATCGCGGGCGCGTACCGCTCCCGCAGCGGCGTCGGGAAGTAGTCGGGCAGCCGCCGGGCGAAGTAGGCGCTGTCGGGCAGGTCGGTGGCCAGCAGGTCGGCCTTGAGGCACAGCTTGACGTGGGCGAGCAGGTTCGCCAGCTCGGGGGACGTCAGGCCGGAGCCCTCGTCGGCGCGGCGCGCGATCTCGGCGTCCGAGGGCAGGGCCTCGAGCTCGCGGTCCAGGCCGCGGCGCTGCTCGAGGTCGTCGATGACGCGCTGGTGGACGCTGAGCATCTTCGGGGCGTCGGTGCGCGAGATGCCCATGACGGTGTTCTGGTCGACGTTGTCGCGCAGCACCATCCGCGCGACCTCGTCGGTCATCGAGGCCAGCAGCGGGTTGCGGTCCTCGGCGGCCAGCTCCCCGCCGCTGACCACGCCGTCGAGCAGCACCTTGATGTTGACCTCGTGGTCGGAGCAGTCCACGCCCGCGGAGTTGTCCAGGGCGTCGGTGTTCATCTTGCCGCCGTTGCGGCAGAACTCGATCCGGCCGAGCGCGGTGACGCCGAGGTTGCCGCCCTCGCCGATCACCCGCACCCGCATCTGCTTGCCGTCGACCCGGACCGCGTCGTTGGACTTGTCGCCCACCTCGGCGTTGGTCTCGGTGCTCGCCTTGACATAGGTGCCGATACCGCCGTTCCACAGCAGCTGCACCGGCGCGAGCAGGATCGCGCGCACCAGTTCCGGCGGCGACAGCGCCTGCACCGAGTCCGGCAGGCCGAGCGCGGCGCGGGCCTGCGGGCTCAGCGGCACCGACTTCACCGTCCGCTCGAACACCCCGCCGCCCGCGCTGATCAGCGAGCGGTCGTAGTCGGCCCACGACGACCGGGGCAGGGCGAACAGCCGCGCCCGTTCGGCGTAGGAGGTGGCCGCGTCGGGATCGGGATCGAGGAAGATGTGGCGGTGGTCGAACGCGGCGACCAGGCGGATGTGTTCGGAGAGCAGCATGCCGTTGCCGAAGACGTCGCCGCTCATGTCGCCGACGCCGACGACGGTGAAGTCCTGGGTCTGGGTGTCGATGTCCATTTCCCGGAAGTGCCGCTTGACCGCCTCCCAGGCGCCCTTGGCGGTGATGCCCATGGCCTTGTGGTCGTAGCCGGCCGAGCCGCCCGAGGCGAAGGCGTCGCCGAGCCAGAAGCCGTAGGACTTGGCCACGTCGTTGGCGATGTCGGAGAACGTCGCGGTGCCCTTGTCGGCGGCGACGACGAGGTAGGTGTCGTCGCCGTCGCGCCGCACGACGCGGGCGGGCGGGAGCACGGCGCCGCCCGCAAGGTCGACGTTGTCGGTGATGTCGAGCAGGCCGGAGATGAACATGCGGTAGCAGGCCACGCCCTCGGCGCCGAGCGCCTGCCGGTCCGCGGCCGCGTCGCCGGTGACCACCGGCGGGCGCTTGACCACGAATCCGCCCTTGGCGCCGACCGGCACGATGACCGCGTTCTTCACCGCCTGCGCCTTCACCAGGCCGAGGATCTCGGTGCGGAAGTCCTCGAGGCGGTCCGACCAGCGCAGGCCGCCGCGGGCCACCGCGCCGAAGCGCAGGTGCACGCCCTCGACCCGGGGCGAGTAGACGAAGATCTCGAATTGTGGCCGAGGCTTGGGCAGTTCGGCGATCTCGCGCGGTTCGACCTTGAACGACAGGTAGTCGCGCGGGCGGCCCTCGGCGTCGACGACGTAGTAGTTGGTGCGCAGGGTCGCCTTGATCAGGCCGAGGATGGCGCGCAGGATGCGGTCGGCGTCCATGCTGACGACCTCGTCGATCCCGGCGCGCACGCGGGTCTCGAGGTCCTCCGCGCGCTCGGGCGAGACGGTGTCGGGGTCGAACCGGGCGGCGAACAGTTCGACGAACTGCCGCGCCACCTCCGGGTGGGCGAGCAGCACGCGGGCGATGTTGACCTGGCTGTACGGGAATCCCGCTTGCTGGAGGTATTTCGCGTAGGCGCGCAGGATGGAGACCGAGCGCCAGCCGAGCCCGGCCCGCAGCACCAGCTCGTTGAGTCCGTCGGCTTCGGCACGGTCGTACCAGACCGCTTCGAAGGCGTCGGTGACGTGGGCGCGCAGGGCGTCGGTGTCCTCGGTGGGGGCGAGCAGGCCCGCGTCCAGCTCCGCGACCAGCGGATTGCGCAGCAGGTCGGGCCGCGCTTGCAGCCCGAAGTCGTAGATCCAGTGCTCGGTGTCGAGCTCGAGCCGATACGGCCGCTCGTCGACGACCTCGACACCCAGGCTCTGCAACACGGGGAGCACCTGGCTCAGCGACACCGCGCCGCCCGCGATGTAGAGACTGAACCGCCACGCGCCGGGCGCGGAATCGGCGGTGCGGTACAGGAATTGGCCGATGCCGCCCGCGCCGAGCCGCTCCACCCGGTTGATGTCCTCCAGCCCGCGGGCCGGGGTGAAGTCCTCCTTGTAGCTCTCCGGGAACGCCTCGGAGTAGCGCGCGACCACGCCGGGATCGAGCGCGGCGGAGTCCGCGAGTTCGCTCTCGATGCGATCGGCCCAGGTGTGGCTGGCCGCGTCGAGCAGGGCCTGGATCCGCAGCCGGTTCTCCTCGGAGGTGTCCGGGGTCGGCGCGCCGTGCTCGGTGGTCAGCATGACCGTGAAGTAGACGCTGGCGAGCTCGCTCTCGCTGACCCGCGCCGAGTAGTCGATGTCGGTGCCGCCCAGCTCGCGGACCAGGATGTCCTGCATCTCGAGCCGGACCGCGGTGGTGTAGCGGTCGCGCGGCAGGTACACCATGCACGCCACGAACCGGCCGTAGGAGTCCGAGCGCAGGAACAGCCGCACCTGGCGGCGCAGCCCCACCCCGAGCACCGCGACCGCCGTGCGGCGCATGGTGGCCAGGTCGCCGGAGAACAGCTCGGTGCGCGGGAAGGACTCGATCACCTCGAGCATGGCCTGCCCGGAGAAGGAGTCCAGGTCGAAGCCCGCGGCCTCGATGGCCGCGCGCACCCGGGTGTTGATGACCGGGATGTCGAGCACGTTCTCGTGCACGGCGCTGACGGTGAACACCCCGATGAACAGGTGCACCCCGGCCACGGCACCCTCGTCGTCCACGTCGGCGACGCCGACGAAGTACGGATACACCGAGCGGTGCACGGTCGCCCGGACCAGGCCCTGGGTGAGCAGCAGCAGCGGGCGGTCCTCGCCGTTGATCGGCACCTGGAAGTCGGTGCCGATACCCGGGCGCAGCACGCCCAGCGCGCTGTCCTCGACGGCGCTGGAGACGGTGTGCCCGCCGACCTGGTCGCGGCGGTAGCGCGCGTACCCGAGCAGGGTGAAGTTGCCGTCGGCCAGCCAGCGCAGCAACTCGGCGCACTCGGCCAGGTCGCGCGCGGGGAACGGCGCGGCCGGGCCCTCGGCGGAGCGGTCGAGCCGGTCGGCCAGCGCCGACTGGACGCGCACCATGTCCTCGGTGTCGTCGATGACCTGGCGGACGTCGGCGATGACCTCGGTGAGCGTGGCGGTCAGTTCGTCGAGGGTGTCGCGGCCGGTAGAGGGGTGCAGCTGCAGGTGCATCCAGGACTCGGCCAGCCCGACGGCGCCGTTGCCGTCGACCTCGTGCGGCGCGGCGGAGACCAGCTTCCCGTTCGGATCCCGGATGACCTCGAAGATCGGGTGGATGACCTCGGTGACCGAGACCTGGGCACGATTGAGCGCGGCGGTGACCGACTCGACCAGCAGGGCCATGTCGTCGGTGACCAGCTGGACCGCGGTCCCGAGGCCGGTGCCGTCGTCCGGGTGGTGCACCCGGACCAGCGCCCTGCCCTTGGGACGGACGGAGGCCAGTTCGAGGTGGCGGCGGAAGATCTGGGTGATGCCGGTGATCGTGCAGTCCACGTCGCCGGCGTCCACGTGTCGGAAATAGGCCTCCTCGAGGGTGGCGAGTTCCCCGCGCAGAGGTTGCGGCAGACCCGCCGCCCACGCCGCGCTGGACAATTCCGACGAGACCGTCATTTTCCGTCCACTCCCAAGGATTCGGTTCCGCTTCGGCTCCGTATAAAGGTGACGCGAAACCGACACTAGTCCGAGATCAGGGGACTTGCCGATGGTTCGGCAGCTTGCCGCGCGGGTAACTTCGCGTGTCCCGCGGCGGGTCGCGATGAACGTCGCGCGCCGCCCGGAACACCGGCCGGACACCTCCTGGCAACCCGCCGGGGACGGTCCCGCCCGCGCCGCCCGGAGACGCTGTCCCCCACCGGCTTCCGGCCGTGGAGACGGCGCCGCCCGCGTCCCCGGAGCGGGGACGCGGGCGGCGTCGGCAACCGTGCGTCAGTCGCGGGTGAGCTTGCGGTGGGTCACCCGGTGCGGGCGCGCCGCCTCGGCGCCGAGGCGATCGATCTTGTTGGCCTCGTAGGCCTCGAAGTTGCCCTCGAACCAGAACCACTTGGCTTCGTTGTCGTCGTCGCCCTCCCACGCGAGGATGTGGGTGCAGGTCCGGTCGAGGAACCAGCGGTCGTGGGAGATGACCACCGAGCAGCCCGCGAAGTTCTCCAGCGCGTTCTCCAGCGAGCTCAGGGTCTCGACGTCGAGGTCGTTGGTCGGCTCGTCGAGCAGGATCAGGTTGCCGCCCTGCTTGAGGGTCAGCGCCAGGTTCAGGCGGTTGCGCTCACCACCGGAGAGCACACCGGCCGGCTTCTGCTGGTCCGGGCCCTTGAAACCGAACGCCGACACGTAGGCCCGCGAGGGCATTTCCACGTTGCCGACCTGGATGAAGTCCAGCCCGTCGGAGACCACCTGCCAGACCGTCTTGTTCGGGTCGATGCCCGCGCGGTTCTGGTCGACGTAGCTGAGCTTGACCGTCTCGCCGACGCGGACGGTGCCGCTGTCGGGCTGCTCGAGACCGACGATGGTCTTGAACAGCGTCGACTTGCCGACACCGTTCGGGCCGATGACGCCGACGATGCCGTTGCGCGGCAGCGTGAACGACAGGTCCTTGATCAGCTGGCGGTCGCCGAAGCCCTTGTCCAGGTGCTCGACCTCGACCACGACGTTGCCGAGGCGCGGACCCGCGGGGATCTGGATCTCCTCGAAGTCCAGCTTCCGCATCTTCTCGGCCTCCGCGGCCATCTCCTCGTAGCGGCCGAGGCGGGCCTTGTTCTTGGCCTGCCGGGCCTTCGCGCCGGAGCGGACCCAGGCCAGCTCCTCCTTGAGGCGCTTCTGCAGCTTCTGGTCCTTCTTGCCCTGCACCTCGAGGCGCTCGGCCTTCTTCTCCAGGTAGGTGGAGTAGTTGCCCTCGTAGGGGAAGGTGCGGCCGCGGTCGAGCTCGAGGATCCACTGCGCGACGTTGTCCAGGAAGTACCGGTCGTGGGTGACGGCCAGCACGGCGCCCGGGTAGGAGGCGAGGAACTGCTCGAGCCAGAGCACCGACTCGGCGTCGAGGTGGTTGGTCGGCTCGTCGAGCAGCAGCAGGTCGGGCTTGCTCAGCAGCAGCTTGCACAGTGCGACCCGGCGGCGCTCACCACCGGAGAGGTTGACCACCGGCTCGTCCGGCGGCGGGCAGCGCAGCGCGTCCATGGCCTGCTCGAGCTGGGAGTCCAGGTCCCAGGCGTCGGCGTGGTCGAGCTCCTCCTGCAGCTTGCCCATCTCGTCCATGAGCTCGTCGGAGTAGTCGGTGGCCATCAGTTCGGCGATCTCGTTGAACCGGTCCAGCTTGACCTTGATCTCCCCGAGGCCCTCTTCCACGTTGCCGCGGACGGTCTTCTCCTCGTTGAGCGGCGGTTCCTGCTGCAGGATGCCGACGGTGGCGCCGGGCGCGAGGAACGCCTCGCCGTTGTTCGGCTGATCCAGACCGGCCATGATCTTCAGCACGCTGGACTTACCCGCGCCGTTCGGGCCGACGACACCGATCTTGGCGCCGGGAAGGAAGTTCAGCGTCACATTGTCGAGGACGACCTTGTCGCCGTGCGCCTTGCGAACCTT
>NZ_BAGK01000060.1 GCF_000308795.1 Nocardia thailandica NBRC 100428 | reverse complement strand
GGTTGCTGCCGCGCTCGCGCCGGGTCGCGGCCGCCGAGGCGCTGCGGCTGGCGCCGACCGTACGGCGCGAGGGCCTGCGCGGCGGGTTGCAGGCCTGGGACGGCCAGCTCGTCGACGACGCCCGCCTCGTGGTCGCCCTCGCGCGGACCGCGGCGGGCGCGGGGGCGCGGGTCCTCACCCGGGTCGAGGCGACCGCCGCGACCGGCGACCGGGTCGAGCTGCGCGACACCCTGACCGGCCGGGCCCTGTCCCTGCGGGCCCGCGCCGTGATCAACGCGACCGGCGTGTGGGCGGGCGAGGTGGACCCGAGCATCTCGCTGCGCCCGAGCCGGGGCACCCACCTGGTGTTCGACGCGGCCGCCTTCGGCGGGCTCTCGGCCGCGCTGACCGTGCCGGTGCCCGGCAGCGTCAGCCGCTTCGTCTTCGCCTTCCCCGCCGCCCACGGGCGGGTCTACCTGGGACTCACGGACGAGGACGCCCCCGGCCCGATCCCGGACGAGCCCCGCCCGGCCGAGGACGAGATCGACTTCCTGCTCGACACCATCAATCCCGCGCTGCGCGAGCCGCTGACCCGCGCCGACATCCGCGGCAGTTTCGCCGGGCTGCGCCCGCTGCTGCAGACCGACGCCGACTCGACGGCCGACATCTCCCGCGAGCACGCCGTCCTGACCTCGCCCGACGGCCTGGTCACGGTGGTCGGCGGCAAGCTGACCACCTACCGGCGGATGGCCGAGGACGCCATCGACACCGCCCTGGCGAACGCGGGCCTGGTCGCGGCGGCCTGCCGGACCGCGCACGTGCCGCTGGTCGGCGCGGTGTCCGGCGCGCGGCGCGACCGCGTCGAGGCCCCGCCGGTGCTCGTGGAGCGCTACGGCGACGAGGCGGGCGAGATCGTCGCGGCCTGGCTGGCCGATCCCGCCTCACGGGAGCCCGTGGCGCCCGGTATCGACGTGACCGCGGCCGAATTCGACTTCGCGGTCCGCGCCGAGGGCGCCCTCACCGTCGACGACCTGCTCGACCGCCGCTCCCGCATCGGGCTCGTCGCCGCCGACCGCGCCGCCGCGCTGCCCGCGGCGGAGGCGGCGTTCGCCCGGGCGCGCTGAGCCCGCGTCACGGCCTGCGGTGCTGTCCTTCGGCCGCGTCGACCGCCCGCAGGATGCGCTGACCCGCCACGCTGAGCTGCCGTAGCTGGCCGCGGGTCAGCGGATCGATGACCAGCTGCCGCACCCGGGCCACGTGCCCGGGCGCGGCGGCGTCGAGTTCGGCCACACCCGCGGCGGTGAGCACGGCGAGGGTGGACCGGCCGTCGTCGGGGTCGGGGGTCCGCCGGACCCAGCCGAGCTTCTCCAGCCGCCCGACGACCTGGGACAACCGGGGCAGCGATCCCTCGGTCGAGGCCGCGAGCACGCTCATGCGCAGGGTGTGCCGCGGCGCCGCGGAGAGCACCGCGAGCACCTGGTAGTCGTAGTGGGTCATCCCGGCGTCGCGTTTGAGCTGGGCGTCCAGCGCGGGGAACAGGCGCATGGCCAGCGCGACGAGCGTCAGCCACGCCTCGCGTTCCTCCGCGTCCAGCCACCGGGGTTCCTCCACCCGGGCCACCCTAGTCACGTGCGGGCCGGGAATGCATCGGCCACGCCCGCCGTTCACTTAAACAGTTAAGTAATCGGAAGGACGGCGCAGCCATGACCGACCACCCAACCGGCCCCGCGGCCGCCTACGACGCCCTGCTCGCGCGGACCCTGCCCACCGAGGGCGACCGGCCACGATGGACACCCGCGGACGGCGCGTTGCCCGCGCTGTTCGTCAGCCACGGCGCCCCGCCCACCCTCGACGAACCCGGCTGGCTCGACGCCCTGCACCGCTGGGCGCGGTCCATGCCCGTCCCCCGCGGCATCGTGGTCGTCTCGGCGCACTGGGAGAACGCGCCGCTCGCGGTCACCGGCGCCGCCGCGGGCACGCCCCTGTTCTACGACTTCGGCGGCTTCGCCCCGCGCTACTACACGCTGCCCTACGCCACCCCCGACGCGAGCGAGCTCGCCCGGCGCGTGGTCGGCAGCCTCGCCGACACCACCGAGGTGCATCACCACACCGACCGCGGCCTCGACCACGGCGCCTTCATCCCGCTCATGGCCATGTACCCGGCCGCCGACGTGCCGGTGGTCCAGCTGTCCATGCCGTCGCTGGATCCCGGCGCGCTGCTGCGCCTCGGCGAGCGGCTGCGCGAGCTGCGCGCCGAGGGCTACCTGATCATGGGCTCGGGATTCATGACCCACAGCTTCGCGGTCATGCGCGACCCCCGGCTGTCCGGGCACATCGAGGCCTTCGACACCTGGGCGGCCGACGCCCTGCGCCGCCGCGACGTCGACGCCCTGCTGGACTACCGCGCCGCGGCGCCCGGCGCGGCCGTGGCGCACCCCACCGCCGACCACTTCGTGCCGCTGCTGCTGACCCTGGGCGCGGGCGACCCCGACGCGACCCCCGAGACCGTCATCGACGCCGCCTGGTGGGGCAACTCGATCCGGTCGCTGCAGGTCGCGTGAAGGGTGTTCAGCTCCACCGCCATTCGCTCAGTTCGGCGCGCATGCAGGCGCGGGGCCACCGGTCCAGGCCGTGGCCGGTCTCGGCGGCGCGGATCGCCCGCAGGCCCGGGGTCTCCCGGTCCGGGTCGAGGAAGGTGAAACCGAGCCGCTCGTAATACGGCCCGTTCCAGGGCACCTCGGTGAACGTGGTGAGCGTCAGCGCCTCGCAGCCGTGGGCCAGCGCCCACCGCGCGGCCCGGTCGAGCAGGCGCTTGCCGATCCGCCTGCCCGCGTGCGCGGGGTCGACCGACACTTGTTCCACGTGGGCCTGGCCGTCCACCACGGCGAGCACCAGGTACGCGACCGGCACCCCGTCGGGGCCGGGCCAGGCCCAGGCGCGGCCCGCGGCGGCGAAGGCGCGCAGGGTCTCCAGTTCGGGCGGATCGTCCTCGGCGACCTCGATCATCCCGATCTCGGCGAAGGGCACGCCCGCCCGGATCTCGATGGCCTGCAGGAAGGGCAGATCCGCCTCGGTCACGGCGCGGATCGGGTCCGTCTGCACAGTCGGAGCAGGTTGCTGCACCCCCTCAGGGTACGACGTCGCCCCTCGGCGGCTCGACGGTCCGGCATCGGGGCGGCCCCGATTCGCTCTATGCTGGCTGCGGCGGAAGGAGACGTGTATGCGGACCCAGACATCGACCGTGGCCATCGTGCCCGGCACCGGCCTCGTCGCCCGTTTCGGCGAGGTCGTCCTGTATCTCGCGGGGGAGACCGCCTCCACCGAACGCATGTTGGGCGCGGTGGACACCGTGGCGAACAGCACCGACGCCTCCGCGCCCGGCGCGGCGCTGGCCCAGCGGCTGGCCGCGGTGGTGTTCGGCGGCTCCTCGGCGCCCCCGCCGTTCGGCGTGCTCGCACCCACCGGTGACGGCACCCTGATCCTGTTGCGCGGGGCGGTGATCGCCGAGATCTCCGGCGCCGAGGGCAACCGGCGCCTGGCGGGCGACCGCGCGTTCACCTGGGTCGACGAGATCATCCGCGAACCCGTGCGCCGGATCGCCGTCGCCGCCGAGACCGCCGACCCGATCTCCGCGCACCCACGCACCGATCTCCGGTCCGGCGTCGTCACCGGCGACGGCTTCGTGTTCACCCTCGGCAAGCGCCGCACCCCGACCCCGCGGCGGGTCACCGCGCCCGGCGAGCCCCCCGCCACGGCGGCCTCCGGCTTCCGCGCCGTTCCGGAACCGACGGGAGCCACGCCGGTGGTCCCGCGGGCCGAGGCCGCCCGGTCCGCAGGCACGCGCGCGTCGTCCGACACGGCCGCCGCGCCCGCCGCGCCGGAATCCGGTGAGCGCGCGACGGTCCGGGCGAACGGGCCGGAGTCCGGTCCGCGCGCGGTGACCGCCCGGACCGGTCACCTCCCCCGCACGGGCGCCACCTCCGGCGAACACGCCGTGCCCGAGGGACCGACGGTCAGCGCGGGACCGCGCCACACCCCGGCCAACCACGCGCCGCTGGCCTGGTCCCAGGCCCTCGACGCGGCCGCCCGCTCGGTCGGGCTGACCAAGACGCCCGCCCCCTCGGGCGAGGACAGCCTCGGCTCCCTCATCACCGACGACGGCGTGACCTACCCCCTGGACCGCCCGTACGTGCTCGGCCGCAACCCGGCGGGCGACGAGTCGATCCGGTCCGCCTCGGCCGCGCCCATCCTCATCGAACGCGACCGCATGGTCTCGCGGGTGCACGCCTACGTCGCCCCCGACCGCGGCAAGGTCTACGTCCGCGAGGCGCCCTCGACCTCGGGCACCTACCTCGCCGCCCCCGGCACCGACCAGTGGTCGCGCGTCGGCACCACCCCGGTGGAACTGCCGCCGGGCTGGCGGCTGCGGATCAGCGAACGGGTGCTGACCTACCGCGCCTGAGCCCGGTCCACAATGGGAGGCATGCACCGCGAGGCACCCGCCGAGGACTACGACGAATCGGCTCTCACCGTCACCGCGCCGAAGACGGAAGCGGCGGGCCTGCCCGCGGTGACCATCGCCCTGGAACGGGCCGTCGAGCAGATGGGCGTGGTCCGCACCGCCCGCGCGCTGGGCAGGCTCAACCACCGGCACGGCTTCGACTGCCCCAGCTGCGCGTGGCCCGACCCGACCGGGACGCGGCGCCCGGCGGAGTTCTGCGAGAACGGCGCCAAGGCGGTGGCCGAGGAGGCCACGCTGCGCACGGTCACCCCCGAGTTCTTCGCCCGGCACTCCGTCGCCGACCTGGCGCAGCGCTCGGGCTACTGGCTCGGCCAGCAGGGCAGGCTCACCGAGCCCATGGTCCTGCGGGAGGGCGCCACCCACTACACGCCGATCTCCTGGGACGAGGCCTACCGGCTCGTCGCCGGGCACCTGCGCGGGCTGTCGAGCCCCGACGAGGCGGTGTTCTACACCTCCGGCCGCACCGCCAACGAGACCGCGTTCCTCTACCAGCTCTTCGCCCGCAGCTTCGGCACCAACAACCTGCCCGACTGCTCCAACATGTGCCACGAGTCCTCGGGCACCGCGCTGACCTCGTCGATCGGCATCGGCAAGGGGTCGGTCACCCTCGACGACTTCCCCGCGGCCGACCTCATCCTCGTGGCGGGCCAGAACCCCGGCACCAACCACCCGCGCATGCTCACCGCCCTGCAGCACGCCAAACAGCACGGCGCGCGCGTCGTCGCGGTCAACCCCCTGCCGGAGGCGGGCCTGCTGGGTTTCCGTGACCCGCAGACGGTCTCGGGCTACACCGGCGGCATCCGTATCGCCGACGACTTCCTGCAGATCCGCATCGGCGGCGACATGGCCCTGTTCCAGGGCCTCGGCAAACTGCTGCTCGAGGCGGAGGACCGCGCGCCGGGCACGGTGGTCGACCGCGCGTTCGTCGAAGACCACACCGCCGGTTTCGACGAGTACGCGCGGCAGCTGCGCGCGGTCGACCTGGCCGTGGTCGGCGAGGCGACCGGCCTGACCGAACGGCAGCTGCGCGACACCGCCGACCTGCTGGCCGCCTCGAAGGCCACCATCTTCTGCTGGGCGATGGGCCTGACCCAGCACACGCACGGGGTCGCCACCATCCGCGAGGCCACCAACCTGCTGCTGCTGCGCGGCATGATCGGCAAGCCCGGCGCGGGCGTGTGCCCGGTGCGCGGGCACTCCAACGTCCAGGGCGACCGAACCATGGGCATCTGGGAGCGGATGCCCGAGTCCTTCCTGGCCGCCCTCGACCGCGAGTTCGCGATCACCAGTCCCCGCGCGCACGGGCTCGACACCGTCGAGGCCATCCGGGCCATGCGCGACGGCAGGGCCCGCGTCTTCGTCGGCATGGGCGGCAACTTCGTCTCCGCCACCCCCGACACCGCGGTCACCGAGGCCGCGCTGCGCCGCTGCGCGCTCACCGTGCAGATCTCCACCAAGCTCAACCGCAGCCACGTCGTGCACGGGCGAACCGCCCTGATCCTGCCCACCCTCGGCCGCACCGACCTCGACGTGCGCGACGGCGTGAAACAGCAGGTGTCGGTGGAGGACTCGATGTCGATGGTGCACCTGTCGACCGGGCGCCTGACGCCGGTCTCCGAGCACCTGCGCAGCGAGGTCGCCATCGTGTGCGAGCTGGCCGAGGCGGTCCTCGGCGCCGGGCATCCGGTCCCGTGGGCCGCGTTCCGCGACGACTACGACCGCGTCCGCGACGCCATCGCGCGGGTGGTGCCCGGCTGCGCGGACTACAACGCGAAGGTCAGGCAGCGCAACGGTTTCCAGCTGCCGCATCCCCCGCGCGACAGCCGCGAGTTCCGCACCGACACCGGCCGGGCCAACTTCGCCGTCAACCACCTGCACTGGCTGCCGGTGCCGCCGGGCCGCCTCATCCTGCAGACCCTCCGCAGCCACGACCAGTACAACACCACCATCTACGGTCTCGACGACCGCTATCGGGGCGTGCACGGCGGCCGCCGGGTGCTGCTGATCCACGCCGAGGACATCACCGCCCTCGGCTTCACCGACGGCGACACCGTCGACCTGGTGTCGGAGTGGACCGACGGCACCGAGCGCCGCGTCGAGGGGTTCCGGCTGGTCGCCTACCCGACCCCGCGCGGCAATGCCGCCGCCTACTACCCCGAGACCAACCCGCTGGTCCCCCTCGACCACGTCGCGGCGGGCTCGAACACCCCGGTGTCCAAGGCCGTCACGATCCGCCTGGAACGCACCGCGTAGTCACCATTGCCCGCCGGCGCCCCGGCGGCTTAGCGTTGTCCCACGATCCTTCACGCCACGAGAACGGAGTGGGCGATGCGGATTTCGCTGTGGGGCGGCGACGGGGGCCTCGAGGTACGGATGCGGTTCGACCAGGACCGGCGTCGCTGGCTGGCCATCCGGATCATGCTGACGATCCTGGTGCTCCAGGGGCTCGTCGTCGGGCTCTGGGCGGTGCTCGCGCCGCACTCCTGGTACACGAGCTTCCCGGGCTTCGGCTCCCGCTGGGTCGCCGTGGACGGCCCCTACAACCAGCACCTGGCCGCCGATGTCGGCGCGTTCTTCCTCGCCCTCGCCGCCGTGAGCGCCTTCGCGCTGTGGCGCCCGGTGCCCGCGTCGGTGCGGGCCGCCGGCCTCGGCTGGCTGGTCTTCGGGCTGCCGCACCTGATCTATCACGCGACCCACCACCCGCACGGCCTCGGCGGGGTCGGCTACGCGATCAGCCTCGTCGGCGCCCTCGCGCTGCCGGCGCTCGGCCTGGCCTGCGTGCTCGTGGTCCCCGACCGCGCCCCGCTGCCCGACCCGGCCCCGCTGCGGCTGCGCCTGCCCGGCCGCCGCCGCGACACGGGCCGCGGAACGGCAAACGCCCGTGGCAGATGACCACGGGCGTCGGACCGGGGCAGCTCAGCCCTCGAGCGCGTCGAGCAGGGCCGCTCGCTGGCGGGCGCCCAGGCCGCCGATGCGGCGGTCCTCGGGGATCTCGGCCTGATCCATCAGCTTGGCGGCCTTGACCGGGCCGACGCCCGGCAGGGCCTTGATCACCGCGGCCACCTTGGTCTTCTTGACCAGGTCGTCCTTGTCCGCCTTCTCGAGCAGCTGGGCGACGGTGACCTTGCCGTCCTTCACCTGGCCGATCAGTTCCGAGCGCGCCTTGCGCACGGCAGCCGCTTTGGCCAACGCTTCGGTGCGCTGTTCGGCGGTCATCGTAGGCAGTGCCATGTCTCCTCCGCTTCCATCGTCACTCGAACATGTGCTTGAACGTGCCGAGTAAACAGCACGGTCGCGGCACAATCCGGCCGACACACCGGCCGGGTGGTCCGATGAGTTTTCCCGGGTCATCCCGTCCTAATCAGTGAACGACCTGCACAACGAGGCGTAACACCTATCTCCGCCGCAGCGACAAACAGCACAGCAGCCCGAAATCGGACAACGGTTCAACGGCGAACCGAGAGGATCGACGAAGCTCCTCGACAGGTCCCCGGAGGGCGTGGATGTGCTCGATGCCACTGCATGCGCTACAAATAACGCTGTGATGCGAGAGGAAACTCTGGTCGACGACGATGTCGTCGCCCTGGCGGCCCGGGTAGAAGCCAACCGCCGCCGAATCGCCATCCAGGCCGATCCCGCGCTGACCGACGCGTTGTCGGAGCGCGAGCTACGCGCCGAACGCGAACTCGCCGAACGCATCCGGTCCTACGAGCGCGACGAGCGGTGGAAGGCCATCGAGGCCGCCTCGGCCAAGGCCGACCGGCTCCGCGACACCAACGCCGCCCTCGACCGTGCCGAGATGGCCGACGTGATGCTGGCCCGCAAGGCCATCGCGGCCCAGCGCCGCGCCTCCGATCCCCGCGCCCGGCTGGCGTCGCTGTATCGCCACCGCGCCTGGTCGCTGCGGGCGCTGGCGGGGGTCGTGGTGGCGGGCATGCTGTGGTCGGCGGTCAACGTCCAGCAGAACATCGCCCCCGGCGGGCCCAGCGACCCGCTGTACTGGGCCAGTTTCGGCCTGGAGGCCATGATCAGCGTCTGCCTGATCATCATCATGGTCGGCACCAGCCGGGTCGCCGAGTGGGGCGTGGTGGGCAACCGCAACCAGGTCCTGATCGCCGAGCTGTCCCTGCTGTCCCTGACCATCGCGCTCAACACCTACCCGCACGTCAGCGAGGGCGACTGGTACGACGCCGCCGTGCACGGCGTCGCGCCGGTGATGATCGGTGTCGCGCTGATGATCCACAACGCCGCCAGCGCCCGCTACAGCACCGCGATCACCCGGGCGAGCATGGAGATCCCCGACGACCCCGACGCCCCGCTGGGCGCCGACCTGTCCCCCGCGCGCGCCGACGAGTCGCCGACGGACCGCACCCCCGCCGACACCTGGGTCCTCCCCGCACTGCGCGACTGACGCGACACCGGGGCGACCGGTCGGCGGCCTATGCGGTGCCGGTCACCCCGCGCGCTCACGGCGACCTCATCTGGACAACACTCCGCTCACCCAGGAGAGCGTTTCACCGGCACCGCCCCACGACATCGGGGAGACCCCGCTCCTCGGAGGGTCGGTGCCCGCCCCCGCGTCCGCGGCCGCGACGAGGCGACATCGCCCTCTCGCGACCCGCACGCGGCACCGACCCGTGACGTGACCCCGCACGCGACGCTGTCCCCGTGACGTGCCCTGACGGCACCGACCCCTTGGCATCCCCGCGCACACGCACACCCCCCCGACGCAATACGAACGGGCCGACCCCGAGGAGGCCCCGCCGCGCAGCGGCGGTCGCGGCCGCCCCGACGGAAAGAGACCCGAGACAATGCGCCGAAGGCGCGAGTATCGGGTCTCTTTTCGTCGGGGCCCGAAGGGCCGCGACTCGAGCGCGCCAGCGCTCCAACAACTCAGGCGGACTTGTCGCGGCGCTCCGGACGCTGGGCCTTGCGCGGCACGATGGTCGGCAGGACGTTGTCGTTCACCGTGTCGGCGTCGACGACGACCTTGGCCACGTCATCCCGGCTGGGGATGTCGTACATGACCGGCAGCAGGACCTCTTCCATGATGGCCCGCAGTCCGCGCGCGCCGGTGCCGCGCAGGATCGCCTGATCCGCGACGGCCTCGAGGGCGTCCTGGGTGAACTCGAGGTCGACCCCGTCCATCTCGAACAGCCGGACGTACTGCTTGACCAGCGCGTTCTTCGGCTCGGACAGGATCTTGACCAGCGATTCCTTGTCCAGGTTGGTCACCGAGGCGACGACCGGAAGGCGGCCGATGAACTCGGGGATCAGGCCGAACTTGATCAGGTCCTCGGGCATGACCTCGGCGAAGTGGTCGTCGGTGTCGACCTCGGCCTTGGACCGGACCTCGGCGCCGAAGCCGATGCCGCGGTGGCCGGTGCGGTCGGAGATGATCTTCTCCAGGCCGGCGAACGCACCCGCGACGATGAACAGCACGTTGGTGGTGTCGATCTGGATGAATTCCTGGTGCGGGTGCTTGCGACCGCCCTGCGGCGGCACGCTGGCCTGGGTGCCCTCCAGGATCTTCAGCAGCGCCTGCTGCACGCCCTCGCCGGAGACGTCGCGGGTGATCGACGGGTTCTCGCTCTTGCGGGCGATCTTGTCGACCTCGTCGATGTAGATGATGCCGGTCTCGGCGCGCTTGACGTCGTAGTCGGCGGCCTGGATGAGCTTGAGGAGGATGTTCTCGACGTCCTCACCCACGTAGCCGGCCTCGGTGAGCGCGGTGGCGTCGGCGATGGCGAACGGCACGTTCAGCATCTTGGCCAGGGTCTGGGCGAGGTAGGTCTTGCCGCAGCCGGTCGGGCCGAGCATCAGGATGTTGGACTTGGCCAGCTCGACGGTCTCCCCGCGGCTGTCGCGGCCCTTGTCACCGGCCTGGATGCGCTTGTAGTGGTTGTAGACCGCCACCGCCAGCGTGCGCTTGGCCGTGTCCTGGCCGATGACGTAATTCTCCAGGAAGTCGCGGATCTCGGCGGGCTTGGGCAGCTCGTCGAGCTTGACCTCGCTGGACTCGGCGAGCTCTTCCTCGATGATCTCGTTGCACAGGTCGATGCACTCGTCACAGATGTACACCCCAGGCCCGGCAATCAGCTTCTTGACCTGCTTCTGGCTCTTACCGCAGAACGAGCACTTGAGCAGATCGCCACCGTCTCCGATGCGTGCCATCTCGTGGGTCCCTACTTTCTGAGTCCGGGTGCGACCGTCGTAATCCGATCACCGGTGGGTGCTTTCGGTGCCGTCGATCGTCTCACGATGGTCCCTGTGTCGACCGTACCCGTTCCACCGGAAACGGGTCGACATTGTGGGGAAAGTGGCGCGGAGAGTGTCGATCGTCCCGCGCCACTTTCCTGCCCGCGGCCTAGGTGCGGGCGTTGAGCTTGCGGTAGTCGAACACCGTGTCGACGATGCCGTATTCCTTGGCCTCGTCGGCGGTGAGGATCTTGTCGCGGTCGGTGTCCTTGCGGATGGTGGCCGCGTCCTTGCCGGTGTGCTGCGCCAGGGTGGTCTCCATCAGCTTGCGCATCCGCTCGATCTCGGCGGCGGCGATCTCGAGGTCGGAGACCTGGCCCTGCACGCCGCCCGAGGACGGCTGGTGGATCAGCACGCGGGCGTTGGGCAGGCAGGCGCGCTTGCCGGGGGCGCCCGCGGCGAGCAGGACGGCGGCCGCGGAGGCGGCCTGGCCGAGGCAGACGGTCGCGACGTCGGCACGCACGTACTGCATGGTGTCGTAGATGGCCATCAGCGCGGTGAACGAGCCGCCGGGCGAGTTGATGTACATGGTGATGTCACGGTCGGGATCCTGCGACTCGAGCACCAGCAGCTGCGCCATGATGTCGTTGGCGGAGATGTCGTCGACCTGGTTGCCGAGGAAGATGATGCGCTCCTCGAACAGCTTGTTGTACGGGTCGGACACCTTGTTGCCGAAGCTGGACTGCTCGACGAACTGCGGCAGGATGTAGCGCGCGACCGGACCCGGGGCCGCGATGCCGGTGGGCTCGAAACGGTTGACCATTCTGTCTCCAAAGTCTGTGCGGCGCGGGCGGGCGGGCCCGGGCGCCACGGGGTGGGTGAGCGGCTCGAGGCGGCGACTAGCTGGTCTTGGCCTGGTTCGCGTGGCTGATCACGCGGTCGATGAAGCCGTACTCGAGGGCTTCCTTCGCGGTGAACCAGCGGTCGCGGTCGGCGTCCTCGGTGACCTGCTCCACCGACTTGCCGGTGTGCAGCGCCTGGAGTTCGTTCAGCTCACGCTTGGTGTGGGCGAACTGCTCGGCCATGATCGCGATGTCGGCGGCCGAACCACCGATGCCCGCCGAGGGCTGGTGCATCATGATGCGCGCGTGCGGCAGCGCGTACCGCTTGCCCTTGGTGCCTGCGGTGAGCAGGAACTGGCCCATCGAGGCGGCCAGGCCCATGCCGTAGGTCGCGATGTCGCACTCGGAGAGCTGCATGGTGTCGTAGATCGCCATGCCCGCGGTCACCGAGCCACCGGGCGAGTTGATGTAGAGGGAGATGTCGCGGGTCGGGTCCTCGGCCGAGAGCAGCAGGATCTGCGCGCACAGCTTGTTCGCGATGTCGTCGTCGACCTGGGTGCCGAGGAAGATGATGCGCTCGCGCAGCAGGCGCTCGAACACCGAATCACTGAGGTTGAGTCCAGCAGTCGCGGCTGTCATGACCCCTGCCTGGTTGTTTGTCACGGATACCTGCCTTCTCTCTCACCGGCTGGCGATTGCTACACAGCCATCACTGGATCGTCGTCGTTCACATTAACGAAGCAGGGCGGCACCGAACTCCCGGTACC
Organism: Nocardia thailandica NBRC 100428; assembly: GCF_000308795.1. Classification (GTDB taxonomy): domain Bacteria; phylum Actinomycetota; class Actinomycetes; order Mycobacteriales; family Mycobacteriaceae; genus Nocardia; species Nocardia thailandica. Next base: position 35,197 of record NZ_BAGK01000060.1, on the reverse strand, counting down.
GCCCTGACTTCGCTCACAGCGCAATCTCGCTGCTACTTCGTACTTACCGCTCGCCTACTCGGCCGCGGCCTCGGACTCCGCCTCGGCGGATTCCTCGGGGGCACCGAACATCTCGGCGGTGTCGACGGCGTTACCCGCGGTGTCGACGACCTTGACCTGGTTGACCACACCGGCCAGCGCCTTGCCGCGGCGCACGTCGGCGAAGACCGCGCCCAGCTGGCCCGCCTGCTGGACCTGCTGGATGAACTGGTCGGGCGACATGCCGTAGCGCTGAGCCTGGAACAGGATGCGCTCGGTCAGCTCCTGCTGGCCGACCTGGGTGTTCTCGGCCTCGGCGACCGCGTCGAGCAGCAGCTGGGTCTTGACCGACTTCTCGGCGGCCTCCTTGGTGTCCTTGTCGAACTCCTCGCGGGAGGAGCCCTGCGCCTCGAGGGCCTCGGCCAGCTTGGCCTCGTCGTGGTCGAAGCCGTGCACGGCGTCGTGCAGCACGGCGTCGATCTCGGCCTGGACGACCTTCTCCGGCAGCGGGATCTCGACGGTCTCGAGCAGGGCGTCGAGGACCTTGTCGCGGATCTGGCCCGCCTGCTCGACCTTCTTGACGCGCTCGGCGCGGCCCTTCAGGTCTTCCTTGAGCTCGTCGATGGTGTCGAATTCGCTGGCCAGCTGGGCGAAGTCGTCGTCGGCCTCGGGCAGCTCGCGCTCCTTGACCGACTGCACGGTCACGGTGATGACGGCTTCCTTGCCCGCGTGCTCACCGGCGACGAGGGTGGAGGTGAACTCCTTGGACTCGCCCGCGGTGGCGCCGATGATGGCCTCGTCCAGGCCCTCGATCAGCTGGCCCGAACCGACCTCGTGCGACAGGCCGGTGGTGGAGGCCTCGGTGACCTCTTCGCCGTCGACGGTGGCCGAGAGGTCGATGGAGACGAAGTCGCCCTCGGCGACCGGGCGCTCCACACCGGTGAGGGTGCCGAAGCGCTGGCGCAGCGAGGTCAGCTGGGTCTCGATGTCCTCGTCGCCGATCTCGATCGGGTCGACGGTCACCTCGATGGCCGAGTAGTCCGGCAGGGCGATCTCGGGGCGGACGTCGACCTCGGCGGAGAAGGCGAGCTCCTGGCCGTCCTCGATCTTGGTGATCTCGATCTCCGGCTGGCCGATGACCTTGACCTCGGCGGTCTGCACGGCCTCGGCGTAGCGGCCGGGCAGCGCGTCGTTGACGACCTGCTCGAGCACGGCGCCGCGGCCGACGCGGGTCTCGATCAGGCGGGCCGGGGCCTTGCCGGGACGGAAGCCGGGGATGCGGACCTGCTGGGCCAGCGCCTTGTAGGCACGGTCGAAGTCGGGCTTCAGCTCCTCGAAGGGCACCTCGACATTGATCCGGACCCGGGTCGGGCTCAGCTGCTCGACGGTGCTCTTCACGGACATGCTCCTTGGTTCGTAGTTCGTGTCGTCTTCACGTACGTGCCGCCGGCGGTGCCGCCCCACGCAGGGGCGCCGTGCCGTTCGAGGCACGGCGCGCGCATCCGGCCAGCGTAGTCGAACGCCCCGGAGGCGCTGCATCCGGCGGCGGGTTACCCGGTCGTATCGGGGACGGGACTCAGCCGACCTTGACCGCGTCGGTCACGAAGACCAACGTCTCGTTCGGCGCGACGCCCTGCTGTCCACGCGCGCCGTAGCCGAGGTCGGGCGGCACGATCAGCAGCCGGCGCGCGCCCTGCTGGACGCCGAGCAGGCCCTGGTCCCAGCCCTGGATGACCTGTCCGGTGCCGAGGGTGAGCCCGAACGGCTTGCCGCGCCGGAACGAGCTGTCGAGCACCTGCTTGTCCGACCAGGTGGTCAGCTCGTAGTTCATGCTCAGCGGCTGGCCCGCGGCCGCGCCGGGGCCGGACCCGGGCAGCAGGTCCTTGACCAGCAGGGTAGTCGGCGGGTCGCAGTTGTCGGGGAGGGTGACCTCCGGGTCGGCGCCGAAGGCGCCCTCGACCTTGATGTCCTCGGTCGTGCACGCCCGGCCCTTGCTCGCGGTCGGCGCGGCCGCGACGGTGCTGCGCGCGGTCGTCGACGTGGCGGCGGTGCTGCCGGAGTCCGAGCCGCAGGCGGCGGCGGTGAGCGCGGCGGCCGCGACGAGGCCGGTCCCGATGATCCTGCCGAGAATCTGCATGGCCGCACAGTAATTGACCGGTTCGCGCGGCCCTCGACCGGCTCGGCCCGCGTAGGCTGGGCGGTGCTGTTCCCTCGGCCGGAGGACCTCGCGCCCGCCGGTCGCGCAAGTAGCCCGGGCGCCGCGGCGCCGCGCCGGTCCACGAGCACGAGGAGATCTCTCCGATGCCCGACAGCACCACCGATACCGCGCAGGACACCCCCGACACCGCCCCCGATTTCGCCGGTTCCGGCGGCGGCGAGACCATCGCCCCGCGCCCGTACATCCTCGGCGACGCCCCCGGCCCCCTGTCCCGCGACGAACTCGTCGCCCTGGACGCCTGGTGGCGCGCGGCCAACTATCTCTCGGTCGGCCAGATCTATCTGATGGCCAACCCGCTGCTCGGTGAACCGCTGCTGCCCGAGCACATCAAACCGCGCCTGCTCGGCCATTTCGGCACCGTGCCCGGCCTCAACCTGGTGTGGACCCATGCCAACCGGGCGATCCGGGCCCGCGACCTGAACGCGGTGTACGTGGCGGGCCCGGGGCACGGCGGGCCGGGGCCGAACGCGTGCGCGTGGCTGGAGGGCACGTATTCCGAGCTCTACAGCCACATTCCGCGCGACGCCGAGGGCATGCGCACCCTGTTCCATCAGTTCTCCTTCCCCGGCGGCGTGCCGAGCCACTGCGCGCCGGAGACGCCGGGCAGCTTCCACGAGGGCGGCGAGCTGGGCTATTCGCTGCTGCACGCGTTCGGCGCGGCGCTGGACCACCCGGATCTGACGGTGTTCTGCGTGGTGGGCGACGGCGAGGCGGAGACCGGGCCGCTGGCGGGCAGCTGGCACGCGGCCAAGTTCCTCGAACCGGCGCGCGACGGCGCGGTGCTGCCGGTGCTCGCCCTCAACCAGTACAAGATCGCCAACCCGACGCTGTTCGCCCGGATACCGGACGAGGAACTGCTGACCCTGTTGCGCGGCTACGGCTACGAACCGTTCCTGGTCGCCGGGGACGACCCCGCGACGGTGCACCAGGAGATGGCGGCCACCCTCGACACGTGCCTCGACCGGATCGCCGCGATCCAGCGCGCGGCGCGCGCCGAGCACCGCGCCGAACGGCCGGTGTGGCCGATGATCGTGCTGCGCACGCCGAAGGGCTGGACCTGCCCGCCGGTGGTCGACGGCGAACCCGTCGAGGGCACCTTCCGCGCCCACCAGGTGCCGCTGCCCGCGGCCCGCACCGATCCCGCGCACCTGGCCACCCTCGAGGCGTGGCTGAAGTCCTACCAGCCCGGCGAGCTGTTCACCGACGACGGCGCGCCCGCGCCGGAACTGCTGGAACTGGTCCCGGCGGGCGACCGCCGGATGAGCGCGAACCCGATCGCCAACGGCGGCCTGCTCGTGCGCGAGCTGCGGCTGCCGGAATGGCAGAACTACGGCGTGCCGGTCACCGCGCACGGCGCGACCCGGCACGAGGCAACCCGGGTGCTCGGCGCCTGGCTGCGCGATGTCACCGCCGCCAACCCCGACGACTTCCTCGTGCTCGCCCCCGACGAGCTGGTCTCCAACCGGCTCCAGGACGTGCTGGAGGTGACCGGACGCAACTGGCAGCTCGAGATCGGCCCCTTCGACGTGGACCTGGACCGCTCCGGCCGGGTCATCGAGGTGCTGTCCGAGCACATGTGCCAGGGCCTGCTCGAGGGCTATCTGCTGACGGGCAGGCACGGCGTGTTCACCTGCTACGAGGCGTTCATCCACATCGTCGACGCGATGTTCAACCAGCACGCCAAATGGCTCGACGCGGCCTCGGCCGTCCCGTGGCGGCGGCCCATCGCCAGCCTGAACTACCTGCTGTCCTCGCACGTCTGGCGCCAGGACCACAACGGGTTCACCCACCAGGACCCCGGCTTCCTCGACGTGGTGCTCAACAAGAGCCCCGAGATCGTGCGGGTCTACCTGCCGCCGGACGCCAACACGCTGCTCTCGGTCTACGACCACTGCCTGCGCTCGCGCCATTACGCGAACGTGGTGGTGGCGGGCAAGCAGCCCGGCGCCGACTGGCTCCCGATTCCGGAGGCGGCGGCGCACTGCGCGCGCGGGCTCGGCATCTGGGAGTGGGCGGGCAACAACGACGACCCGTCGACCACGCCGGACGTGGTGCTGGCCTGCGCGGGCGACGTGCCGACCCTCGAGACCCTGGCCGCCGCGGCCATCCTGCGGGATCGGCTGCCCGCCTTGCGGATCCGCGTGGTCAACGTGGTCGACCTGATGCGGCTGCTGCCCGACAGCGAGCATCCGCACGGCCTGCCCGACCCCGACTTCGACACCCTGTTCACCCGCGACCGCCCGGTGGTGTTCGCCTTCCACGGCTACCCGTGGCTGGTCCACCGCCTGACCTACCGCCGCACCAATCACGCGGGCCTGCACGTGCGCGGGTACAAGGAGAAGGGCACGACCACGACGCCGTTCGACATGGTGATGCTCAACGACCTCGACCGCTATCACCTGGTCATCGACGTGATCGACCGCGTCCCCGGCCTGCGCGAGCAGGCCGCGGGGCTGCGACAGGAGATGCAGGACGCCCGCTGGACGGCGCGCCGCTACACCCGCGAACACGGCGAGGACATCCCCGAGGTCGCGAACTGGGTGTGGCCCGAGGCGGCGATCCCCCGCCCGGGCCGGTGAGCCCGGCTCAGTCCGCGCTGCTCGACGCCAGCCCGAACCCGAAGAGGGCCACGATCACCCCCAGCCCGCCCAGCGCGCCACCGAACAGCGGCTGGTAGTCGTCGGCCCAGGCCAGCAGGACGAAATGCATGTCCATCGCCTGCAGCAGGATCGACCCGAACCCGAACACCATCATCCATACGCCGAAACGCACCACAGCGGATCTCCCCCGGAGACTCGTGGACCCGCGCCTCCCGCGCGGACCCGAACCGAGTCACCTTAGTGGCAACCGCCACAGGACGCCACCCGGATCTCGGTTGCGTTCGCGTGATCGGGTGGCCGACGATGGTGGCGATGACCCGTACCGAGCAGTCCCCGCACCGCCCGACGAACACCCCGCGCGTCCGTCCCGACCTGCGCGGGCCCTTCGACGTGATCGGTGACGTGCACGGCTGCCGCGCGGAACTCGAGACCCTGCTCGGCGAACTCGGGTACCGGATCGAGCGCGACGACCGGGGGCGGGCGCGCGGGGCGGCGCATCCGGAGGATCACACCGCGGTGTTCGTCGGCGACCTGGTCGACCGCGGCCCCGACACCCCGGGCGTGCTCCGCCTGGTCATGGGGATGGCCGCGGCGGGGAACGCGCTGTGCGTCACCGGCAATCACGAGCACAAGCTGGTGCGCGCGCTCGACGGCCGCAACGTCCGCGTCGCCCACGGTCTGGGCGAGTCGCTGGACCAGCTGGCGGGCGAGGATCCCGGTTTCCGTTCCGCCGCCCGCGAATTCTGCCGGAACCTGCCCAGCCATTACGTCCTCGACGGCGGCGCGCTCGTCGTCGCGCACGCGGGCCTGCCCGAGTCGCTGCACGCCTCGCCGTCGGGCCGGGCGTTGTCGTTCGCGCTCTACGGGGCGCCGACCGGTCGCTACGACGAACACGGACTGCCCATCCGCGCCGACTGGGCCGCCGGCTATCACGGCGCGGCGACCGTGGTGTACGGGCACACGCCCGTCACCGAGCTGACCTGGGTGAACAACACCCTGTGCCTGGACACCGGCGTCGTCTTCGGCGGCGCGCTGTCGGCCCTGCGCTACCCGGAGCGGACCACGGTGTCGGTGCGGGCCGAGCGGACCTGGTACGCGCGGCCCGGTATCGGCTAGGTCGTCCCGCGCTCCCGCTCGAGCCGGCGCCAGCCGCCCGCCCGGTTGTCGGCGACGATCCGGCGGAGCATGGTGGTCAGCGCCCGCGCGTTGATCTCCTGGCCCTCGTAGACCGCGATGGTGCGCCCGGTCTTGTTGTCGTGCCCGCCGGTGACGATGTGGTCCGGGTCGGGGACGATGCTGCCGCCGTAGAGGAAGATGTTGACGTGCGTCTTGGCCGCGAGCAGCGCGCAGACGTTGCCGTCGAGCACGAAATACGGCTGCACCCGCCGCTTCACGGTCTCGGTCATCTCCGGGTCGGCCGCGTGCGCGAGCTCGCGCACCTGACGGCAGATCGCCTGCTGCCAGACGGGCAGCGCGTCGATGTAGGCGTCGACCCGCGGGTCGGCCACGTAGGTCATGGGCCGATCCTGACATGCCCGCGCCGAACCGCGCCCGGACACGCCGGAGGCCGGCCCGCCCGTGAGGTGGTCGGGCGGACCGGCGGAGGTCGGCGGGAGCCCGCCGGCCCCGGCTACTTGGCGGGCGTCGGCACCGCCGGGTCCTTGCAGTACGCGCCCAGTTCGGCCGGGCAGGGCGCGAGGATGGTCGAGAAGTACTGGAAGGCCGAGAACAGCGCGATCGGGCCGCCGACCGCGATGAGCCCGACCATCGAGCCGACCGCGCCCAGCGTGGCCGCGCCGAGCACACACCCGGCCACGGTCGCGCCGACCCACGGCGCGAGCAGCACGATGACCGGGCTCGCGATGACCGCGCCCGCGGCCGCCCCGGCCAGGCAGCCGACCCCGCCGCCGAGGATGGCGCCGACGATCGCGCTCACCGCGCCGCCCGCGGTCAGCCGCTGGGTGAACGCGCCCAGCGCGGACTGGTCGCGGGGCGTGAAGGATTCGGCGACCTGGCGGACCGCCCGGTCGGGCCCGATGAGGTCGGTGGCGGCCGCCACCGGTGTCCCGCCGGTCCGCTGCGGGGTGAGCACGGCCTTCCCGCCGTCGATGTCGAGGGTGATCGGGTAGGCGGTGCCGTCGACACGGTAGGTCAGCGGGACGGCGGCGACGGGGGTGCCGTCGGTGGTGGTGAGCACCAGCTGGTCCTCGACCCGCCGCAGGCCGCCGTCGGTGGTGAGCACGGCCGTGTCGCCCTGCCTGCTCACCTCGTAGGACACCTCGGTCTGCGCCGGTGCCTCGGCGTGCGCCAGGCCGGCGCCCGCGGTCGCGGTGGCGGCGGCGAGGGCCGCGGCCAGCAGGGAGTGTCGCAACGTCATTGTCGGATTCCTCATCTCTCTTCGTCTCCCGCCGCGAGGGGCACGGCGGGAAGTGGTGCGGCTCAGCGGCCTTCGATCACGTCGCCGGTGAGCACCCAGTGGTCGCCCTCGAAGCGCTGGATGCGCACGGCTTCCATCGGGTAGTTGTCGCCCGCGCCGGTGCGCAGCCGGATGCCGGGCAGCAGCAGGTCGATGTCCACGTCGTTCAGGGCGTGCATCGCGTCGCGGAGGCCCTCGCGGGTGGGGCATTTCGCGGCCGCCATGGTCTTGGCGAAGCTGTCCGCGGCGGCCCAGCCGACCAGGGCGTACTGGTTGGTCGGGTCCGTGCCGGGCGCGTACTTCGCCAGCCGGTCCTTGTAGAACCGCATGGGCGCGTCGTCCCGCCACTGCGGGTCGGCCGGATCCTTGGTGAAGGCCACCGAGACCACGCCCTGCACCCGGTCGAGGCCGACCGGTTTCAGGGTGGTCAGCGTGTTGGACACGCTCGCCAGCACGTGCACGGGGTTCCAGCCGGTGTCGCGGACGTCGCCCGCCAGCGCCTGGGCCGCGAACTTCGGGGTGGAGAAGTTCAGCAGCACATCGGCGTCGGAGGCGGCCAGGGTGCGCACCTGCGCGTCGACGGTGGGGTCGGTCGCCTCGTAGCTCTGCTCGGCGACCACCCGGACGCCGCTGCCGCGCACGGCCTCGGTGAACCCGTCGAGCAGGTCCTTGCCGAAGTCGTCGTTCTGGTAGAGCACCGCGACGGTCGCGTCGGGTTTCGTCCGCTGGACGTACTTCGCGAACGCGATGGCCTCGGTGCGGTAGCTGGGCTGCCACCCGATGGTCCACGGATGGCCGTCGCCCGCGCCCCATTTGGTCGCTCCGCCCGCGACGAACGCCTGGGGCACCTTGCGCTGGTTCAGGTAGTCCCACACGGCCGAGGAGGTCGCGGTCCCCAGTGTCTGGAAGACCGCGAAGACCTGATCCTGTTCGACGAGCCTGCGGGTCTCCTCGACGGTCTTGGGCGGCTGGTAGGCGTCGTCGCGGACCAGGTACTCGACCTTGCGCCCGCCGATCCCGCCCTGTTCGGCGTTGAGGTAGTCGAAATACGCCCTGGCGCCCTTGGGCAGGTCGCTGTAGGCGGAGGCGGGGCCGGACAGCGGGTAGACGCCACCGAGTCTGATACTCGTGTCGGTGATCCCGGTGGTCTGCTGGCCCCGGCAGTCGCCCTGCCCGACGGTGCCGCCCTCCTCGCCGCGTCCGCCGCAGGCGGTGAGCGAGACGAGCAGCGCCGCGGCGGCGCAGGTCAACCGGATCGGCGTGGTCTTCATGAGGTCTTCTTTCGGAGCAGGGGCAGAACTCGGGTGCCCAGACCGGCGAGGCCGGTCGGCGCGAGGAACATGACGGCGATGATCAGCAGGCCGAAGACCACGCCGGGGGCGGCCTGGTTGACGTCCTGGGCGAGGCCGGGCACGAACATGACGAACAGTCCGCCCAGCAGCGGTCCCCAGCCGGACCCGAGGCCGCCGACGACCAACCCGGCCAGCAGGGTGATGGAGAGGGAGACGGCGAAGGAGTCCGGGGAGACGAACCCGATCACCCAGGTGTAGACGCACCCGGCCGCGCCGGCGAGCATCGCGCCCCAGGCGAACGCGAGGGTCTTGTAGTAGGCGGGCCGCACGCCGAGGACCTCGGCCGCGGTCTCGTTGTCGCGCACCGCGTGCAGGGCCCGGCCGACCCGGGAGCGGACGAGGCCGGCGACCAGGGCCGCGCTGCCCACCGTGACCGCCAGGGCCAGGTAGTACAGCCACTGGTCCTCGGCGAGACCGGTCCAGGCGGGCGCGGCCGGCTTGGTCAGGGTCAGGCCCATCGACCCGCCGGTCAGCGAGTCGAAGCGCTTGAGCAGGGGGACGAAGAAGATCGCGATCGCCAGGGTGACCAGGGCCAGGTACAGCCCGCGCAATCGCAGCGCCGGGACGCCGAGGCCGAACCCGAGCAGGAAGGCGATCGCGGCCGCGATCGGCAGGGTCAGCGGGTAGGCCAGGCCCTGGTCGAGCAGGATCGCGGTGGCGTAGGCACCCGCGCCGAAGAAGGCGCCGTGGCCGAGCGAGATCTGGCCGGTGTGCCCGACCAGCAGGTTCAGGCCGAGCAGCGCGACGGCGTAGACCATGGCCATGCTGAGCTGGAAATTGTGGAACGGCACCAGATACAGCGGGGCCAGGCAGGCGGCGAGCAGCAGCGGGCCGACCAGCGCGGGGGTGCGGTAGCGCCGCAGGAGGTCGCGCGGCGAGTTCGGGGCGTGATCACGGTTCATACCCGTTCCACCGCCGCCCGGCCGAAGAGACCCTGCGGGCGCACCAGCAGCACGCCGAGGATGATCACCAGGGGCACACCGATCTTCAGCTCGGTGCCGACGAGGCCGACGTAGGCGCCGGTCAGCGTCTCGGCCACGCCGACGATCAGCCCGCCCGCCACCGCGCCGCCGGGTGAGTCGAACCCGCCCAGTGTCGCCGCGGCGAAGGCGTAGATCAGGACGCCGCCCATCATGTTGGGTTCGAGGAACAGCAGCGGCGCCGAGAGCACCCCGGAGACCGCGCCGACCAGCGCGGCCAGTCCCCAGCCCAGCGCCAGCACCGCGCCGACGCGGATGCCGACGAGCCGGGCCGAGGGCTTGTTGCACGCCACGGCCCGCATGGCCAGCCCGATCGTGGTGAACCGGAACAGCAGATACAGCGCGGCCATGACCGCCGCGACCACCGCGAGCACCCCGACGCTGTAGTAGCTCACCGGCACCGACCCGAGCCGGAAACCGCCCTCCGGGAACGGATTCGGCGCCGCCTTGACCTGATACGACCACAGCCAGCCCGCGACCGCGTTGATCACGAAATACAGCCCGACGGTGACGATGACCAGCGTGAGCTCCGGCGCGCCCTCGACCGGGCGGATGACGAACCGCTCGATGACCGCGCCGACGGCGAACGAGATCGCCAGTGTCGCGGGCAACGCCGCCCAGAACGGCAGCCCGGTCTGCATCAGCTGCCAGGCCAGGAAGGCCGAGAACATGGCCAGTTCCCCTTGCGCGAAGTTGACGATGCCGGTGAACCGGTAGATGAGGACCAGCGCCAGCGCCAGGCCCGCGTAGAGGGCGCCCGCGGTCAGCCCCGCGAGCAGATGTTCGGACAGGGTCGTCATCTCACACCTCGTATCCGAGGTAGGAGCGGGCGACCGCGTCGTCGGCCCGGATCCGGTCCGCGGTGCCCGACAACACGATCCGGCCCGCCTCGAGGACATGGGCGTGCTGGGCGATCGCGAGGGCGAGTTCGGCGTTCTGTTCCACGACGATCACCGTGGTTCGTTCCTCCTGATTGATCCGGGCCACGATGCGGAACAGCTCCTGGGTGACCACCGGGGCGAGCCCGAGCGAGGGTTCGTCGAGCAGGAGCAGCCGCGGCCGCGAGAGCAGCGCGCGGGCGATGGCGAGCATCTGCTGCTGGCCGCCGGACAGCCCGCCCGCCGGCTCGCGCAACCGTTCGCGCAGGACCGGGAAGTAGTCGAGCATCCGGGCGGTGTCGCGGGCGCGCGCGCCGTCACGCCTGCGGAAATGCCCGAGGCGCAGGTTCTCCCCGACGGTCAGCGGTGCGAACGTGCCGCGACCCTCCGGGACGTGCGCGACGCCGAGGCGGGCCAGCGCCTCGGGGGCCCGCCCGGCGACGTCGGTGCCGTCGAGCCGCACGGCCCCGCGGACCCGCACCATCCCCGACAGCGCGCGCAGCAGCGTCGTCTTGCCCGCGCCGTTGGGTCCGAGGATCGCGCAGACCTCGCCCGCGGCGACCTCGAACCCGATGTCCTGCAACACCGTTCCCTGCCCGTACCCGGCGTGCAGGCCCGCCACCGCCAGCGCCGCGCCGGTCACGCGGCGGTCCCGAGGTAGGCGCGCACCACCGCGGGATTCCCGCGGACCTCGTCGGGGGTGCCCGCGGCGATGACCCGGCCGAACTCCAGGCAGACCACCCGGTCACAGGTGTTCATGACGAACCCCATGTGGTGCTCGACCACGATCATGGTGAGCGCGAATTCGGCACGCAGTTCCCGCAGCAGCGCGGCGAACTCGCCGACCTCGCCGTGGCTGAGCCCGTTGACCGGTTCGTCGAGCAGCAGCAGCCGGGGCCGCACGGCCAGCGCCCGCGCCAGCTCGACCCGCTTGAGCGTGCCGAAGGGCAGCCCGGCGGCGGGCCGGTCGGCCACCCCGGTCAGGCCGAGCCGGTCGAGCAGGGCGTCGGCGCGCTCGCCGGCCGCGCGTTCCTCGCGGCGCACCGCGGGCAGGCGCAGGCTCGCGGAGACGAATCCGGCGCGACCGCCGTGGTGGGTGCCGACGAGCACGTTGTCCCGGACCGACATGCGGGCGAACAGGCCGAGGTTCTGGAAGGTACGGGCGATGCCGAGCCGCGCGGGCACGTACGGCGCGACGGCGCCCAGGTCGGTGCCCTCGAAGCGCATGCTGCCCGCGTCGGGCCGGTAGCGCCGGCTCACGCAGTTGAACAGGGTGGTCTTGCCCGCCCCGTTGGGTCCGATGAGGCCGACCACGGTCCCCGCGTCGACGTGGAGTGCCACGTCCTGCAGGGCGGTGATGCCGCCGAATCGGATCGTCAGATCCTGGATGTCGAGCATGCTTCCTCCGGCAGGCGTCCGGACCGGCCGGACGGAGTGATTCAGTTCACACAGGCTAAAAGTCCAGGTCAGGGCGCACATCGGACGCGGCGACCGAACATGACGTGCCCGTTTTGTCCTCTGCGGACAGGAAGCGACCGGTTGACAGAGCGGCGCCGGCACTGGAGCATCGCGGGCTATGTCAGCTGGATCACACTCGCCGGGCGCGCTGGATACGGCGACGTTGCAGTCCGAGCGGACCAGGATCGTCGCCGAGCTCTACGACCGCAGCGAGGACATGGCCGACGCCGGGGTCTCGGCGATCCTCGCCCAGATCCCCGCCTACGCCGCCCGCGGCGACCGGTTCCGCGCCGACGTGCACGACCAGGTGACCCAGCTGACCCGGCTCGGGCTCGGCGCGCTGCTCGAGGACCGGCGGGTCACCCCCGCCGACGTCGGCGCCACCCGCGTCGCGGCGACCCGCCGGGCGCAGTCCGGGGTGACGCTGGTCGAGTACCTCAAGGCCTTCCGGCTCAGTCAGCAGGCCCTGTGGAAGGCGCTGATCCGCCACGCGGGCGATTCGGAGGTCGGCCGCGAGGCGGCGCTGTCGATGGTCACGCCGCTCTCGCGCTTCTGCGACCTGATCAGCACCCAGGCGGCGAACGCCTTCCTCGAGCACCAGCAGTACCTGGCCACCGAGAACCGCCGCGAGACCATCGAGGTGATCGACGGCCTGCTCGACGGCGTGCTGCCCGGCGGCGGGCCCGCGCTGTCGCTGGCGCATGCGCACGGCATCGGCCTGTCCCCCGGCGCGCCGATGGTGGTGGTGACGGCGGTGCTGCTCGGGGGCGGCGACCGGCCCGAGGCGGCGGCCGAGGCCCGGCGCCGGGTGTGCGCGGCGCTGGCGCGGACCGGGGTCACCGGCACCCGCACCCTGGCCGGGGTCCGGGGCGGCGAGGTGGTCGCGATCGTCGTGCTCGGCCGCGACGGCAGCACCGTCGATCTCGTCGGCAGGCTGCGGGCCGTGACCGATCACCTACGGGGCCGAGGGGCTCTCGGTGGCGATGGCGGTCAGCACCGTGGCGACCTCGGTCGCGCGCCTGCCGCACGCGCACCAGCGGGCGGTGGCGGCGCTGGACCTGCTCCCCGATTCCGGCGGCGTGCTCGCCCTGCCCGCACTGAGCCCGTTCCGCTACCTGCTGCTGCGCGCCGACGACACCGCCCGCCACCTCGTCGATCACCGCATCCGCGACCTGCTCGCCGACGACCGCGCCCGCGGCGGCACCCTCGCCGACACCATCCGCGCCTTCGCCGCCGCCGACATGAACCTCCGCGAAGCCGCCGTCGCCCTGCGCGTTCACCTCAACACCGCCAAGTACCGCCTCGGCCGCATCCAGGACCTCACCGGCCGCAACCTCCGCCGCGTCGACGACCTCATAGAACTCCTGGTGGCCATAGACCTCCAGGACCCCCACAGCTGATCCGCAGTATCCGCAACAGCCTTATCCCCCACGGCCTTACGGCCCGGGTGGCTTTCCGCCCCGGCCGCCGAAGAAGAACAACACCACCCGTGATCGTTCTGTCGGTGCTCGCCGGTGTCTTCGTGCTGTGCGGATTCGGCGGTTGCGTGGCGGCATTGGGTTCCGGCACGGACAAGGGCAGCAAAGCCGCCCCCACCTTCACCCAGCCCGCGGGTGCGCCGGCCGCGGCGGGCGGCGCCGGCGCGCCCTCGGCGGCACCACCCGGCAGGTCCGATGTCGCGGCGGCCGGGGCGACGGTGCGCGACGGCAAGTTCGAGTTCACCGTGACCGCCATCGACCCGCCGGTGAAGACCGTGGGGTCGAATCCGTACCTGCAGAAGACCGCTCAGGGCGAGTACCTGCTGGTCTACGTCCGGGTGACCAATATCGGCAACAAGGCGCAGACCTACTGGTCCGGCAACCAGAAGCTCATCGACGACCGGGGCCGCGAGTTCGAGAACGACACCATGGCCGGGATCAACGTCAACGAGGGCACGGCGATGAGTTCGGAGATCAACCCGGGCAACTCGGTGGACGTCGTCGTCGTGTTCGACATTCCCGCGGGCACCACACCCGCGGCGCTGGAGTTGCACGACTCGGCGTTCTCCGGCGGGGCCAAGGTGGCCCTGCGCTGACCGACCCGCGGTCGGCCCCGCCACGCGGCGAGGCCGATCGTCGCGGATCAGACGGGTTTCGGTGGGGTGGCCGGGGGGACGGTGATCGGGGGGTAGCCGGTGGTGGGTGGGATCTGGTGGCGGGCGGAGGGGCGCCAGAAGAGGGGGCCGTGTCTGCTGCGGTCGCGCAGGGCCCACATGCGCCAGGTGAGGACGGGGTGGCTGGACAGGGCGTTCACGAGCCAGACGAAGCCGCCCTTCTCGCGGGCGGCGCGGTCGGCCATCTCGTCGAAACCGACCTGGCTGTTGAGGTATTTGCCCGCGGCGAGGGTCGCCATGGCGCCGGGGGCACCGCCGGGGCGGTTGCAGAAGCCGTGGTTGTCGGCAGTGTACTCCTGGGAGCGGATGAGCGAGGAGCCGAGGATGGGCAGCGACGGCGCGGCGAACATGCCGAGCTGGCGCCAGTAGGAGGTGTGCCCGGCGGCGATGTGGCCCACCTCGTGGCCGATGATGAAGGCCAGGGCGTCGGGATCGCGCGCCGCGCCGCCGATCTCGAACAGGTCGCTGTAGACGACCACGAACCGGCGGAATCCGTGCCCGGAGGCGAAGGCGTTGATCTGGCCGTTGCCGAGGACCACGTAGGCGTCGGGCACGGTCGCCATCCCGAAGCGGGCCGCGGCCTCCTGCACCAGGCGGTAGCCCTCGGGGAACTGGGTCGGCGACATCTTCACGCCGTTGATCCGCTGGGTGGCGTAGTTCAGTCCTCGGCCGAGCCACACCACCACCGGCGCGAACACCAGCAGCAGCACGTACGGGCTGACGATCAGCCCCTCCTCGCTGAAGGCCGAGCCGACCAGGATGAGCACCGCGAGCAGGTAGGCGATGGCGGTGCATCCGATGACGATCACCAGCAGCGGGATCTCCCACACGTGCCGCGCGGGTCGCCCGTACGGCGACAGCCCGCGCGGCTGCCCCTGCGGCGGTACCGGCGGCCCGCCGGGCGGGTACCACCCGGCCTGCGGGACGGGCGCCGCGCCGTAGGGCACCGGGAGCCCGCCCTGCGGATGTCCGCCGCCGGTCTCGGGCACCGGGCCCGTCGGCCCCCAGACCGGCGCCCCCGACGGCACCGGACCGGTCGCCGACGACGGCGGGACGGGCGCCCACGGCGAGGCGGGAACGGGCGCGGCGGGGACGCCGGCCCCGGAATCGCCCGGGGCACCAGGCGAATCCCGGGTGTGCGGTTCGTGCGGTCGCATACTTCGCACCTTAGGCCCATCGCGGCCACCTCCGCCGTCTCCGCCGCCCGCGCGACCCGCGGACCCCCGGTGTTCACCCGCCACCGGACCGACGGAACCGGCCTGACACAATCGCAGCCATGCGCGTTTACCTGGGTGCCGACCATGCCGGTTTCGAACTGAAGAATCACGTCAAGGCCCATCTCGAGCAGGCCGGACACGAGGTCGTCGACTGCGGCGCCCTCGAGTACGACGCGCTCGACGACTACCCCGCCTTCTGCATCGAGGCGGCCCGCCGCACGGTGGCCGATCCGGGCTCGCTCGGCCTGGTCTTCGGCGGCAGCGGCAACGGCGAGCAGATCGCCGCGAACAAGGTGCCGGGCGCCCGCTGCGCCCTGGCGTGGAGCGTGGAGACCGCCCAGCTGGCCCGCCAGCACAACAACGCTCAGCTGATCGGCATCGGCGGCCGCATGCACTCCACCGAGGAGGCCCTGGCCATCGTGGACGCGTTCCTCGCGACCCCGTGGTCGGACGAGGAGCGCCACCAGCGCCGCATCGACATCCTGGCCGAGTACGAGAAGACCGGTGTGGCCCCGGCGGTGCCCGCGTACTGAGGTGCCCGAGGGTCACACCCTGCATCGGCTCGCCGCCCTGCACCAGCGCCGCTTCGCCGGTGACCGGGTGCGGGTGTCGAGCCCGCAGGGACGCTTCACCGAGGGCGCGGCGCGCGTCGACGGACAGGTCCTCGTCGCCGCCCGCGCCCACGGCAAACACCTGTTCCACGACTACGATTCGGGCCTGACGGTGCACGTGCACCTCGGCCTGTACGGCACGTTCACCGAACAGCCGTTGCCGATGGCCGAGCCCGTCGGCCAGGTGCGGATGCGCCTGGTCGGTGCCGCAACCCCTTACGGCACCGACCTGCGCGGCCCGACCGCCTGCGAGGTGCTCACCGAGGCCGAGGTGGACACCCTGCTCGCGCGCCTCGGCGCCGACCCCCTCGATCCCGAGGCCGATCCCGGCCGGGCGGGCGCCCGGATCCGCCGCTCGCGCCGCCCGATCGGCGCGCTGCTGATGGATCAGTCCGTCGTCGCCGGCGTCGGCAACGTCTACCGCGCGGAAGTGCTCTTCCGCCACGGCATCTCACCGTTCCGCCCGGGCACGGGCGTCGACGCGGCGGAGTGGGACGCGCTGTGGGCGGATCTGGTGGAACTCATGCCGGTCGGCGTGGCGACCGGGCGCATGCACGTGGTGCGGCCCGAACACGATCACGGCGCGCCGTCCTACGCGGCCGACCGCCCCCGCACCTACGTCTATCGCAGGCAGGGCGAACCGTGCCGGGTGTGTGCGACGCCGGTGTCGCACGCGGTCCTCGAGGGCCGGAATCTGTTCTGGTGCCCCACCTGTCAGCCGGGCTGACTCACCCCGCCGCCGCCCCCAGTCCCGCTTCCCCGTCGGCCAGGGCGAAACGCCGCCCGCCCGCCGACTTGGCCGAGTACATCGCCCGGTCGGCGCGGCGAAGCAGGTCGGTGAAGTCGCAGGGCACGCCGGGCGGGCAGAACGCGGTGCCGACGCTCGCCGAGACCGGCACCGGTCCGGCGCTCGACCACACCGGGTCGCGCAGCGCGGCGACCACCCGGTGGGCCAGTTCGCCGAGGGTGTCGCGGCGCGGGTTGGCCGCGACCACGAATTCGTCGCCGCCGTAGCGGCAGATCACGGTCTCCGGCGGGCAGACCTCGCGCAGGCGGTTGGCCAGCTCGACCAGCACCTCGTCGCCGATGGCGTGGCCGTAGCCGTCGTTGATCTGCTTGAACCGGTCGAGGTCGACCACCAGCACCCCGACGCCGCGGGTCGGGTCGGCGGCCATGGCGCGGACCCGCTCCTGCAGCAGGGTGCGGTTGGCCAGGTCGGTGAGCGCGTCGTGGGTGGCCTCGTGCCGCAGCCGGTGCTGCAGGGCGGCGATCTCCTGCACGCGCAGCGAGACCTTGGCCGAGATGTTCTGTTCCTGCTGGGCGAGCGCCCGCTCCTGCAGGGCCTGGGCATAGCTGTCGATGGCCTGGCTGGCGACCAGCGGCCAGCGGGTGGCGACCAGGGAACCCGGTACCCCCGAAGGGAATCCGAGCAGCCAGCGGGTCGCGTGTGCCAGCATGCGGGTGCGTTCGAACGGCTCCTCGGCCAGGCGGGCGCCGAGCATGCGCGCCTGCGGGACCGGGAACGGTTCGGTCTTCGCCAGCAGCAGCAGCCGCTCGACGATGTCGATGAGCACGGGCTCGAGTTTGTGGGGCGCCGCGGAGGAGCCCGGTTCGGCACAGACCGCACGCGCCCAGGCGCGGGCCATCTGGGCCACCGGTGCGATGTGGTTGTCGGACATCGTCATCACCGGCGCTGGGTGACAGCAGTCGTCGGGCAGCCTGCAGACGCGCAGGTGCCGGCGTCACCCCGATCGTTCGCACTGCTACGCGGTTGGGTCCACCGAGTTCGGTACACGCTCACCGCCCCCTTTCCAGATACCCCCGTCCGGCAAAAAGGATCCTAGCAAGCCACTCGAGGTCGTCAGCGGGTGAATTGGAACCCGTTACAGCCCCTGGCGAATGGCGATCGGCTATGACATCGCTGCGGACGCTCCGGCGTTACACACCTTTTCGAAATTCTCCGTGGAGCGCCGAATGCGCAGCGTAGCGCCTCGTCGGGGGTGGTGGCCGAGACATCCGCATCAGGTTCCTTCGAACGAACAGGCGAAGTCGTGACGTGTGGTGTGGGTCCCACGTGGCCCTTCCGAATGGAGAGCTGTGTCACGGGCTCAATGGTGGCCGAACCGAGCACGAACCGCCAGGTTTTTGAGGAAAATTCTCCTGTTTAATCCCCCGGCGCTGACGATACTCGTCACTGCGCTCATCCATGGTGGTGGAGGGGCTGCCGGGACGATAGGGCCATAGGGCCCTATTCGGGCACGGAGCGGGCCGACCGCGCCCGGAGATTCCCCGGTCGGACACGGTGGGGAGGCGGATTGGCGTGAACCCGGCGGCATTCGGTACAGTCGTGGCGCACACGACATCGTGGCGATCCCATCGGTGTCGTATGCCTGCGGGTGTAGTTCAATGGTAGAACCTCAGCCTTCCAAGCTGATGGTGCGGGTTCGATTCCCGTCACCCGCTCAACGACCGAATCTCCTCGCCGGCGGACGCCGCCCCGAGGTCACGGGGTGTAGCGCAGCTTGGTAGCGCATCCGCTTTGGGAGCGGAGGGTCGCAGGTTCAAATCCTGTCACCCCGACCAGGATCGACTCGGACAGCGAACGGCCCCCGGAACCGGTTCCGGGGGCCGTTCGCGTCTCCGCGCGGAGAACAGCGGGATCAGTCGAAGACCGGATCCTCGGTGCGCGTGCGCTTGAGCTCGAAGAAGTGCGGGTAGGAGGCCAGGGCGACGGCCCCGTCGAAGACCTTGCCCGCCACCTCGCCGCGCGGGATGCGCGAGAGCACGGGGCCGAAGAAGGCGGTGCCGTTGATGTGGATGGTCGGGGTACCCACATCCGGGCCGACCTTGTCCATGCCCGCGTGGTGGCTCGCGCGCAGGGCCTCGTCGTAGTCGGTGCTGTCGGCGGCGGCGGCCAGCTCCGCGGGCAGGTCGAGTTCGGCCAGCGCGTCGGCGACCACGGCCGAGAGCTTCTCACTCACCGAATCGCGTTCGTACTCGGCGGCCCGGTCGTGGATCCGGGTGCCCATCGCGGTGTAGAGGGCGGGCAGGATCTCGTCGCCGTACTTCTGCGCCGCGGCGATCGCGACCCGCACCGGGCCCCAGCCCGCCGCCATCAGGTCGACGTAGCGCTCCGGCAGGCCCTCCCGGCCCTCGTTGAGCACGGCCAGGCTCATCACGTGGAAACGGACCTCGATATCGCGGACCTGCTCCACCTCCAGGATCCAGCGCGAGGTGATCCAGCACCACGGGCACAGCGGGTCGAACCAGAACTCGACGAGGTCCTTGGACGGCTGCTCGCTCACAAGCGTTCCTCTCACACATCTCTCCGGACGGGCGCACGCCCGCTGGCAGGTGTAACCACGCGCGCGGGTGATTCGTTCCCCCGTCCGGCCGGGCGCACTAGGCTCGGCCCCAGCAGAGTTTGCGAACGCCGTGCAGTCGCGTCGAACGACGAATGGAGACCCGCATGAGCTCGAACCGGCATTTCGTGATCATCGGCGGCGGCCTGGCCGGCGCCAAACTCGCCCAGTCGCTGCGCGCCCAGGATTTCGACGGACGGCTGACCCTGCTCGCCGCCGAGGACGAACTGCCCTACGAGCGCCCCCCGCTGTCCAAACAGCACCTCGCAGGCACCCAGCAGCTGCCGGACTTCACCGTCGACAACAGCGCCTGGTACCGCGACCACCACGTCGACCTGCGGCTGGGCACCACCGCCCAGGCCTTCGACCCTGTCGCGAAAACGGTGACCCTGCCCGATGATTCGACGCTGACCTACGACAAGCTCGCCCTGGCGACGGGCTCGCGGGCGCGGAGACTGCCGCTGCCCGGCGCGGACGCGCCCAACGTCTACACCCTGCGCACCATCGGCGATTCGGACATCCTGCTGCAGGTGCTGGCGGCCGTGCAGAACCTGGTGATCATCGGCGCGGGCTGGATCGGCCTGGAGGTGGCCGCCCAGGCCAGGCAGCGCGGCGTCGAGGTGACCGTGCTCGAGACCGCGGAGTGGCCGCTGGTCGGCGTGCTCGGCGACCGGATGGGCGCGATGTTCGCCGAGCTGCACCGCGAGCACGGCGTCGACCTGCAGCTGAAGGCGCAGGTCGAGGCGATCCTCACGCACGAGGAGATCGCCACGGGCGTGCGGCTGACCGACGGCCGCGTCGTGCCCGCCCAGGCGATCCTGGTCGCGGTCGGCGCGGCGCCCAACATCGAGTCCGCGCTCGCGGCCGGGCTGGCGGTGGATTCCGGTGTGCTGGTGGACGAGTCGCTGCGCACCAGCGACCCCGACGTGGTCGCCGTCGGCGACATCGCCGAGCAGCTGCATCCGGTGCTGGGCAGGCGGATCCGGGTCGAGCACTGGGCGACCGCGCTCAACCAGCCCGCGGTGGCGGCGGCGACCATGCTGGACCGGCCCGCCGTCTACGACCGGCTGCCCTACTTCTTCTCCGACCAGTACGACCTCGGCATGGAGTACACCGGCTACGTCGGTCGCGGCGACCGGACCGAGCTGGTGGTGCGCGGCGATCTGCCGGGCCGCGAGTTCGTGGCGTTCTGGCTCGACGAGAAGCGCCGGGTGCAGGCGGGGATGAACGTCAACGTCTGGAACGTCACCGACCGCGTCAAGGAACTGATCCTGTCCGGCGAGCCGGTCGACCCCGTCCGCCTCGCCGACACCGGGACACCGCTGTGACCCAGATCACCGTCCACCGTGTCGAGGGCGGGCTGCCCGCTCCGACCACACGGTGACGGCGTCATCCGGACGCACATCGAATCGAGGAGCCGATCATGACCAAGTTCATGCTGATCAAGACCTACGCCCCCGCCGCCAACTGCGACGTCCCGATCACCGAGTGGGCGCCGGAGGACATCGCCGCGCACATCGACTTCCAGCGCGCCCTCGGCGAACAGCTCGCCGCGGCGGGCGAACTCGTCGAGGCGCAGGGCCTTGCCGATCCGGGGCAGGCGCGCATCGTCAGTTCCGACGGCCGGTCGGCGCCGGTGGTCACCGACGGGCCGTTCCCCGAGACCAAGGAGTTCCTGGCGGGCTACTGGATCATCGACGTCGACTCCGCCGAGCGGGCCTACGAGGTCGCCGCCCAGGCTTCGGCCGCGCCCGGCCCGGGCGGGGAGCCGATCGGCGAGTACATCGAGGTGCGCCAGATCATGAGCGCCCCGGTCGCGGGCTAGTGCCGCTCGCCTCCCCCGGCGCCCGCACGGCGGGCGCCGGGTCCGTGGAACCCCTGCTGCGGGAGCTGGGCCCGCAGGTGCTGGCGGTCCTGGTCCGCCGCTTCGGCGACTTCGACACCGCCGAGGACGCCGTCCAGGACGCGCTGCTGGCCGCCGCCACCCAGTGGCCCGGCGACGGGCTGCCCGCCAACCCGCGCGGCTGGCTGATCCAGGTGGCGCAGCGGCGGATGGCCGACGCGGTGCGCGCCGAGGTGGCCCGGCGGCGGCGCGAGACCGAGGTCTTCGTGCGCGAGGTCCCCACCGAGGCGATCACCCGCGACGACAGCCTCGAGCTGTATCTCCTGTGCTGCCATCCGGAGCTGCCGAGAGCCGGGGCGGTGGCGCTGACCCTGCGCGCGGTGGGTGGCCTGACCACGGCCGAGATCGCCGCCGCGTTCGGGGTGCCGGAAGCCACCATGGCGCAACGCATCTCGCGGGCGAAGAAGAAGCTCGCGGGCACCGCGCGCCCGTTCGTCGCGGCCGGCGCCGAGCCGGAGCGGCTCGAGGCGGTGCTGCGGGTGCTCTACGTCATCTTCACCGAGGGGCACACCGCAACGGGAGGCGACGGCCTGACCCGGCCGGACCTGGCCGGGGAGGCCATCCGGCTCACCCGCAGCCTGCACGCGATGCTGCCCGAGGACGACGAGGTGACCGCGCTGCTGGCGCTGATGCTGCTCACCGAGGCGCGTCGCCCGGCGCGGACCGGCCCGCACGGGGAACTCGTCCCGCTGCCGGACCAGGACCGCCGCCGCTGGGACGCCGCGCTGATCACCGAGGGCCTGCGCCTGGTCACGGCCACGCTGGCGACCGGCCTGTCGGGCCTCTACCAGCTGCAGGCGGCCATCGCCGGGCTGCACGCGCAGGCGACCGGTACCGCCGACACCGACTGGCCCAGCATCCTGCGCCTCTACGACCTGATCGAGCGGCAGGGACCGAACCCGTTCGTCACGCTCAACCGCGCCGTCGCGACCGCGATGGTGCACGGCCCGGACGCGGGTCTGGCGGTGGTCGACACGGTGGCCGCCGAGCTCGGCGCCACCCACCGGCCGGCCGCCGTGCGCGGGCACCTGTTCGAGATGGCCGGGCGAGCCGACCGCGCGGTGGCCGAGTATCACGCCGCGGCGGCCGGGACGCACAGCACGGCCGAACGCGACTATCTCCTGTTGCGGGCGGCCCGGGTCAGGGCCGGGGCCGCCGGGGCTCACGAATGATTCGCGCCCGCCTCGAGATTGGCGATCAGCCGGGCCAGCACGCCGGTGAAGGCGACGAACTCGTCGGCGCTCACCCCCTCGGTCATCCGCGTGCGCACGGCGTGCACCGCGTCGGCGGCGCCCGCGTGCGCGGCGGACCCCGCCTCGGTCAGCGCCGTCCGGTCCCCCTGCTCCACGGCCCAGCCGCGGGCGATCACGTCCTCGATGGCCGCCCGCACCGGCTCCGCGTTCACCTCCCAGAAGGGCCGCAACGCGTCGGTGAGTTCGGCCTCGGTCCGCGGACCGGCGCCGAGGGCGGTGAGCAGCTGCCACTGCCGTCGCGTCAGCCCGGTCTCGCCGACGGCGCGATCGAAGGTCTCCTCGACGAGCTGGTCGAGGCGTTTGATCTGGTATCCGATCATCCGGGTCTGCGCCATGAGCATTCCTCCGCAGGGGTCTGTGTCGTCGAACACGTCCATGTCCGAGGGTCTCACCCCGCAGGGCGCCGGCGCGCCCGCCCCCGTTTCGTCGGCGCGCTCGGCTGACACCGGCCCCGGCTCGGGGCACACTGGCACGATGACCGAGCGTTTCAGCGCGGGCGTGCTGCTTTACCGCACCGCGGGCACCGACATCGAGATCCTGCTCGGCCACATGGGCGGGCCGCTGTGGTCGCGCAAGGACACCGGCGCGTGGTCGGTGCCCAAGGGCGAATACGAGGTCGGCGCCGAGGACCCGGCGGCCGCGGCCGCTCGCGAATTCACCGAGGAACTGGGCCTGCCCGTCCCGCCCGGGCCGTGGACCGACCTGGGCGACGTTCGCTACCGCAGCGGCCGCGGCGCGAAAACCCTGCGGGTGTGGGCGGTCCGGGGCGACCTGGACCCCGCACTCGTGGTGCCGGGGACCTTCGAGATGGAGTGGCCGCCGCGCTCCGGCACCCTCGCGACCTTCCCCGAGATCGATCGGGTCGGCTGGTTCGGCCCCGACGTCGCGGTCGACAAACTCGTCACCGGCCAGCGTCCCTTCCTCGCCCGGCTGACGGCCCTGCCCGACCCGGCCGCGGCCGCCGACTGACGCCGGCGGCGGGGCGACGTCCGTCAGGCGGACACGCGCTGCCGGAAGGCCGTCGGGCTCACTCCGCGGGACCGTTTGAACGCCGCGCTGAAGCCGAAAGCGTCGGCGTATCCCACGGTTCCGGCGATCTGGGCGACGCTGCGCGTCGGGTCGGCGAGGAGTTCCTCGGCCTCGGCCATCCGCCATTCGGTGAGGTAGGCGAGCGGCGGCTCGCCCATGACCTCGGTGAAGCGGCGCGCCAGCAGCGCGCGTGACACCGCCGCCTCGGCGGCCAGCGCGGCGACCGTCCAGCGCCGGTAGGGCTCGGTGTGGATGGCGGTCAGCGCCGGGCCGACGACGGGGTCCGCCAGGCCCCGGTACCAGGCGGGCGCGCAGTCGCCCTGTTCGGCGAGCCAGGTGCGCAGGGTGCAGACCAGGGCCCAGTCCAGCAGCCGGTCCATCATCGCCTGGGCGCCGGCCCGGTGCCGGAAGGCCGAGGCGGCCGCGGTCTCGAGCCAGTCGCAGACGTCGTCCTCCTCGCGCACGACGAGGGCGGTGGGGAGCGCGCGCAGCAGCCGTTCGTGGCGACGGCCCGCGGCGCAGTAGGCGCCCACGACGAGCGCGGTCTCCTCGGCCGCCGCCGCGTCCGGCGGCCGGGGGCCCGATCCGTCCGTCGCGCACTCGGGGGCGGCCGGGCCGAAACCGTCGGGGACGAAGCAGGAGAGCTCGTACTCGACGTGCGGGCCCGTCGCGGCGTCGGTGTCGTGCGCGAGCAGGAACGGCTCGGCGCCCTGCACCACCGCCGTGTCGCCCCGTGCGAGCCTGCGCGCGGTCCCGTCGGGCAGCCGCAGCACGCCGCCGCCGCGCAGCACCGTCAGCAGGATCAGCGGTGTCCGGTCGGCGAACCGGATCGTCCACGGCGCGGTCAGCACCGCGTGGGCCACCACCGAGCCCTCGGCCCGGATGCCCCCGAGGAGCGAGCTCAATGGATCCATGCCCCGAGCGTAGACGAATTCCTATCCATCCGAGACCTTCTCCCATAGATCGTCCACGCCGTTCGCGGTTGACTCGGAGGCACAGCGCAATTCGGATCCCTCACCAGGAGTTCATCGTGACCAAGCACGCTCTCGTCGTCGTCGCCCACCACCGCCGCGATTCGCTCACCGCGCACATCGCCCGGCGCGCGGTGGACCGGCTCACCGCCACCGGCCACACCGTCGACCTGCTCGACCTGCACGCCGAGGACTTCGACCCCCGGATGATCGAGGCGGACCAGCCCGACTGGGGCAACCGCGACAAGCGCTATTCCGAGGTGGCGCGGGCCCACATGGACCGGCTGCTGGCCGCCGACGTGGTCGTGGTCGCCTTCCCGACCTACTGGTACAGCGTGCCCGCGATGCTCAAGGGCTGGATCGACCGGGTGTGGAACTACGGCTTCGCCTACGGCCGCAGCAAGCCACGGCTGGCGGGCAAGCGCATCCTGTGGCTGGCCCTGGCGGGCGCGTCCGGTGCCGATCCGCTGATCCCGGACATGCAGGCCGCGCTCGAGGGCCAGCTCAGCGCGGGCCTGGCCTACTACAGCGGCTTCGCCGATTCGCGGGTCGGCCTGCTGCCCGACGCCGAGGAGCAGCCCCAGACGGTCGGGGCCGACGGCTCGTTCCAGCTCGGCGAGGCCGTCGCCGGTGACGCGCGGGCCCGGCACTACGCCGAGTTCGAGGCAAGGGCGGTCGCGTTCGTGGACGACTTCCTGGCGGTCGCCGCGCCGGTGAGCGTCTGAGCCCGACGCGAGGACTCCGCACCCGGCGGCGCCGCGACGCCGCGGCCGGTCGCGGCGCCGCCGGGTGCGCCGGACGGTCCGCCGGCGCGTCGCGGCCCGCCGGGCACCCCGCTCACAGGCCGGGGAGGGTGCGCAGCAGCACGCCGAGGAGCTCGGACCCGGTGCCCGCCTCCTCGGCCGCCAGCTCGATGGTGGCCAGCGCGCTCGCGGTGAATTCGGCGCTCTGCTCCGGCACGTAGTTCGCCGGGTCGTCGATGCCGGGGGCGTACCGGGCCAGCATGGCGGTCATCGCCTGCAGGAACGGCGCCATCAGGGTCGCCAGGTGCGCGGCGGTGCCGCCCGCGGTGCGCACCATCTGCCCGCCCTGCCGGAAACCGGCGAACATCGAGTACATGCCGCCGAGGATGGCCAGGTCGTACATGGCCGCCGCGCCGAAATCCGGGCCGACGTACTCCGCGCGCCCGAAGACCTCGAGAACCGGCCGGAAGCGCTCGAAGGCCGCGGTCGCGCCGCTGTAGAGCACGAAGGCCGCCGGTCCGCAGATCATCGACGGCACGGCCATGATCCCGCCGTCGACGAGATCGATGCCGCGCTCGTGCGCCCACCGCCCCAGCGCCCGCGCCTGCTCGGGCGTCGTGGTGGTCAGGTTGACCACGGTGCGGCCCCGCAGCCGGTCCGCGGCGGGCTCGAGATGTTCGCGCACCGCCGCGTCGTCGAGTACGCACAGGATCACCAGGTCGGCCGCCGTCATCGCCGCGGCCGCGCTCTCGGCGAGCGCCGCGCCCGCCGCCGCCAGCGGCTCGGCGCGGGCGGCGGTGCGATTCCACACCGTCACCCGATGGCCCGCGGCCAGCAGCGCCCGGGCGAGCGCGGTACCCATCGCACCGAGACCGATCACCGAAACCCGCTGTGCGCCCACCGAGTTGCCCATGTCTCCCCTTGTTCCGAAGCTCGCACCGCCGATCGGCGATGTGCTCCCAGATTTGCCGGTAGCACTACACTTCACAAGTACCGACTATCAAGTCCGATACTCACCAAAAAGTAAGTAAGGCGAGCATGAAGCACCGAGAGCGTCCGTATTCCTGCGGCATCGACGCGGCCCTCGACGTCGTCGGCGGCAAGTGGAAGGCGCTGATCCTGTGGGCCCTGTCCACCGGCACCCAGCGGTTCGGTGACCTCAAGCGGCTGGTGCCGGGGGCCACGGAGAAGATGCTGATCCAGCAGCTGCGCGAACTCGAGCACGACGGCATCGTGCACCGCGAGGTCTACGCCCAGGTGCCGCCGAAGGTCGAGTACTCACTCACCGAGCTGGGCGTCTCGCTCAACGCTGCGCTGGTGACGCTCGGCGCGTGGGGCAGCGCGAACATGGCGCACATCTGCGCCGTGAAAGGTGTCGCGGCGCCGGTGCACTGAGCGCGCCGGGCGAGGGGTCAGCCCCGGTCCGCCGTCCAGCGGCGGCCGGTGATGCGCTCGTAGGCTTCCTCGTACTTGGCCCGGGTCACCTCGACCACCTCGGCCGGGATCTCGGGGCCGGGGTACTCCTTGTTCCAGCCGGTCGAGGTCGCCCAGTCGCGCACGAACTGCTTGTCGAAGGAGGGCTGGGCGCGGCCCGGCTCCCACTGGTCGGCGGGCCAGAAGCGCGACGAATCGGAGGTCAGCACCTCGTCGCCGAGGGTGAGCACGTCGCCGTCCCAGCCGAATTCGACCTTGGTGTCGGCGACGATGACGCCCGCCTCGGCCGCGTGCGCGGCGCCGCGGGTGTAGATCTCGAGGGTCAGGTCGCGCAGCTTCTCGGCGACCTCGCGGCCCTCCTGGTTCACCACGTCGGCGAAACTGATCGCCTCGTCGTGCCCTTCGGCGGCCTTGGTGGACGGGGTGAACAGGGGCTCGGGCAGCTTGTCGCCGTCGCGCAGGCCCGGCGGCAGCGCGATCCCGGACACCGTGCCGGTGGCCTGGTACTCCTTGAGGCCCGACCCGGTCAGGTACCCGCGCGCGATGCACTCGACCGCGAGCATCTTCAGCGGCTTGACGCGGATGCCGCGCCCGGCGAACTCGGCGGGCACGTCGGTCGCCGAGACCACGTGGTTGGGGATGTCGGAGAAGTACTCGAACCACCAGTTCGACAGCTGGGTCAGCAACGCGCCCTTGCCGGGGATCGGGGTGGGCAGCACGACGTCGTAGACCGACACGCGGTCGGAGGCGACCAGCAGCAGGGTGTCGCCGTCGGAGTAGAGGTCACGAACCTTCCCGGCGTGCACATGCTTCAACGTCGAGCCTCCGAATCCTGGATACCTGCTGGTTCGCCAGAACTCTACCGAGGTCAGGCGCTCACCCGGTCGGCGGGGACGCGGAAGGTGCGCCGGTAGGCCAGGGGCGCGACGCCGACCGCCGCCTGGAAGTGCTGGCGCAGCGAGGCGCCGGTGGCGAACCCGACGCGCCCGGCGATCTGCTCGACCGACAGGTCGCTCACCTCGAGCAGGTGCCGCGCCCGCGCCACCCGCTGCTGGATGAGCCAGCGCCCGGGGCTCAGGCCGACCTCGTCGACGAAGCGGCGGGCGAAGGTGCGCTTGCTCATGCCCGCCCGCTCGGCCAGCTCGCCCATGGTGATCGGCAGGTCGAGGTGCTGCACGGCCCAGTGCCGGATCGCGGCGGTGCCCGCCACCGCCGGATCCGGGACCGGCAGATCGATGTACTGGGCCTGGCCGCCGTCGCGCCACGGCGGGACGACGGCCAGGCGGGCCACGTGATTGGCGACCGCGCTGCCGTGATCGGCGCGCACGATGTGCAGGCACAGGTCGATGCCGGAGGCCGCGCCCGCGGAGGTCAGCACGTCGCCGTCGTCGACGAAGAGCACATCGGGGTCGAGGGCGATGTGCGGGAAGCGCGCGCGGAAGCGGTCGGCCAGGCGCCAGTGCGTGGTGGCGGGGCGCCCGTCGAGCAGGCCCGCCTCGGCCAGCACGAACGCGCCCGTGCAGATCGACACGATGCGCGTGCCCGGCCGGATCCGCGCGAGCGCGGCGGTGACCGCCGGGTCGAGGCCGGCGGTCGCGCCCTCGGGATCGCAGGAGGGGATCACCACGGTGTCGGCGGTGGCCAGCAGTTCCGGCCCGTGTTCGACGACGATCCGGTAGTCGGCACAGGTCTGCACGGGCGCGCCGTCGGCGGAGCAGGTCATGACCTCGTAGCGGTCGGCGAGGTTGCCGAATATCCGCCGGGGAATGCCCAATTCGAAGGGGTAGACGCCGTCGAGGGCCAGGACAACCACACGATGCATGGCACGATCCTATCGGATGATGACTTCTCTGCCATTTCCTCCGCGCGCCGGACCCGGCACCGTGGAGCGCGTGACCGATACCATGCGCGCCGTCAGCCAGGACGTCCTCGGAGGTCCCGAGGTCCTGCACGTGACCGAGATCCCCCGGCCGGCACCGGGTCCGAGCGAAGTGCTCGTCCGGGTGCACGCCGCCGGGCTGAACCCGACCGACTGGAAGCACCGGGCCCTGCCCGGATTGTTCCTTCCGCCACCGCCGTTCGTCCTCGGCTGGGACGTCTCCGGCGTCGTCGAGGCCGTCGGTTTCGGCGTCACCCTGTTCGCGCCCGGCGACGAGGTGTTCGGCATGCTGCCCTACCCGTACGGGCACGGCGCGCTGGCCGACTACGCCACCGGCCCTGCCCGCGCCTTCGCGCGCAAGCCCGCCGGGGTCGACCACGTCGTGGCCGGGGCGACACCGCTGGCCGCGCTCACCGCCTGGCAGGCCCTCGTCGACACCGCGGACGTCCGCGCCGGGCAGCGGGTCCTGATCCACGCCGCCGCGGGCGGAGTCGGCCACCTCGCGGTGCAGATCGCCAAGTCCCGTGGCGCGTACGTCATCGGCACCGCGAGCGCGGCCAAGCACGAGCACCTGCGCGGGCTCGGCGCCGACGAACTGATCGACTACCGGCGGGTCGACGTCGCCGGGACCGTGCGCGAGGTCGACGTGGTGCTCGACACGCTCGGCGAGGAGAACGCGCTGCGGTCGCTGCCGACGCTGCGGCCCGGCGGCCTGCTCGTTACCCTGCTCCCCGGCGCGGGGCCGCGGCTGCGGGCGGCGGCGGACCGCCACGGCGTGCGCGTGGCGTCGCTGCTGGTCGAGGCCGATCATCAGGGCATGGTCGCCATCGCCGACCTGCTCGGCTCGGGCGCGCTCCGCCCGACCATCGCCGGGGTGTTCCCGCCCGAGGAGGCGGCGACCGCGCATGCACTCGGCGACACGAACCGGACACTGGGCAAACTCGTCGTCTCGATGGTCTGAGCGCGCGGGCACGGCACGGGCGGAAAGTCGTGAGCGGGGGTCAGCGGCAGGTGGCATTGTGGACACCGTCGTGAGCACCACCCCGCCTCGTTCGCCGGCGGTGCTCCCCCGTGCCGTGTTCGTCGACGACGAAGGAGTGTCAAGTACCGATGGCTGCCCCGAATCTCACCCGCGACCAAGCGGTCGAACGCGCCGCCACGGTGGCCGTGCAGAACTACCGGATCGAACTCGACCTCACCGACCAGCCGCGCGGCGCCGCGTCGGAGGTCTCCGACACGTTCGGTTCCCGGACCACCGTCACCTTCACCGCGACCCCGGGCGCGAGCACCTACATCGATCTGGTCGCCGCGGGCATCCGCTCCGCCGTCCTCAACGGCGACCCGCTCGACATCAGCGGCTACGACGAGTCGACCGGCATCGCCCTGCCGAACCTGGCCGAGCACAACGAGCTGGTGATCGAGGCGGACTGCGTCTACTCCCACACCGGCGAGGGCCTGCACCGCTTCGTCGACCCGGCCGACGACAACGTCTACCTGTACTCGCAGTTCGAGACCGCCGACGCCAAGCGGATGTTCGCCTGCTTCGACCAGCCCGACCTCAAGGCCACCTTCGACGTGGTGGCCACCGCGCCCGCGGACTGGAAGGTCGTCTCCAACGGCGCCACCGTCGACGAGCACCGGATCGGCGCCGTGGTCCGCCACACCTTCGCCACCACCCCGCGCATGAGCACCTACCTGGTCGCCATGATCGCCGGCCCGTACGCGCGCTGGACCGACTCCTTCGCCGACAGCCACGGCGAGATCCCGCTCGGGCTCTACTGCCGCGCCTCCCTGGCCGACCACATGGACGCCGAGCGCCTGTTCACCGAGACGAAGCAGGGATTCGCCTTCTACCACGACAACTTCGGCGTCCCCTACGCCTTCGGGAAGTACGACCAGCTGTTCGTGCCGGAGTTCAACGCGGGCGCCATGGAGAACGCGGGCGCGGTCACCTTCCTCGAGGACTACGTCTTCCGCTCCAAGGTGACCCGCGCCTCCTACGAGCGCCGCGCCGAGACCGTGCTGCACGAGATGGCGCACATGTGGTTCGGCGACCTGGTCACCATGAAGTGGTGGGACGACCTGTGGCTCAACGAGTCCTTCGCCACGTTCGCCTCGGTGCTGTGCCAGGCCGAGGCCACCGAATACACCAGCGCCTGGACCACGTTCGCGAACGTGGAGAAGTCCTGGGCCTACCGCCAGGACCAGCTGCCCTCCACCCATCCGATCGCCGCCGACATCCCCGACCTGCACGCCGTCGAGGTCAACTTCGACGGCATCACCTACGCCAAGGGCGCCTCGGTGCTCAAGCAGCTGGTCGCCTACGTCGGCCTGCAGCCGTTCCTGGCGGGCCTGCGTGCCTACTTCGCCGAGCACGCCTACGGCAACGCCACCTTCGACGATCTGCTGCGCGCGCTCGAGAAGGCCTCGGGCCGCGACCTGTCGACCTGGGGCGCGCAGTGGCTCAAGACCACCGGCCTCAACATCCTGCGCCCGGACTTCGAGATCGAGCCCGGCGGCACGTTCTCGCGGTTCGCGGTCGTGCAGGAGGGTGCCGAGCCGGGCGCGGGTGAGCACCGCGTGCACCGCATCGCCATCGGCGTCTACGGCGAGCAGGACGGACGCATCGTGCGCACGCACCGCGTCGAGGTCGACCTGGACGCGGCCGAGCGCACCGAGGTGCCCGAGCTGGTCGGCGTGCGGGCGGGTCAGCTGGTGCTGGTCAACGACGACGACCTCACCTACTGCTCGCTGCGGCTGGACCCCGACTCCCTCGACGTGGTCGTCCACCGCATCGGCGAGATCGCCGAGTCGCTGCCGCGCACGCTGGCCTGGTCGGCGGCGTGGGAGATGACCCGCCAGGCCGAGATGAAGGCGCGCGATTTCGTGGCGCTGGTGCAGCGCGGGATCGGCGCGGAGTCCGAGATCGGTGTCGTGCAGCGGCTGCTCATGCAGGCCCACACCGCGATCGGCAGCTACGCCGACCCGGCCTGGGCCGAACAGACCGGCTGGGGCGAATTCGCCGACCGCCTGCTGGAACTGGCCAGGGCCGCCGAGGCGGGCTCGGATCACCAGCTGGCCTTCGTCAACGCGCTGACCACTGCGAAGCTGGCCCCGCGCCACACCGAGGTGCTGTCCACGCTGCTCGACGCCGACCCGGAGCAGGCGGGCCTGCCCGGCCTGGCGGTCGACACCGACCTGCGCTGGCGCCTGCTCACCGCGCTGGCCGCCGCCGGGGTCGTCGACGCGGGCGGGGTCGAATCCCCGGTCATCGACGCCGAACTCGCCGCCGACCCCACCGCGGCGGGCAAGCGCCAGGCCGCGGCCGCGCGCACCGCCCGGCCCGACGCCGAGGTCAAGGAGCGGGCCTGGGCGACGGTCATGCACGACGACGCGGTCCCCAACATCACCGCGCGCGCCATCGTCGGCGGGTTCGCCCCGGCGGGACAGGGCGAGGTGCTCGCGCCGTATGTGAGCAAGTATTTCGCCGAGGTCGCCGACGTGTGGGAGCGGCGTTCCAGCGAGGTCGCGCAGACCGTGGTGGTCGGCCTGTACCCGCACTGGGACATCAGCGAGGCGGCCGTCGCCCAGGCCGACGCCTTCCTCGCCGGTGACATCCCGCCGGCGCTGTACCGCCTGGTCTCCGAGGGCAAGGCGGGCGTCGAACGGTCGCTGCGCGCACGGGCTTTCGACGCGAAGTAGTCCCCACCCGCGCCGGACCCGGCGGTCGCCGCGGTCGCCACGGTCGCCGCAGTCTCCGAGAGGAGGCCGCGGCGACCCGTGCCGCCGACGCGGCGAACGCCGCTGCTCACAGCGGATCCGCTCACAGCAGCGACGGCGGCGGAGCCGCCCGTGCGCCGGGCAGTCTCGGGGCATGGCTACCGAACGCACCACCCCGATGTTCGACCGGCGGGCACGCGAACACCTCTTCGCCCGCCGCATCCTCGTCCTCGACGGCCCGCTCGACGACGACAACGGCACCCTGCTGCTCACCCAGATGCTCACCCTCGCCGCCGAGGACGCGCGCGCCGACATTGCGCTGTGGATCCACTCCCCCGGCGGCTCCGTGCCCTCCATGCTCGCCATCCGCGACGTGATGAACCTGATCCCCTGCGAGGTCGCGACGCTCGCGCTCGGCCTGGCGTGCAGCGCCGGGCAGTTCCTGCTGTCCTCGGGCACCCCCGGCCGCCGCTACGCCATGCCGCACGCGCGCGTGCTCATGCACCAGGGCTCGGCAGGCATCGGCGGCTCCGCGGTCGAGGTGGAGGTGCAGGCACACGACCTGCGCCACACCGTGGAGACCGTGCTCGGGCTCATCGCCGCCGACACCGGCCAGCCCTACGAGCGCGTCTACGAGGACTCCCTGCACGACCGCTGGTTCACCGCGCCCCAGGCCCTGGAGTACGGCTTCGTCGACCACGTCGTCGAGTCCTTCGACCAGGTGATCCCGCAGCGGCACCGCTTCGGCCTGACCCCGGCCGGGTGGGGGCGGCTCCCCGGTGACGACGGGCCCGGCGCCGACGGCGACGCCTGAGCGGCCACCCCACCCCTGCGCGCAGAACGGACAACCATGAGCACCTACACGATCCCCAATGTCGTCTCCCAGCATCCGCGCGGCGGCGAACGCGTCACCGACATCTACTCGCATCTGCTCGGCGAACGCATCGTCTACCTGGGCACCCCGATGGACTCCGGCGTCGCCAACGCGCTGATCGCCCAGCTGCTGCACCTCGAGTCCGACAATCCCGAGCTGCCCATCAACCTCTACATCAACTGCGAGGGCGGCGAGCTGCCCGCCATGCTGGCCGTCTACGACACCATGCGCTTCATCCAGGCGCCCGTGCACACGACCTGTGTCGGCGAGGCGATCGCCGTCGGGGCGGTCCTGCTGGCGGGCGGGGAGGCCGGGCACCGGGCCATGCTGCCGCACGCCCGCGCCGTCCTGCACCAGCCGGCCACCCGGGGCCAGGGCGCCATCCCCGACCTCATCCTGCAGGCCGACGAGATCGTGCGCATGCGCGCCGCCATCGAGGAGATCCTGTCCCACCACACGGGCCAGACACCCGAGACGCTGCGCCGCGACACCGACCGCGACCGGGTCTTCACCGCCGCGGCCGCGATCGAGTACGGGCTCGTCGACCACGTCCTGACCCAGCGGCGCTGACCGCGCCGCGCAGGGTCAGGCCGCCATGAGCAGGGCGTTCGGGCCCGCTCCGCCGGGCCGGGCGAGCGGGGGCACCGGCCGCGCCGTCGACCGCAGGTGCGGCACGGCCCTGCGGCCGGCCGCCACCCGGCGGCCGGTCCGCATCGCGTCGGCGACCTGGCCGACCAGGTCGCCGACGGAGGTACCCAGCGCCCCGGCCAGTGCCGCGATCATCTCGCTGGACGGCTCCTTGCGCCCGCGCTCGACCTCGGACAGGTACTGGGGCGAGATCCCGGCCCGCCCGGCGGTCTCGGCCAGCGTCGAGCGCCGGTCCTGCCGCAGCGCGCGCAACCGCTCGCCCAGCACCTCCCGCCACAGCGGTTCGGGACGCTCCTCGCGCCCGCCGGGGATGACCTGCAGTCCGTCGCGCTCGCCCATACTCCGAGACTAGAGACCGGCGGGCCCGCGCACGCGGTCCCTCTGCTGTGGGCGAACACCACGACGCGACGGCGCGGCCGGTCAGCGGCTGATGCCGAAGCGGGCGTCCACCCAGGCGCGGACGTCGTCGTAGGAGGCGGCGAGGATGCCGCCGTGGTCGACGCCGTCGTACTTCTCGTAGTCGACGTGCTGGCCGCGGAGCTTCAGTTCGCCGAGCATGGCCTCGGTGGACTGGGGCGTGACGGTGAGGTCGCGGCCCCCCTGACGGACCATGACCGGGACGTCGAAGCGCAGCGAGCTGGGGTCGTTGGTGTCCAGGACGCGCAGGAAGTCGCCCAGGTCGGCGTTCTTGGTGAAGACGTCCCTGGGCGACAGCCCGCCCCAGCGGTTCTTGTCGCGCAGGCCGCCGGTGCACTCCGAATCGGCCAGGGGCAGCAGGGAACTGGCCTTGTCGGTGAGGAAGCGCGAGGTGTCGAGGGAGCCGACGGTCTGCGCGCCGCGCACCAGCAGCGGCACGAACACCGCGAGGTCGCCCGCGCCGAGGCCGCCGACCGGCGACGCCGCGGCCAGCTTCGCCACCCGCACCTGCTCTCCCAGGTGCGCGGCGGGCGCGAGGGCGACCACGCCGAGCAGCTCCGACCGCGGCGCCCACGCGCTCGCGGCGCTCGCGGCGAACAGCGCCGCGTGCCCGCCCTGGGAGTGCCCCATGGCGACCCAGCGGCGGCCGACCGAGGAGTCGACCGACCGTGCCGCCGTGGCCATGTCGGCCACGGCCCGCTGTTCGGTCTCCCCGATGAGGTAGCCGTGCTCGCCCGCTGTCCCCAGGCCCTGATAGTCGGTCTGCGCCACGGCGTACCCGGCCGCGATCCATTTCGCCTGCAGGTCGCGCACGGGCGAGGAGTCCCGGTCGTCCCGCGAGGCGGCGCACTTGTCGGCCACCCCCGTCGTCCCCGGCGCCCACGAGATCAGCGGCCACCCGCCCGCGGGCGGAGTCCCGGCGGGCACGGCCAGCAGCCCCGAGACCGCGACCGGCTTGCCCTGCGCGTCCACCGACCGGTACAGGACGAGCTGGTTGCGCGCCCCCGGAATCGCGGGCGCGCCGGTCAGCGGCTGCGTCTTGATCACCGAACCGTGCTCGCCCG
>NZ_BAGK01000061.1 GCF_000308795.1 Nocardia thailandica NBRC 100428 | reverse complement strand
GGCGGATCGGCGGCGGCACCGGTGATGACCGACACCGCGTCCTTGCCCGCCTCCGCGGCCGATTCGAGCACGATGATCCGGTCCTCGGCGAACAGGGACGGGCTGAGCAACTCGGCGAGTTCGGCCGGACCGGCGTCACCGGCGCGCAGCCGGTCGACCGGCACCGCGTCCGGGTCCGGCGCGCCGGCGCGGACCTCGCGGGTTATCTGCGCCGTCACGCGTTCGACCAGCAGTTCCTCGTCGCCGAGCAGCAGGTGTACGGGTTGGGCGGTCACGCTGCGATCCTACGGAACCGCACCGACACCGCCGCGGCCGCGCCCGCACGACCCGCAGACTCCCCGGCGTGCCGAGCACGAGCACGTCCCCGTCGCGATCCGTGCGCGCGACGGTCGCCCCGAGCTGTTCCAGCGCGGCGAGGGTCCTCGGATGCGGATGCCCGAAGGTGTTGTCCCGCCCCGCGCTGGTGAGCGCGAGCACCGGCCGCACCGCGGCGAGGAACGCCGGGATGGTGGTGCGCGACCCGTGGTGCGGCACCTTCAGGATGTCGGCCCGCACGTCCTGGGTCGCCAGAAGCCGCTGCTGCGCGCCGGATTCGATGTCCCCGGTGAACAACACCGTGCCCGCCGGCGTCCGGGCGCGCAGAACCAGCGAGCGGTCGTTCGCCTCGTCCTGCGCGAGCGAGAACGGAGGTTCCGGCCCGGGAGCCAGCACGTCGAGCTCCACCCGCCCGAAGCCGAAGCTGTGACCGGAGTGCAGTTCCATGATCGGAACGCCGTGGGCGGCGGCGATTTCCGGGATGTCGGTGACGCCCGGCGGCGGGGCGACGTCGGCGGACGGGCTCCTGCCCGAGCAGGGTTCGCCGGGGTGCGCGGTGCCCGTCGACGGTTCGCCGTGTGCGTGGTCGGGCGCCGTCGGCGGCAGCTGATCGGCAGGGGCTCGGCGCCGGATCTCTGCCGATCGTGCCGCGGTGGGGTGTGTGGCCTTCTGCACGGCTGCCTGACGCGTCGGCGCCGTTTCCGCGAGCGTCGACAGCGCCGGTGTCGGTGGCACTCGAGGGGGGAGTACGCGCTGCGCGAAGGGCGGTTGCGCGAAGGGCGGTTGCGCGAAGGGCGGTTGCGCGGAGGGCGGTTGCATAGAGGTAGTGAGCCCGGCTGTATGGCTCCCGGCCGTAGGGCTCCCGGCCGTCGAGCGCACAGGCGCGTGTTCCCGGAGTGCCCCCGGCGCACGCGCCGATCGGGACGCCGTCGATCGCATCGATGCCGGTGGCGAGGATGTTGATCGTGCGGACGCCGTCTGCGCGGATTCGAGGTACCCGGACGTCGGCTGGACGCCGGACAACTGCGCGTGCGCCGGCTGCTCGCTCGCCCGACGCGCCGACGCCGATTCCACGAGCGTCGACAGCGCCGGTGTCGGTGGCACTCGAGGTGGGTGCCCCCGCTGGGCGAAGGTCGGCGCGGAGGTAGTGGGTCCGGCCGTATGTTTCCCGGCCGCCAGGCGTTCGGGCGCAGGTGCCTCGAGCGGCGGTTGTGCCGGCGGCGGCTGGGCCAGCGGCGGCTGGGCCAGCGGCGGCTGGGCCGGAGCGGGTGGTGCGGACGCCGGCCGGGGGTGTGTGGTTGTCGGGTGCGTGGTCGGGTGATCGACGTTCGCATGGGCGGGTGGGGTGGGTTCGGGATTCGGGGTGGGGTCTGCGGTCCGGTGCAGGGGTGGGGGTGGGACGACCGGCGGTGAATACGCAGGGGCGGTAGGAGCGGAGGCTGCGCGGTCGGGGCAGAGGCGGGTGGCGACGGTGTGGAGTTCGGCGGGCGCGGTGGCTATGGCGTCGACGGTGCGATGGTGCAGGGCGCCTTCGAGGCCGGCGATGTGGTCGGCGTGGGGATGGGTGAGGACGAGGAGGGGGACGTGGTCGATACCGAGGCGGTCGAGACAGCGGCGGACGGGGCGGGGATCGGGGCCGACGTCGATGACGACGGCGGAACCGGGTCCGGTGGACACGGCGAACGCGTCGCCCTGGCCGACGTCGCACATGGCGACGACCCAGCCCGGCGGCGGCCAGAAGGGATGCCACAGCCGGACGGGGACGAGCACCGCCGCGACCCCGAGCAGTATCGCCGCGCACAGGTGGCGGACCACGCTGCTGCGCAGGACCACGACCGCCAGGGCAACCACGCAGGCGGCGACGAGACCCCCGGCGATGCCGGACGGCACGGTGACGGTCGCGCCGGGCACGCCCGCGGCGGTGTCGGCCACCGTGAGCAACCACCACAGCGGCAGCGCCGCGCACCACAGCACCACGGCGCCCGCACCCGTGGACAGCACCGCGACCGACGCGCCGGCCGCCCCGATCACGGTGATCACGCCGACCACCGGGGCGACGAGGATGTTGGCGGCCACGGCGACCAGCGAGATCTTCCCGGACAGGGCGATCATCAACGGCAGGGTCACCACGAATGCGGCGGCCGCGACCGCGACCACCTCGGCGGGCGCCCGCCACCAGCCGTGACCCCGCAGCCAGTCGGCCCAAGTGGGCGCGAGCAGGATCAAGCCTGCGGTCGCCGCGACGGACAGCGCGAACCCCGCGCTCGTCGCCAGCGCCGGTGTGACGGCGAGCAATCCGATGACGGCCGCGCACAGCGCGGGCAGTGCCTGCTTGCGCCGTCCGGTCACCAGGGACAGCACGGTGACCGAGCCCATGGCCGCCGCGCGCAGCACGCTCGGGTCGGGCCGCGCGATGAGGACGAAGGTGCCGACGACGAGGATCGCGATGGCCGCGCCGACCCTCGGCCCGGCGGAGACGACGCGCAGGATGGCCAGCGCGACCGTCAGCAGGATGGTGAAGTTCGCGCCGCTGACCACGTTGAGGTGTTGCAGCCCGGCGGTTTCGAACGCATCCCGTACCCGGCCGGACAGGTGTGAGGTGTCCCCGACGACCATGGCGGGCAGGAGGCCGGCGGCGTCGGCGGACAGTCCACGCTGCGCGGCGGCGGCGAGGTCGGCCCGCACGGAGCCTGCCCAGCGCTGCCACCACGGCGGCCGGCCGACGAGTTCGGGGATGTCCTGCGCGTGCAGCGCCGCCACCGTCAGGTCGGGCCGGTCGGGCTCGGACACCCGCGCGCGGAACCGGATCCGCTGCCCCGGCCCGAGCCGTTCCCACGCGGCGCCGGACGCGAGCACCACGAGGTCTCCGCGCGCACGCACCCGGGTCGCGCCGGTCCCGAACTCGCGCAACCCCGCCCGGATCACCCACCGCCGCT
The DNA here is from genome assembly GCF_000308795.1 of Nocardia thailandica NBRC 100428. Classification (GTDB taxonomy): domain Bacteria; phylum Actinomycetota; class Actinomycetes; order Mycobacteriales; family Mycobacteriaceae; genus Nocardia; species Nocardia thailandica. The sequence continues at coordinate 49,555 of NZ_BAGK01000061.1, read as the reverse complement.
GACCGCCGAATCCCGCCCCGCGCACCGGTTTCGGGTCGTCGGTCACCACCGCGACGACCTCGACACTGCGGCCGAAGCTCTCGCGGAGCGGATGCGCCTGCACCTCGTGAGCACGCCAGGACCCGGCCAGCGCGAAGCCCGCCCCAGCGACCATCGCCGCCAGCGCCGCCGCCACGATCACCCGCCACCGCTCACGCCGATGCGCCATCGCCCACGCGAGCGCGACCCACAGGCCGATCGCCGCCAGCAGGGACGCCACGGCCAGCGCCAGGCCCGCGCACCAGCCGAGCGTCAACGCGACCAGCGTCGCCACCCAGCAGCACACCGCCGCGGGCACCAACCGTCCGTCGAGCAGCTGCCCGCCGAGCGGCGTCCCGACAGGCCCCCGTCCGCCCTCCGCCTCCGCCGCCGGGGCACCTGCCCGCGGGTGGTGTCCGGCGTTCACCGAGCACGCTGCTCGGCACCGGCGGGACACGTCACGCGGTTCACAGGGTGACCAGGTCACGCAGCTTGGCGAGGCGGGCGGGCCCGATGCCGTCCACGTCGCCGAGTTGGGCGACGTCGGTGAAGGGGCCGTGCGCCGTGCGATGGGCGACGATGGCCTTCGCGGTGACCGGGCCGACACCCGGCAGCGCGTCGAGTTCCGCTTCGCCCGCGGTGTTGAGGTTCACCCGGCCCGCGCCGGCAGGAGCGGGCGAGCCGGACGGACGGGTGCCTGCGCCGGAGGGGCCGGGCGCGCGGTCGGCGGCGGCGATGGTGACACTGCCGAGCCGGGGCGGGCCGTCCGACGGGCCGCTCGCGCCGACGACGATCTGATCGCCGTCGGTCAGTCGCTGGGCCAGGTTGAGGCTGCTCAGGTCGGCTCCGTCGAGCGCCCCGCCCGCGGCCTCGATCGCGTCGGCGACCCGCGCGCCGCCGGGCAGCCGTTGCAGCCCGGTGCGCGCGACCATGCCGACGACACTGACCACCAGCTGGGCCGCGGCGTCCTGCCGCGCGACCGGCACGGGTGGCGCGATGCCCGGCTGGATCGTCTGGGTGGCGTGATCGGCCCGCACCGACGGCACCGGGGCGACCGCCTGCGTGACCGGACGATCACGGACCAGGACCAGCGCGGTGACCACGACCGCCAGCACGCCGACCACGCCCAAGGCCGCCACGCCGCGCCTGCCCGGGTCCCAGCGCGAGCCCCGCAGCCGCGCGGGGAGTCCCCCGCGACGGCGGCGGGCGGGCCCGTCGTCCAGCCAGTCCGGCAGTCCGACGGGCCCGGGGTCGTCGAGTTCGTCACTGTCCCAGCGGCCGTCGCCGGCCCGACCCGGCGGCGCGTCGCCGCCCGCGCCGGAACGCCACCCCGAACCGCTTCCGCGCCGGCCGACCGTGGACGCACCGCCGGGCCGGACGGGGTCCGTGCCCGGGCTGCGTTCCGGCGCGGCCAGGACGCCGAGACGCTGCCGGATCCGCTCGTGTTCTTCGTGTCGTGGCATGACGGCGACGCTAGGCGCCGCTTCGGCGCGCGGACCGGTGCCGACCAGGGCTTTCCCGCGGCCTGTGGACAACCGGGCGCCTGTGGACAACTCCCGCTGTCCCGCTGCTCGCCGAGGCTTTCGCGCAGGGTGCGCGGATACGGTGAGCGCCATGGCCGATCCGGTGTACGCCTGGAGCCATGCATCCGGGACAACGCTTCCACGACTTCGCCGTCCGCGAGGCGCGCGGACAGTCCGACCGTTACGAACGGTGGGCACTGGCCGTCGCGGCCGACGACCGGCTGACCGCGCTGATCGGCGCGCTGCCGCCGGACAAGCAGCAGCCGAACCTGGTCTTGGCCGCGGCCCGCTTCCACGGCATCGAGACCGACTCGGCGGAGGAGTTCCGGCGGCAGCTGCTCCGGCGATGGGACGAGGTCACCGGCACCATCCGGCGCCGCGGCACCCAGACGAACGAGGCGGGCCGCGCCGCCACCCTGTTGCCCGCACTCGCCGACCTGGCGGGACCGGTGGCGTTGATCGAGGTGGGTGCCTCGGCCGGGCTCTGCCTGTATCCGGACCGATTCAGCTACGACTACGGCGACCGGCTCCTGCACCCGGTGGACGGGCCGTCGCCGGTGCGCCTGCCGTGCCGGGTCACCGGTGGCCCGCCGATCCCGGAACGTCTGCCGGAGATCGTGTTCCGCGCGGGCATCGATGTGAATCCCCTGGACGCGGCCGACCCGGACGACCGCCACTGGCTGGAGACCCTGGTCTGGCCGGGCGACCCCCGGCGGCTCGAACGGCTGCGCGCGGCCTGCGCGATCGCGGCCGCCGATCCGCCGCTGCTGGTGCGCGGCGACCTGCTCGACCGGCTCGGGGACCTGGTGCACTCGGCACCGTCCGGCAGCACCGTCGTGGTCTTCCACAGCGCGGTCCTGACCTACCTCACCCCCGCCGGTCGCACCCGATTCCGCGACCTGGTCACCGCGCTGCCCGTGCACTGGATCTCCCAGGAGGGACCCGGCGTCTTCCCGGATCTCGCCGCCGGGCTGCCCGGAAGCGACTCGGGCACGGCGCGATTCGCCCTCGCCCGCGACGGTGTGCCGCTGGGCTGGGCCGCCCCGCACGGTGGATACCTGGACTGGGCGGCGCCGCGGGCGGCGGCGTAGCCGGATCAGACCCGGCGCATCACCGACACGACCTTGCCGAGGACGACCGCTTCGTCACCGTCGATCGGCGCGTACGCCGGATTGCACGGGTCGAGGAAGACATGGCCGTTGCGCCGCCGGTACACCTTCACCGTGGCCTCGTCGCCGATCATGGCGGCGACGATCTGGCCCGGGTGGGCCTCGGATTGCCGACGCACGACCACCAGGTCACCGTCGCAGATGGCGGCGTCGATCATCGAGTCGCCGCGCACGCGGAGGCCGAACACCGTGCCGCCGCCGACCAGTTCGCGGGGCAGGGTCAGCTGGTCGTCGGCGTGCTGCTCGGCCAGGATCGGGGTGCCCGCCGCGATGTCACCGACCACCGGCACCGTGACCGAGGCGTCGGATTCGGCCGGGCCCGCGCCGCCGCGCAGGAACAGCCGCACGTCGATCGGCCGGGTCACCGCGGCGCCACGGCGGAGGAAGCCGTCCTCCTCGAGGGCACGCAGGTGCCGGGACACGGTGGAGGTGGACTTCACGCCGACCTCGTCGGCGATCTCCCGCGGGCTCGGGGCGTAGCCGTGCGCCTGTACCCAGTCGCGGATGACGGCGAGGATCTGCTGCCTGCGCGGCGGCAGCCCGGCGGCGTCGAAGTGCTCGAAATCGTCGTGTCCGGTCACCGGGGCATCGTAGAGGCCCGGCGCCGCGCGCCGGACACCGAGGTCATCCGCGCCGTGAACACCCTGCCCGGCAACGGGTTCCGGTCACGAACAACCGCCGGGCAGGACCAGCACGCCGAGCGCGCCGACACCGAGGTGGACGCCGAGCGTCGGCCCGAACTCGGCCACGTGGCACTCGCTCACGCCCGGGATCTGCTCGCGCAGTTGCGCGGCGATGGTCTCGGCCGCGTCGGGCGCGTCCAGGTGCTGCACCCCGAGGGCGGCGCCGTCGGGGCCCGCGGCCTCCACGGCCGCGGCCACCAGCTTGGCGTAGGCCCGGGACCGGGTTCGCACCTTCTCCCGCAGCTCCAGCTTGCCGTCGACGAGTTGGAGCAGCGGCTTGGTGACCAGCTCGCTGCCGAAGAAGCCGGCGGCGCTGCTGAGCCTGCCGCCACGGCGCAACTGCTCGGTCCGGTTCACCAGCAGGAAGGTCCGGGCCCGACCCGACGCGGCGACGGCCGCGTCGTAGACCGCCGACAGCGATTCGCCCGCCGCCGCGCGACGGGCGGCGGCGAGCACCGGCAGGCCGGTGGCCAGGCCCGCGCCGAGGGAGTCGACCAAGCGGACCTGCTCGGCGGCGCCCATGTCGGCGATCGCCTGCCTGCCCGCCTCCCAGGTCGCCGACAGCAGTCGCGACAGATGCACCGCGACGACGCCGTCGCCGTCGCTGCGCGCCAGGGCCGCCTCGTAGGCCGCGCGCATCTCCCCGGGCGAGGCCGCCGAAGTCGTGACGACGTCGGCGGCGTAGTCGATCTCGAACGGATCCACACCCTCGCGGATCTGCCGCTCACCCACCAGGACGTGCAGCGGCACGACCTCGATGCCGAGATCGGCGACCGCGTCGGCCGGGAGCCCCGCCGACGAATCGGTGACCACGACAACGGTCACGGATTACCGGATTTCCTGCAGCGTCTTGGTCATCGCCGTCGCGACCGCCTGATGGCCTGCCCAGCCCCAGTGGATGCCGTCGGGATTCGCGTCGCCGGACTCGATGTCGTCGCGCACGGCCTCGCCGAGGTCGACCAGCGGCACCGAGGTCCGTTCGGACCACGCGCGCAGTGCCTTGACCGCGCGCGGACGACCGCGGTGGACCCGGCCGTAGGCGTCACACTTGTGTACCGAGGGCAGCACGCCGATGATCGGCAGCTCCGGGCGCAGCTGGGCGAGGGCGTCGCGGCTGTCCTCCAGGTAGCCGACGCTGACCCGAGGCGGAAGGGCGACGGGGCGGCCGAGTTTCGACAGCTTGGGCTGCAACCAGTTGTAGGTCGCGCGCACGCCGCGGCGCAGCCGCGGCGGCCGCACGTAGCGGATCATCTCGCGCAGCGCGGTGGGCAAGGGCGAGGGCAGGGTGTCCATGCCGCCCACGGCGAAGACCACAGCGCCTGCCCGCGGGACCGCGGCCCAGACCCGGGGGTCGCCGATGAGCGCCCAGTAGGCGTCGCGGCAGGTCCAGCCGATCCGTGCGACCAGTTCGACGTCCCAATCCAGTTCCGCGGCCACCAGATTCGGCCAGATCCGCGGATCGTCGGCGGGCAGGCCGCCCTTGGGGCCGAAGTAGGACAGGGAGTCGGCGATGACCAGCAGCACGGGACGCGGCGTGGCGGGCTCGGCCTCGGCGGGCGCGGGGGCGCCTGCCTCGCTCGCGGGCACGACGGTGCCGTTCGCGGGCGCGGCGAGCTCGGCGGCCGGAACGGCCACCTCGGGAACCGCGTCGGCGGAAGCGTTCTCGGTGGAGGCAGCCGCAGGGAGCGCCGTCTCCTGTGCGAGCGGGGGCGTGGGCTCGACGCCGTCCGCCGAGTCGTCGTCGGCCGGGGCCGACGCGGCGACGGCGGGTTCGTCGGGCGCGTCCGCGGTCTCGTCCAGGATTTCCGGGGCCGAAGCCACGGTGACGGAACCGTTTTCGGCGGGCAGGTCCGCGGCGGCGTCCTCGGCGGGAGCCGACACGCTCACCTCGGCGTCTCGGTCGGCCGTTACCTCGTCTGCCTCGTCGGGCCCGTCGCCCGGCGTCGTCGGGGTCCCGGCGCGTCCGACGGCGGAGTCCGCCTCGCCGTCACTCGTCTCGGCGGCGACATCGCCGGGGACCGGGCTCGCCTCGGCGGCGACCGCTTCCACCGGGTCGGATCCGTGCGAGGCGGGCGCCTCCGACGGCGCTTCCCCGCCGGGCTCCCCCGCCGTTTCCTCGGCGGTGAGCGAATCCTCTTCCGGGGCAGCGTCGTCCGCCGTCTCGAGGGTCGCGGCGGGCGGGGGCGGTATCGGGCCGAACAGCGCGTCGGGTAGTGAGCGGGTGGCGCGGGCGGTGGCCTGCTTGAAGAGCTCGTCGGGGACGGTGCGGATGGGTTCCTCGCGTTCGGGGCGCCGGGGCGCCGCTGGTGCCGGGCCGAACAGCGCGTCCGGCAATTGCCGTTCGGGCCGGGCCGTCACCTGCTGGAACAATTCGTCCGGTACCGACCGGACGGGCTCATCAGAGGACATCGGGAGCTACCTTCGCCGCTGCGTTCCATACATCGAGACGCCAGCCGGGTCGGTCGATGTCGGGGCCGTGGCTGGACAGCTGCACCCAGCTGGTGTTGGCGAGTCCACCGAGGATGGGCCAGTTACCGGGAGGCAGATCCAGCAGCGCGGCCGTGAGAGCAGCGATCAGCCCGCCGTGCGCCACCAGGATGATAGTCCGGCCCGGCCAATCCTGCCGGTCGTTGTACAGTTCCCGCACCACCGGCAGCGACCGGGCGCCGACCTCGAGTTTGCTCTCGCCACCCGGCGGGGTGTAGGTCGCGTCCAGGCGCCACTGCACCCGCGCGCCCGGGTAGTCGGCGTCGACCTCGAGGTGGGTCAGCCCCTCCCAGTCACCGAGATCGGTTTCGCGCAGGCGCGGATCGGTGACGACCGGCAGCCCGGACAGGTCGCCGAGTGCCTGTGCGGTCTCCTTGGCCCGGCGCAGGTCCGAGGCGTGGATGGCGATCGCGTTGCGCGACACCAGTTCCCGCGCGGCCTCCTTGGCCTGCTGCCTGCCCAGATCGGTGAGGTCGGTGTCGATCTGACCCTGCATCCGATCGACGGCGTTCCACTCGGTCTGCCCGTGCCGCAACAGGATCAGGGTGCGCACGTGGGCGTATTTGTTCACTCGGCGGGCGCCGGCAGCCGACGGCGCCCCGGTGGCCTCGCGGCCTCGGTCACTCACTCGGTGTCGCCCTCGGTCTCCGCGTCGGCAGGGGCGGGAGCGGCGGGCGGGCGGATGCCCTCCACCTCGACGGTCGGACAGTCCTTCCACAGCCGCTCCAGGGCGTAGAAGTTGCGCTCGTCGTTGTGCTGGATGTGGATGACGATGTCGACGTAGTCCAGCAGCGCCCAGCGGCCCTCGCGGGTGCCCTCGCGACGCACGGGCTTGTACCCGGCCTCGCGCAGCTTGTCCTCGACGTTGTCGACGATCGCGTTGACCTGGCGCTCGTTGGGCGCCGAGGCGATCACGAAGCAGTCGGTGATCACCAGTTGCTCGGACACGTCGAGCACCACCACGTCGGTGGCGAGCTTGTCGTCGGCCGCGAGTGCCGCGACCTTGGCCATCGTGACCGCTTCGGCGGACGCCGTCATCAGTTGCCTTCCGTTCCTGCGGCCTCGTACAGGTGCCGCTTCGATATGTACTGCACGACGCCGTCGGGAACGAGGTACCAGACCGGCCGCCCCTGCGCCGCGCGCCGCCGGCACTCGCTCGAGGAGATGGCCAGGGCCGGGATCTCGATCATGGTCACCGCGTCGTCGGGAAAATCGCGCAGATGTTCCTCGAGATGATCGGTGTTGAGCTCGTACCCCGGCCTGCTCACCCCGACGAATTTGGCCAGGTCGAACAGTTCGGCCCAATCCTGCCATGTCAGGATGTTGGCCAGCGCGTCCGCACCGGTGATGAAGTACAGCTCGGCGTCGGGATGGGCGGCCTGCATCTCCCGGAGGGTGTCCACGGTGTAGGTGACCTTGTCCCGGTCGATGTCGGCCCGGCTGACCGAGAACCGCGGGTTGGACGCGGTCGCGATCACCGTCATCAGGTACCGGTCCTCGGCGGCGCTGACCTGCTTGTTCGCCTTCTGCCACGGTTTGCCGGTCGGCACGAACACGACCTCGTCCAGGTCGAAACGGTGCGCCACCTCACTGGCGGCGACCAGATGCCCGTGGTGAACGGGATCGAACGTGCCGCCCATCACCCCGAGCTTGCGCCGCGGCGCAGGCTTGCTGTGCATGAGGTCCGAGCTTAACGGGTCGGCGGCCGGGCACCACCGGCGGCGAGGGCGTCCCAGACGCGCGCAGCCGCGGACAGGCAACGCTCCCGCGGACCCTGCAGGTCGAGCTGGTCCCAGAGCACCCCGGCGCGGACGTATCCGGCGACGGCGGCCTCGAGCTGCCCGCACTGCTCGCGGGCGGTGGCCGCGGCCCACACCAGCTCGGCGTGGCGATGGCGGTCGTCGGCGCGGCCGGCGATCAACCGCGCGGCCTCGGTGAACTGCCAGGCGGCATCGCGGTGCCTGCCGAGGCGTCGCATGGAGTCGGCGTATTCGGCGCGGACCGCGCTCAGCTGGGCGCCGGCGTAGGGGGTGCGGGTGCCCAGCAGCGGCTTCTCGAAGGCCGCGACCGCCTCCGCGTGCCTGCCCGCGCGGCGCAGGGCACGGGCGGCGACGACGGTGTAGTGGGCGGTGTCGGCGGCCGAGATGGGGCGCCACGCGCGAGCGGCGGCCAGGGCCGCCTCCGCCGCGTCGGCCTCCCGGCCCGCCTGCGCGGCGATGACGCCGACCAGCTGTGCGCGCAGCAGCGCCAGCTCGCGCGGGCTCGCGCCGCAGGAACCGATCAGCAGGGCGCGGCGCAGCTGGACCTCGGCCGCCGCGGGTGCCTCGGCCGCCCGGACGGCGGCGAGCCGGGCCAGTTTGCGGGCGACCTGCACCCCGCGGCAGGGCGACTCGGCGGTGCCCGCGCAGCGGTCGGCGATCGCCGACGAGCCGGGCGCGGCCAGGCGGCCGATGCACAGCACCGGCGGCGCGGTCTGCGCCGATTCCCCCGGGACCGGGGGTCCCGGTGTCGCGTCCGGCGGTGTCAGGGCCGCCACGGTCACTTCCACGCCGAGGTCGGCGGGCACCGGCCCGAGCAGCGCCGGGCCCGGTGTGGCGCGCATCGTGCCGGGGGCCTGTGCCGCAGGACCGGCATCGGGTCCGTAGACGGGGGGAATCGCGGCGCCGCGCTCGGCCGCCGGGCGCGCCCACACGGCGTCGGGCGTCCGCGGGTCGGCCGTGAGGCGGGGAAGCGGCGCGTTCGGCGAGGGCGGGGCGATGGGGGTGCCCGGCAGCGGATCGTCCTGCGATCGCTCCCCGGGGCGGCGGGTCCAGACCGGGCCGTTCTCCCACCAGCGCGCCACATCGGGGTCACACCGGTCGTTCATGCGGCGCGTCCCGCACCGTCCGTGGCGGTGTGCGCGGCGGGCCGCGGGTCATCGTGCTCACCGCGGTGCGGCGCCCCAATCAGCATGACGCGGATCCTGGCCGCCGTGGCCTGTGAAGCGCTTAACGTTTCCTTGAAACGTCCGGCGCCGTCGGCCGTTTGGATCTGGGCAGCTTGGCCACCACGGCGTCGTAGGAGGCGTCGATCAGCTCGAAGATCTCGTCGAGGGGGACCGATCCGCCGACGGTGATGCTGTTCCAGCCGTAGCGGCCGATGTAGGCCGAGGCCGTCACGTCGCCGGGGTGGATCCGCACCAGCTCGTCGGCTTCGGTGCGGTCGGCGCCGCACTCGAGGCCGATCGCGGTGCCCGAGCCGAGGAAGGCGAAGATCTTGTCGCCGACCTTGGCCACGACATCGCCCTCCCACGGTTCGTCCTGCCGGGCACCGGGTTTGGCCAGGCAGTAGGCGAGCAGTTCGTCACGCATCCGCGCTCCTCACACCGGTAGCAGCCGTGACACCACGGCGGTCAGCTGCCGCGCCGAACGGCACTCGTGCATCTCGATGACCTCCCCGTACTCGCGGGCGGCCGAGTCCCCGCTCCCCCAGTGCACCGACGACTCCGGATTCAGCCAGTGCGCGTGGCGTGCCCGGCCGACCAGCTCGCGCAGGATCTCGAGCCGGGGATTGCGGTAGTTGGTTCGGCCGTCGCCGAGGATGATCAGCGAGCTGCGGCTGGTGACCGCCTCGGCGTAGTTCTCGGCGAAACTGCTCAGTGCCGCACCGTAATCGGAGTGGCCGTCGGGCCCCATCACCGCGGACTCGGTGAAGATCCGCTGCACCACGTCGTCGAGCGGAGTGTCGGCGGTGAAGTAGCCGGTGACCTCGTCGGCCCGGTCGACGAAGGCGAAGATGCGCACCCGGGAGAACTGGTCGCGCAGGGCGCTGACGAGCAGCAGGGTGAAGTTGCTGAACCCGGCCACCGATCCCGAGATGTCGCACAGCAGCACCAGTTCCGGTTTGCCCGGGCGCGGTTTGCGGTTGACCAGGTCGATCGGCACACCGCCGGTGGACATGGAGGCGCGCAGGGTCTTGCGCAGATCGATCTCCCCGCGCCGCGCGTGCCTGCGCCGCACCGCCAGCCGGGACGCGAGGATGCGGGCAAGGCGCTGGGAGCTGCGGCGCAGTTCGGCCAGCTCCCGCTGCGAGGCCCGGAGGAAATCCGCGTCCTCGGCCTGCCGCGCCACGGCGTAGGCGGCCACGCGGTCGCGGCCGATCTGTTCGGCGACACGGCGATTGGTCTCCGCCTCGACCGTCGCCCGGAAGCCGGCGATGCGGTCGCGGGCCAGCCGCCGCGTCACCTCGGTGTCGAACTCGCTCGCGTCCGCCGGCTGGGCAAGGCCCGCCATGACCTGCGCCAGCAGGTTCTGCGGCGAGAGTTCCTTCATGGCCTGGTAGGCGGAGAAGGACGGTCCGCGCGCGGACTGGTACTGCCCGAGCTCCTCGACCAGCCGCCCGGCCAGCAGCTCCAGCTGCGGACCGGCGCTCTCCTGGGCGAGCAGGCCCGCCAGCAGTTCCCGCAGCGCGGGCACGTCGATCGCGCCGTCCGGGGTACGCGGGAGTTCCGGTTCGTCACCGGTCCGCGCACCGGTCGCGATCGGGAACCACAGATCGAACAGGTCGTCGAAGGTGGCGCGGTGCGTGCTGCGGCGCAGCAGCGCGCACGCCAGGCCCTCGCGGACCACCTCCCGGTCGAGCAGCTCGAGCACGCTCAGCACGCGGCCCGCGTCGACCGTCTCCGAGGGGCCGACGGGGATGCCGCGGGCCCGCAGCGCGGCGACGAACCCGGTCAGATGCCCGGCCAGGCCGTGCGGTGCGGGCTGCGGCGCGGTCACCGGCTCAGCCCAGCTTCAGCTCGGCCAGCGCGCGCTGGTGATCGCTGCGGTGTTTGAGCACCACCCCGAGCGTGGCGCGCACGGTGGTCTCGTCCAGGTCGTTCGCGCCGAGCGCGAGCAGGGTGTGACCCCAGTCGATGGACTCCGCCACCGAGGGCAGCTTCTTGAGCTGCATCCCGCGCAACACGTGCACGACCTTGACCAGCTGGGCCGCGACCGCCTCCGGCAGTTCCGGCACCCGCGAGGCCAGGATCCGCCGCTCGAGCTCCTCGTCGGGGAAGTCCAGGTGCAGGTACAGGCAGCGGCGTTTGAGCGCCTCCGACAGTTCCCTGGTCGCGTTGGAGGTGAGCACCGTGAACGGGCGCCGCACCGCGGTGATGGTGCCCAGCTCCGGCACGGTCACCGCGAAATCGCTGAGCACCTCGAGCAGCAGGCCCTCGATCTCGACGTCGGCCTTGTCGACCTCGTCGATGAGCAGGACCGTCGGATCGGTGCGGCGGATGGCGGTGAGCAGCGGCCGCGAGAGCAGGAACTCCTCGGTGAAGACATCGGCCTTGGTCTCGGCCCAGTCGTTCTCGCTCGAGGCCTGGATCCGCAGGATCTGCTTGGCGTGGTTCCACTCGTAGAGCGCGCGGGCCTCGTCCACGCCCTCGTAGCACTGCAGACGGACCAGTTCGGCGCCGGCGAGCTGGGACACCGCGCGCGACAGCTCGGTCTTGCCGACACCGGCGGGACCCTCGATGAGCAGCGGCTTGCCCAGGCGGTCGGCCAGGAAGACCGAGGTGGCGGTGGCCTTGTCGGCGAGGTAGCCCGTCCCGGCCAGCCGTTCGACGACGTCCTCGACGGAGGTGAAGATCGGTTCGGTCACGCTGGTCACACCGGCCTCGTCTGGCCGTCGCCGAAGACGATCCACTTGGTGGAGGTCAGTTCCGGCAGCGCCATCGGGCCGCGGGCGTGCAGCTTCTGGGTCGAGATGCCGATCTCGGCGCCGAAGCCGAACTGCTCGCCGTCGGTGAAGGCGGTGGAGGCGTTGACCATGACGGCGGCGGCGTCGACGCGGGTGGTGAACTCGCGGGCGGCGGCCAAGTCGGCGGTCACGATGGCCTCGGTGTGGCCGGTGCCCCAGGTGTTGATGTGCTCGACGGCGGCGTCGAGGCCGTCGACGACCTTGAGGGCGATGTCGAGGCTGAGGTACTCCTCGGCCCAGTCCTGGTCGGTGGCGGGCACCTGGCCGGGCAGATCGCCGTGGATGGTGACCCCCGCCTTCTCGAGCGCGGCGGTGAACCGGGGCAGGGCCACCTCGGCGACGGCGGCGTCGATGAGCAGGGTCTCGGCGGTGTTGCAGACGCTGGGGCGGCGGGTCTTGGAGTTGAGCAGGATCCGCTCGGCCATGTCCAGGTCGGCGGCGGCGTGCACGTAGACGTGGCAGTTGCCGGTACCGGTCTCGATGGTGGGGACCTGCGCGTCGCGGACGACGGCGTTGATCAGGCCCGCGCCGCCGCGCGGGATCACCACGTCCACCAGGCCCCTCGCCTGGATGAGGTGGGTGACGCTCGACCGGTCGTGGCTGGGCAGCAGCTGGACCGCGTCGGCCGGGATCCCCTGGGCGGCAAGGGCTTCGCGCAGCACCTCGACCAGAGCGGCGTTGGAGTTCGCGGCCGAGGACGAGCCGCGCAGGAGGGCGGCGTTGCCGGACTTCAGCGCGAGGCCGAACGCGTCGACGGTGACGTTGGGGCGGGCCTCGTAGACCATGCCGACCACGCCGAGCGGCACCCGGACCTGGCGGATCTCGAGGCCGTTGGGCAGGGTCGACCCGCGCACGACCACCCCGACCGGGTCGGGCAGGCCGGCGACCTGGCGCAGACCCGAGGCGATCCCGTCGATGCGGTCCTTGGTCAGGCGCAGCCGGTCGAGCTGGGAGTCGGCGGTGCCCGCGGCGGCCGCGGCGGCGAGGTCGGCCTCGTTGGCGGCCAGCACCGTGTCGGCGGCGGCCAGCAGGGCGTCGGCCGCCGCGTGCAGCGCGTCGTTCTTCTCGGCGGTGGTGAGCTGGGCCAGCGCACGGGACGCGACGCGAGCCCTGCGGGCGGCATCGTGCACCGCTTCGCGGATGTCGAGCTCGGTGGTCACTTCTGCGGTCATGTGTACAGCCTACGGATGGCGGCAACGCCCCGTACCGGTGCACCGGGTCCCGACCGGCGGTTGTCCACAGGGCGCGGGTTGTCCACAGGCCACGGTGGATCGGCCCGCGCGGCGCCGTCCGGCGGCTAGCGTCGCGGGCATGACTGCGGCTGCGTCCCGGGTGGTCGTCCTGGGCAGTATCAACATGGATCTGGTCCTCACCTGCCCGCGCAGGCCGGGTCCCGGCGAGACGGTGCTCGGCGACGGTTTCGCCACGGTGCCGGGCGGCAAGGGCGCCAACCAGGCCGTCGCCGCCGCCCGCGCGGGCGCCGACGTCCGCCTGATCGGCGCGCTCGGTGACGACGCCTTCGCCGCGCAATTGCGCGAGACCCTCACCGACGCGGGTGTCGACATCGCGCTGGTGCGCACGGTGCCGGGGCCGAGCGGGGTCGCCGGCATCGTCGTCGACGAGGCGGGCGAGAACAGCATCGTGGTGGTCGCGGGCGCGAACGACGCCGTCGGCCCGCCCGGCGACGCCGAGGCGGCCGCCATCGACGGGGCACGAATCCTGCTGTGTCAGCTCGAGATCCCGATCGACGCGGTCGTCGCGGCCGCCGCACGTGCCCGCGCGGGCGGCACGCTGGTCGCCCTCAATCCGTCGCCGGCCCGCGCGCTCCCGGACGCGCTGTGGACGGCGGTGGACATCGCCGTGGTGAACACGGTGGAGGCGGATCAATACGGGCAGGCGATCGCCCGGGTTCCGCACCTGGTGACGACTCTCGGCGCCGACGGCGTCCGCTACCGGGGGCCGGACGGCGTCGAGGTGCACGTTCCCGCGCCGACCGTGACCGCCGTGGACACCACCGGCGCAGGCGACGCGTTCACCGGCGCCCTCGTCGCGGACTGGCATCGCGGGGTGGAGACCGCCCTGGCCCGCGCGGTCACCGCCGGAGCCCTGGCCGCCACCCGCCACGGCGCGATTCCCGCGTTGCCGACGCGCGCCGAGGTGGATCGGGCCCTCGGCCTGTCCGCACTGCCGCGAGACCACCCGTGACCGGGGCGCGCGGGCGACCACCCCCGGCCCGGACCGTCCCGTCGCGCGGCCGCCGACCGGGGGCGCGGCCCGGTTCGGGTGGAGCGCCTCGTGCGCCACCGGGTCCTCGGTCCGTCGGCCGTCGCCGCGACACTCGCCCGGCCTCCCGCGACCTGCGCGTTCGCGCGGATAGCCTCGCGCCCATGTGCACACGAGTGTTGTGGACCGGGAGCGGGCACGGCGTCCTGGTCGGGCGGAACATGGACTGGCACGAGGACATGCCGACGAACCTGTGGGTGCTGCCGCGCGGCCTCGACCGGACCGGGCTGGCCGACGATCCCCATCCGCTGACCTGGACCTCGCGGTACGGCAGCCTGGTCGCCGCCGCCTGGGACATCGCCGGCTCCGACGGGGTGAACGAGGCGGGCCTGGCCGGACACGTGCTGTGGCTGGCCGAGGCCGACTTCGGCCCGCGCGACACGACCCGGCCGGGGCTGACCGCGGCACTGTGGCTGCAGTACCTGCTCGACCGCTACGACAGTGTCGCCGCGGTGGTGGCGGGCCTCGCCGCCGAACCCGTTCAGGTCCAGGCGGTGTCGGCGCGGGGCGAGGTCTCCACGATCCACCTCGCCCTCGACGACGCCTCCGGCGACTCGGCCGTGCTGGAGTACGTCGGCGGCGAGCTGCGGGTGCACCACGACCGGGCCTACACCGTGATGACGAATTCGCCGCCCTTCGACGAGCAGCTCGACCATCTGCGCCGCTACGACGGCTTCGGTGGCGACGAGTCGATCCCCGGAACCACTGCGGCGGCCGACCGTTTCGTCCGGGCGGCCTACTACTCCGGGCGGCTGCCCGCGACCGACACCCTCGACCGGGCCTACGCGGCGCTGCTGTCGGTCATGCGCAACGCAGCCCAGCCGTTCGGCGTCACCGATCCCGGTCATCCGGAGATCTCCTCGACGCTGTGGCGCTCGCTCATCGATCTCACCGCGGGCCGATACGGATTCGAATCCTCGTTCCGTCCGGACATCGTCTGGGTGCGGCCGCGCGACCTCGACTACACCCGGTGCCTGCGGCTCGACCTGTCGGTCCACGGGCTGGTCGGCGATGTGACCGACCGCTTCGCCCCGGCCGAGCCGTTCGGGGTGCCGGGCGCGTGAGCCCGCGTCAGGCCGGTGCGCCCGCGGCGGCGAGGTGGGCCTCGGCCATGGTCCCGACCAGCACGTCGAGTTCCGGCCACGGGAAGCTGGGCCGGTCCTGACGCAGGGTGATCAGGCCGTGCATGCCCGCCCACAGGCAGGCCGCGGTCTCGGTCGGCCGCGCGCTGCCGCACGCGGCGGCGGCGTCGACGAGCAGGTCGAAGGTCGGCAGGCCGGGGAGCTGATCGGGGGTCGGCTCCCAGCCCGGGGTGCCCGCGGTGCCGAACAGGACGCGGTAGTGACCGGGATGGCGGGTGCCGTAGCCGACGTAGGCGCGGCACAGGGCGAGCAGCCGCTCGCGGGGATCGGGCGCGGCCTCCCGCGCGGCGACCAGCGCGGCGTGCAATTCGGTGAAGCGCTCGGCGTAGACCGCGGTCAGCAGCTCGCGCCGGTCGGCGAAGTGCAGGTATACGCTCTGCGGCGCGACGCCGGCGGCGCGCGCGACCGCGCGCAGGGACAGCGACTCCTGCCCGTCCAGGGTTTCGAGCAGGGTCCCGGCCGCCGCGATCAGTTCGTCCCGCAACCGGGCGCCTTCGCCGCGCCGGTTGCGGCTGCGCGCGTTCGTCTTCTCGGACACCTTGACACCTTAACAAAGACAGCTGTCTACTGACACCCGTAAGTAGACAACTGTCTTCTCAGGAGTGCCCATGCTCACCGTCACCCGCGTCGTCCACGCCTGCGCCCTGCTCGACTTCGGCGGCGCCCGCATCCTCACCGATCCCTGGTTCTCCGAGCGGCGGTTCTACCGGCACGGCGAGCCCCACGCCGTGCCCGGCGCCGCCGACCTGCCCGAACTCGCGGGCGTCGTCATCAGCCACGAGCACTACGACCACTGCGACCTCGACGCGCTGGCCGCCTACCCCGACAAGTCCGTACCGTTCGCGGTGGCGGCAGGCATCGGCGCCCGCGTCCGGGCCGCCGGATTCCCGAACGTCGTCGAACTCGATCCGTGGCAGCGCACGCGGCTCGGACCGGTCGAGGTGATCGCGACACCGGCGAGCCACGGCGTGCACGAGGTCACCTTCGTCCTCCGGATGGACGGCCACACCGTGTATTTCGGCGCCGACACCCGCCGCGTCGGCGAACTCGACGACATCGCCCGGCGCTTCCCGGAGATCGATCTGGCGCTGCTGCCGATCAACGGCCTGCGGATCCGCCCGTTCGGCCGGCAGGTGGTGATGGACGCGGCCGAGGCCGCCGAGTTCACCGGCGTCCTGCGCCCCGGCGTCGCCGTCCCCATCCACTACGCCTTCACCGCCGGACCCCTCGGCGACCGGCTGATGATCGACGCCGTGCGCGACCGCCCCGACCTCTACCGCGACGCCGCGACCGACCTCGCCCCCGGCACCTGCGTGGAGATCCTGCCGACCGGGCGCCCGTTCCGCGTGCCGGTCTGACCCGGAAATTCGGATGCGTCGGGCGGGTCCCGTTGCCTACCGTCGACACCAGTCGATGAAAGGACCCGACCATGTTTCCCGTCGAGCTGAGCGGCGCGAAGGCGCCGACGCTCATGTGGGCCGCCGAGCACGAGATCGAGCAGGCCGCCCTGCGGCAGCTGCGCAACATCGCCTCGCTCGAATGGGTCCACGGGGTGCGGGTCATGCCCGACGTCCATCTCGGCAAGGGCGCGACGGTCGGCTCCGTCATCGCCATGCGGGACGCGGTGGCGCCCGCGGCGGTCGGGGTCGACATCGGCTGCGGCATGGAGTCGGTGAAGACCGACCTGACCGCCGCCGATCTGCCCGACGACCTGCGGTCGCTGCGCAGCCGGATCGAGGCGGCCGTACCGGTCGGCTTCGCGGCGCACAAGAACGCCGTCGACCCGGCCCGGCTCGCCCTCGGCTCGCACGGTCGGCAGGCGCGGGCCGCGCGCGGGTGGGACCGCTTCTGGCGCGACTTCGGCGACCTGCACCCGGGCGTGCAGGCGCTGGAGTCCAAGGCGCACAAGGCAGATCGGCTCGCTCGGCGGCGGCAACCACTTCATCGAGGTGTGCCTCGACACCGAGGACCACGTGTGGATCCTGCTGCACTCCGGGTCGCGCAACATCGGCAAGGAGCTCGCGGAGCGGCACATGGCGGTGGCGCGCGGGCTGGCGCACAACCAGGGGCTGCCGGACCGCGACCTGGCGGTGTTCCTGGCGGGCACGCCGGAGATGACGGCCTACCGGCGCGACCTGACCTGGGCGCAGGAGTACGCGGCCCGCAACCGGGCGACGATGCTCGCGCTGGTGTGCCAGGCCGTGCGGGACGAGTTCGGGCCGCGGCCGGTGCGCTTCGACGAGCCGATCTCCTGCCACCACAACTACGTGGCCGAGGAGGAGATCGACGGGGTGCCGATGCTGGTGACCCGCAAGGGCGCGGTCCGCGCGGGCGCGGGCGACCTGGCCCTGATCCCCGGCTCGATGGGCACCCGGTCCTACGTCGTGCGCGGCAAGGGGAACCCGGACTCGTTCTGCTCGGCCTCGCACGGGGCCGGACGGCGGATGAGCCGCTCGGCGGCCAAGCGGCAGTTCACCGTCGCCGACCTCGTCGCGCAGACCGAAGGCGTCGAGTCGCGCAAGGACGCGGGCGTGGTCGACGAGATCCCGGCCGCCTACAAGGACATCGACGAGGTCATCGCCGCCCAGGCCGACCTGGTCGACATCGTCGCGACGCTGCGTCAGGTGCTCTGCGTGAAGGGCTGACCCCGTCTGTCGGTGGCCTGGGCCAGAATGGGGCCATGACCCCCACCTCCGGCACCACCACCGACCTGCGGGAAGCGGCCGAGCAGTTGCTGCGGGACCTGGCGGGTCCGCGCGCCCGCCTCCGGGAGGACCAGTGGACCGCCATCGAGGCGCTGGTGGTGCAGCGGCGGCGGGCGCTGGTGGTGCAGCGCACCGGCTGGGGCAAGTCGGCGGTGTACTTCATCTCCGCCAAGCTGCTGCGGGCGGCGGGCCGAGGACCGACGGTCATCGTCTCGCCGCTGCTGGCGCTCATGCGCAATCAGGTCGCCGCCGCCGAACGGGCCGGGGTCGTCGCGGCGACGATCAACTCCGGCAATGTCACCGAATGGGACGAGATCCATCAGCGGGTCGCCGCGGGCGCGGTGGACGTGCTGCTGGTCAGCCCCGAGCGGCTGAACAATCCCGACTTCCGCGACCAGGTCCTGCCGCGGCTGGCCGCCGACGCGGGCCTGGTCGTCATCGACGAGGCCCACTGCGTCTCGGACTGGGGCCACGACTTCCGGCCCGACTACCGGCGGATCCGCACCCTGATCGCCGACCTCGGCTCGGACGTGCCGGTGCTGGCGACCACCGCGACCGCCAACGACCGGGTGGTCACCGACGTCGCGGGCCAGATCGGCACCGACACCCTCGTGCTGCGCGGCACCCTGGACCGGGAGTCGCTGCACCTGTCGGTGGTCCGGTTCGACGACGCGGTCGCCCGCACCGCCTGGCTGTCGGGGCAGCTGCGCCGGCTGCCGGGCTCGGGCATCATCTACTGCCTGACCGTCGCCGCCGCCCACGACCTGGCCGACGTGCTGTCGAGCCAAGGGCACACCGTGGCCGCCTACACCGGCCAGACCGACCCCACCGAACGCGAGGCGCTGGAAGCCGCGCTGCTCGCCGACGAGGTCAAGGCCCTGGTCGCGACGTCGGCGCTGGGCATGGGCTTCGACAAACCCGACCTCGGGTTCGTCGTGCACGTCGGCGCCCCCTCCTCCCCCATCGCCTACTACCAGCAGGTCGGCCGCGCCGGGCGCGGAACCGAGCGCGCCGAGGTGGTGCTGCTGCCCGGGCCGGAGGACGCGCGGATCTGGAGCTACTTCGCCTCGGTCGCCTTCCCGCGCGAACACATCGTGCGCGCGGTGCTCGCCGCCCTCGACACCGAGCGGCCGCTCTCGACCGCCGCCCTGGAACCCCTGGTCGAACTGAACCGCTCCCGGCTCGAGATGGTGCTCAAAGTCCTCGACGTCGACGGCGCGGTCCGCCGGGTGCGCGGCGGGTGGCTCTCCACCGGCGAACCCTGGGTCTACGACGCCGAACGGTACGAACGTCTCGCGGCCGCCCGCGAGGTCGAGCAGCAGGCGATGATCGACTACCAGAGCACCACCGCCTGCCGCATGACCTTCCTTCGGCGCCAGCTCGACGACCCCGGCCTTGCCGCGCTCGACGGCGCCGAACCCGGCTGCGGACGCTGCGACAACTGCACCGGCACCCGGCCCGACACCACCGTCGACGCCGACGCGGTGGCCGCCACCCGCGCCCGGCTCGACCGGCCCGGCCTCGACCTCGCGCCGCGCAAACAATGGCCGACCGGCATGGCCAAGCTCGGCATCCCGCTGTCGGGCAAGATCTCCGACGGCGCGGAGACCGGGCGCGTGCTCGGCAGGCTCACCGACCTGGGCTGGGGGCAGCGACTGCGCGCGCTGCTCGACGAACCCGACGGGCCGGTGCCCGACGCGGTCTTCGACGCCTGCGTCGCGGTGCTGCGGGACTGGGACTGGGCGCGGCGGCCGACGGCGGTGCTGGCCATGGAGAACCCGCGTCACCCCCGGCGCACCGCCGATCTCGCGGCACGCCTGGCGCACGTCGGCCGCCTGCGCGACCTGGGCACCCTGCACCAGCGCCCCGACCGGCCGCCGGTCTCGGCCGCCAACTCCGCGCACCGCGTCGCCGGGCTCTTCGACTCGTGGGAGATCCCCGACCTCACCGACCTCGACGGCCCCGTCCTGCTGGTGGACACCCTCACCGACACCGGCTGGACCTTCACCGTCGCCGCCCACGCGCTGCGCCGCAGCGGCGCCCCCGCCGTCCTGCCCTTCGCCCTGGCCACCCCCACCTGAGCACCGGACGCCGCGCCCCTTCGCGCCGGGCACGCGAGCGCAACCGGCCCGCGCGTCGTGGTCGGCGAACACCGCATCGACCTCACCGGCGGGCGTAGGGTGACCGGCACAGCCCTCGGACGGGCTGTGTCCGAGCACGCGCAACGTCCATCCGCCCCGGGAGGCCGGACATGGTGTCGAGGATTCCGCCGCTGCCGGTACTGCGCGCCGTCGAGCGGGTGCGCTACGGGCTCGCGGTCGCCTACCGCACGCTCGTCCCCGGCCACATCGCGCTGCTCGAGATGCAGCTCGGCGGGTTCCTCGCCCAGGCGATCGCCACCGCCGCCGACCTCGGTATCGCCGACGAACTCGGCGCCGGACCCCGCTCGGCGGCCGACCTCGCCGTCGCCACCGGTGCCGACGAGGCCGCGCTGCGGCGGCTGATGCGGCTGCTCGTCGCCTTCGGGGTCTTCGCCCAGCGCCGCGACGGCACCTACGCCCTCACCCGCGTCGGCTCGGCGCTGCGCGCCGACTCACCGGTCAGCCTGCGTGACCTGTCCCGCTTCTTCGGCTCGGCCTTCCACCGCAACCACTGGAGCCACCTCACCGACGCCGTCCGCACCGGCCGCTCCGTCGGGCCCGTCCTCGACGGCAAGGAATTCTTCGCCTACGCCGCCGAACACCGCGACATCGGCGACCTGTTCGACAACGCCATGACCAGCGCGACCAACCTCTCGGTCGAACCCCTGCTCGCCTCCTACGACTTCGGCAGGCACGCCAGCATCGTCGACGTCGGCGGCGGCCGCGGCAGCTTCCTGCTCCAGGTCCTGCGGCGCCATCCCGGCAGCACGGGCGTCCTGTTCGACCTGCCCGACGTCGTCGCCGCCGCGCCCGACGAGATCGCCGCCGCCGGCTTGGAGAGCCGCTGCACCACCGAGGCCGGCTCCTTCTTCGACACCGTCCCGGGCGGCGCCGACGCCTACCTGCTCAAGCACATCGTCCACGACTGGTCCGACGCCGAAGCCGAACAGATCCTGCGCACCGTCCGCGCCGGCATGCCCGCCGGCGCCACCCTGCTGCTGATCGAACTGGTCCTGCCCGACCACCGGCGCCCGCACGCGGGCCAATTCATCGACCTGGAGATGCTGGTCAACGCCACCGGACACGAACGGACCGAGGCCCAGTTCCGCGACCTGCTCGCCCGCGGCGGCTTCACCCTCACCGAACTCGTCCCCACCGCCGCCCCCGACTGCATCCTCACCGCGACCGCCACACCCGGCCGCTGACACGCACGCCACACCGCACGACACGCCGTATCGCTCGCCGGTGAACCGGCACACCGATGATTCAATGCCGCTATGACCTGGACCACGATTGCTCGATCCCTGACGGCGGTAGCCGCGGGCTGCGCGGCCGGCTTCACCCTGTTCACCGCCCCCGCGCACGCCACCAACGCCAACCCGCTCGACTGCTCCGGCGTGCCCGGCGCGCAGGCCGCCGCGGACCGCGAGAGCGCCGCACGCGGCATCGCCATCACCCCGCTGTGCTTCGACGGCGGCCTCTACAGCGGCATCCACGCGGGCATCCCCCTGGCCGTGATGAACCCGCTCACCCTGCCCGGCACCGTCAGCGTCTGCGTAGCCGAACGCGAAACCGTCGAAGCCGCCGCGCGTTACGAATGGACCAAGCAGGTCCACGTCATGCCGATGTGCATCCAGAACCGGGCGTTCGGGGTGTACGAGCTGTAATTTTGAGCGCTGGCGCGCTCGAGTCGCGGCCCTTCGGGCCCCGACGAAAAGAGACCCGATACTCGCGCCTTCGGCGCATTGTCTCGGGTCTCTTTTCGTCGGGGCGGCCGCGACCGCCGCTGCGCGGCGGGGCCTCCTCGGGGTCGGCCCGTCGTGGTGGGGTCGGTGCCGCGTCCTCGGGGTCGGCCCGTCGTGGTGGGGTCGGTGCCGCATCCTCGTTCGTAGGCTCGCCGTCCGTGGTCGGTTTCCGGCGGAATTCCTGTCCTCGCACTATCGTCACCTTCGTGGCTGGTAAGTCCTCCACCCCGGCGGTGGAGCTCGAGGTCGGGACACGGACGGTGCGGGTGAGCAATCCGGACCGGGTGTACTTTCCTGCGACGGGAGCCACGAAACTCGACCTCGTCCACTACTACCTCAGCGTGGGCGACGGCATCGTCAACGCGCTGCGCGATCGGCCGTGCATGCTGCACCGCTTCCCGAAGGGGCTGGCGGGGGACAAGGTCCACCAGAAGCGGCTGCCCTCGGGGGCGCCGGACTGGGTGCCGACGGTGCGGGTGTTCTTTCCCCGGTACGGGCGGCACGCCGACGAGCTGTGCGTGCGCGAACTCGCGGACGTGGTGTGGGCGGTGCAGATGTCGACGGTGGAGTTCCATCCGTGGAACTCGCGCGCCGCCGACACCGAGAGCCCGGACGAGTGGCGCATCGACCTGGACCCGGGGCCGGACTGCCCGTGGTCGCGGGTGCAGCGGGTGGCGGGGGTGGTGCGCGAGGTCCTCGACGAGCTGGGGGCGGTGGGGTGGCCCAAGACTTCGGGCGGCTCGGGCCTGCACGTCTACGTGCGGATCGCCCCCGAGCACGGGTTCGCCGACGTGCGGCGGGCGGCCCTGGCCTTCGCGCACGAGGTCGAACGGCGCGCGCCGCTCGACGTCACCACGACCTGGTGGCGCAAGGACCGCGACCCGGCGCAGCTGTTCGTCGACTACAACCAGAACGCCCGCGACCACACGATCGCGGCCGCCTACTCCGTGCGCGGCGTGCCGGAGGCGACGGTGTCGACGCCGGTGCGCTGGGACGAGATCGACGCGGTGGACCCGCGCGACTTCACCATGGCGACGGTGCCCGCCCGCTTCGCCGAACTCGGGGACCTGCACGCGGGAATCGACGACGCGGTCTTCGACATCGCCCCGCTGCTGGAATGGGCGGACCGGGACGGGGTGGAGCCGGTCGACCTGGACGGCGACTGACCGCGCCGAATGCTATTTTCGCTGACGGCAGCACCCGTGTGGGGTTCGCGGGTGACCATCGACAGCGGAGGTTGACGCAGTGAGCTCGACCGCAGGGGTCCCGATCGCGATCGGTCCGGCCGACCCGGCACCGACGCTGCTGGTCAAGGCGGTCACCGAGGGCGGTGGCACGGTCACCGACCTGGACGAGGCGCACGGGCTCGTCTTCGCCGGGCCGGTGTCGGCGTTTCCCGAGCGGCTGCCCGCGAACGTGCGCTGGGTGCAGCTGCCCGCGGCGGGCGTCGAGGACTGGTTCGCGGCGGGGATCATCCAGGCGCACCCGGGGGTCGAGTTCACCTCGGCGGCAGGCGCTTTCGCGGCCAGCGTGGCCGAACACGCCCTGGCGATGCTGCTGGCGGGGGTGCGGTATCTGCCCGAACAGCTGCGCGCCACCTCCTGGCGGCAGGAGGAGTTCTACCCGCACGTGGGGTCGCTGCGCGGCAAGACGGTCACCATCCTCGGCGCGGGCGGCATCGGCCGGGCGCTGATCCCGCTGCTGGTGCCGCTGGGCACGCGGATCATCGCGGTCAACCGGTCCGGCAGGCCGGTCACCGGCCCGGGCATCCCGGACGATGTGGAAACGGTGCCCGCGGACCAGCTCGGCCGCGTGTGGTCGCACACCGACCACGTGGTGATCGCCGCGCCCGCCACCGCCGAGACCCGCCACATCGTCGGCGCCGAGGAACTGGCCCGGCTCGGCCCGACCTCCTGGGTGATCAACGTGGCGCGCGGCAGCCTGATCGACACCGACGCGCTGGTGGCGGCGCTGACCGCGGGCAGCATCGGCGGCGCGGGCCTCGACGTCACCGATCCCGAGCCGCTGCCCGACGGGCACCCGCTCTGGACGCTGCCGACGGTGATCCTCACGCCGCACGATTCGAATCCGCCGCACCTGCGGCTGGCGGCCTTCGCCGATCACGTGGCGGCGAACGTCGCGCGCTTCGTGGGGGGCGCGGAGCTGCTGGCGCCGATCGACCCCGCGCGCGGCTACTGAGGCGGCGCCGCGGGCGGTCCTACACTGCGGCCATGGGTCTGCGGCAGGGCGTATACCTGGCTCCGTTCGGTGAGCTGGCCGATCCCCGGGTGACGGCGGCGCTGGCCGCGGAGGCCGAGGCGGCCGGCTTCGACGGGGTCTTCCTCTGGGATCACCTGGTGCGGCCGCGGGACCGCGGCCTCGCGGTCGGCGAGACGTGGACCGCGCTGGCGGCCATGGCGACGGCGACCGCGTGGGTCCGGCTCGGCACCCGGGTGACGCCGGTGTCCCGGCGCCGCCCCGCCGAACTGGCCAGGCAGGCCGTCGCGCTCGATCAGCTCAGCGGCGGCCGCTGCGTGCTCGGCGTCGGGCTCGGCGGCGACACCGGCGGGGAGTTCACCCGCCTCGGCGAGGCCACCGACCTGCGCGAACGGGCCCGTCTGCTCGACGAGGGGCTGGCGGTGATCACCGCGCTGTGGACGGGGGAACCGGTCGAGCATCGCGGGCCGCGCTTCGTCGTCGACGATCTCGTGTTCACGCCCCGGCCGGTGCAGCGGCCCCGGATCCCCGTCTGGGTGGCCGCGCAGTCGGTGCGCGATGCGCCGCTGCGGCGGGCGGCCCGGTACGAGGGGCTGTGCCCGGAGGGTTCGCCGGACGACGTCGCGCGCATGCTCGACGTCGTCGCCGGACACCGCGGTGATCTCACCGGCTACGACGTGGTGGTCGCCGGAACCGACCCGGCCGACGCCGCGGCCTACGCCCGCGCGGGGGCCACGTGGTGGCTGACCCAGGTGCCCGAGCACACCACCGCCGCCGCGGCCGCCGCGCTCGTCCGCCGGGGCCCCGTCGCGGCCTGAGCGTCAGCGCGGATCGGGTGCGGTCGCGCCGGAACCCACCCAGGCGGCGATCTGCCCGCGCTTGGCGAAGCCCAGCTTGGTGAGGATGTGCTGCACGTGGTTCTGGGCGGTGCGCTCGGAGAGCACCAGGGCGTCGGCGATCTCGCGATTGCTCAGCCCGGCCGCCACCAGCCGGGCCACCTCGCTCTCGCGCGGGGTCAGCCCGGGCGCGGGCGCGGTGGCGGTCAGCAGCCGGTCGAGACGGGCGATCCACGGCGTCATGCCCGCGGCCCTGGCCTGGGGCAGCGCGTCCCGGGCGACGGCGGCGGCCTCGGCGGCGGCGCCCGTCGAGGCCAGCAGTTCGGCCAGTTCGCAGTCGGCCTCCACCACGAAACCCGGTGTGCCGCAGGCCCGGGCGATGTCGGCGGCGGCGGTCAGTTCGGCGGCGGCGGTCTCGACGTCGCCGAGCCCGAGCGCGAACCGGCCGAGCCACAGCGGGACCGGGCCGAGGTAGTGGGCGTTGCCGCTGCCCCCGGTGACGTGCCCGCCGCGGTAGGGCCGCAACCGGCGGCGGAACCAGGCCAGGTCCTCGACGCGGCCCAGGGCGAGCGCGATCGCGCCGCCGACCGCGAGGACGTCGAGCAGGAAGTACGGCGGCACCCGCCACCGCGCGGGCGGCCCGAGTCCGCGATAGAGCGGTTCGGCGTCGGCGACCCGGCCGCTGTCCACGAGCGGGAACGCGGTGCCGAGGGCGGCGAACAGCTCGTTGCGGACCTCGCCGTACCGCGGTGCCGGCACGGGTTCGAGCGCGGGCCCGGCATGGCCGCGATGGTGGCCGACGGCCACGCACAGCGCCCGGTACGCGCCGTCACCCGCCGGATGACCGAGCGCGCACGCCAGCGTGTGCGCCTCACCGGCCAGGCGCAGGGCCTCGTCGAAGTCGGTGTGCGCCTGGGCCAGCGCCGCCTCGGCGACCAGCAGGTGCCAGCGCGCCATCGGGCCGCCGGTGTGCTCGACGCACCAGCGCAACCGCGACAGCTCCCCGCCGACCTCGGCCAGATCCGCGCGCTCCCAGTGCGCGTCGATGGCCCACAACCTGCCCCACATCTCCACCGCCGGATCGCGCAGCCGCTCCCCCGCCCGGATCATCCGCGCCGCCAGCTCCGGGTGCTCGTCGCGGTGATCGGGGCCGCTGCACGCCAGCTGACGGGCGCGCAGCGCGGCGACCAGCACGGCGGGGTCGCCGCTGTCGCCCGCCAGTTCCAGCGCGGCGCGGCTGGATTCGGCGACGCCGTCGAGCCTCCCGAGGTAGACGGCGGTCTCGGTGGCGCGCGCGTGCAGGCGGGCCCGCAGCGACGGCGGGACCCGCGCGTCGGCCAGCGCCTCGGCGCACCACTGGGCCAGGTCCCGGTCCCAGGTGCGGTCCCCGATCGGCTCGCACACCAGCGCCGCCTCGGCCAGCAGGACCGGCAGGTCGTTGCGGCGGGCCAGCTCGCGCACCGCGACGCAGTCGGCCCTGGCCGCGCACCGGTCCCCCGCGCGCAGGGCGGCGTCGGCGCGGGCCAGCAGCAACGCGCCCCGGTCGCCGGGGCCGCGGCCCGCCGTGTGGTTCAGGGCCAGCCCGTACAGGCGGACGGCCTCCTCGAAGGCGAGTTCGCGGCGGGCGAGGTCGGCGGCGCGGCGGGCCCAGCGGGCGGCGGGCTCCTGCGCGCCGGCGACCGCCGCGTTGGCCCAGTGCCAGGCCAGCGCGGCCGCGTTCGCCTCCTCGGCGTCGGGATACAGCGCCTCGATCGCCCGGGCGGCGCGTTCGTGCAGCTCGACGCGCCTGCACAGCGACAGCCCGTCCAGCAGCGCGGTGCGGACCAGCGCGTGCGCGAACCGCGCCTGCCCCGGCTCGTCGCCCACCGCCAGCAGCCCCGCGTCGATGGCCTCGTCGACGGGGGCCAGGATCTCGGCGGCGGTGCGGTCGGTCAGGCGCGCGGCCACCGCGAGGGCGAAGGTGTCGCCGAGGATGGCCGCCGCCCACAGCAGTTCCCGCGCCGCGTCCGACAGCGGCGCCATCCGGCCGCGGACCACCTCGCGCAGGCTCGCGGGCAGGCCGAGCTCGTCGGTGCCCGAACCGCGCAGGGAACGGCCGAGTTCCCGCAGGTAGAACGGGTTGCCCGCGGTCATGTCGTAGGCGTCGCGGGCGAGGTCGCACGGCAGGGCGCGGCCCGCCTCGGCGGTGAGGCAGCGGGCGGCGTCGTCCGGGGACAACCCACGCAGCACCAACCAGCCGGTCACCGGCTCGCGCAGCAGCTCCGGCGCCACGGCCTGCCAGCCCGGCCCGGCGACGTCGTCGCGCAGGGTGACGCACAGCATGATCCGGCGCCGGCCCAGGGTGCGGACCACGTGCAGCAGGGCCTGCAGCGACGGCTCGTCGGCCCAGTGGACGTCGTCGATGACCAGCAGCGTGCCGTGGTCGGCACCGGCGAGGGCGGCCCCGAAGCCGTCGAACAGAGCGATGCGGTCGACGGTGGTGCCCGGCTCCGGCGCCGCACCGTCCAGCGCCTGGCGCCACAGCCAGAACGGCGGGGTGTCGGGCAGTTCGAGGGCCCGCGCCCACAGTGTGCGCACCCCGCGCAGCCGGGCCCGGCCGGCCAGCTCGGCCGCCAGTCTGGTCTTGCCGATGCCCGCCTCGCCGGAACAGACGACCATCTGGGGTTCCCCGGACACCGCCTCGCCGAGCCGCGCGAGCAGCTCGGCCAGCTCGGCGTCGCGCCCGATCAGCTCGGTTGCCACACCTCACCTCCGAGTACCTCAGAGTACTCGCAGGTGGGAGGCGTGCCGAGGCTCAGGAAGCGGTGCGTTCGGTCATCCCGCCGAGGGTGACCACATACTCCTTGCTCTGGTCGTCGAAGGTGATGGCGTAGGTGGTCGGGTAGCGGCCGGTGTGCTGGTACGCCTGCGGCTGGGCGATCTCGCCGGAGAAGTCCGGCTTCGTCAGCAGCCATTCGCGGGTGAACATCGGCTCGGTGAAGATGTACTGCCCGTTCCAGGCGCCGTTGATCAGGGTCTGGGTGAACTGGCCGGGGACCACCCCGGCCGGGTTCACCCAGTGCACACCCATGTAGGGCACCGCCTGCGCCTCGATGGGTTCGCCGGGGATCGTGACGTATCCCGCGGGCATGTACCGGGGGGCGGGCTCGACGGCGGCCTCGGTGAGGAAGTCCGGGTCGGCCGGGTCGATCGCCTGCACGGCGGCGGCGTCGACGAAATAGAAGTGCGTGTCGAAGTGCGGCTGATCGAACACGCCGACCGGCGGGTGCCCGTGCGGCACCCAGTCGAAGGTGAGATGGTCGACGACGGTGCCCGCGGCCTGCTCGGGCAGCGCCAGCGCGGGGCTGGCCATCGGCGCCGTCATCGACATGCCGTCGCCCGCGGGCAGGCCCTGCACGGCGTCCTCCTGGATGCGCAGGCCGACCTCGGTGGGCGTGCCGTCACCGTCGGTGGTCACGAACGTGCGGATCTGGCCGTTGCCCATGGCGCGCTCGGCGCCGTAGTAGGTGTGCGGGCCGTCGTCGCCGTCCGAGCAGGCCACCAGGCCCGCGGCCAGCAGCGCGGCGGCCACCGCCGCCGCCAGGCGATGTGCCATGACTCCTCCGATCTCCGGTTCCCTCGTGAGGGTAGGAAGACCGCTGCGGCACAACGTCCGCCGAAATACTCATTCCGGTACTCATCTCCTTCCGGTCCGAGCCTGACGTTTCGGGGGTTCGACCGTTAGGCTGATGACCGTCCTGGTTCGGTGAGGATGGGATCGGCGATGGGTTGGACGTTCACCCCGGATGAATTCGCGCATGTCTGGCGCGAGACCGGGCAGGACCGCTTGCCGTTTCCGATCCGGCTGCTCGAGTCGCCCCGGACCGCCGACGACGCGGCCCGCCTTCGCCTGCGCCTCGACGAGCGACTACCCCCGGGCGGCGATCCCGACCTCGCGGCCTGTCTGCGCATCCTGGCCGAACCGCACACGCGCGCGGTCCTCATCGGCGGCGGGCACACGCCCGGCAGCGAGATCCGCCTCCTGGCCGCGACCGTCTACGACCGGGCGGTGCTGGTCGTCCAGGATCCCGGCCCGCGCGCGGATTACGGTGGCGGCGTGCGGATCTCGATCGGGCACACCGCCGACATCGGCGCCCGCGTCACCGCCTGCCTGCCGCGGACGCCGGGCGGACGCGAGGCGGCGCGCGAAGCAGGCGCCGAGGCCGTCCGCGACGAGGAGACGGTACTCGCCGCGCACCCCGCCGTGCCGCGCATCCAGCGCCTGCTGCGCAAGCCGCACACCGCGGAGGGGCACATCCGGATCGAGACCGGGCTCGACCGCGACACACCGACACCGCCCGTCCACTACAGCTGGATCGACGTCGAGGGGGACGGCCGATATCTGCTGCGCGCCGGGGAAACAGTGCACGTCGTACCCGCCGCACCTGCCCAATTGGCCGCTCAGCTCCAGCGCCGCATCGCCCCGGCGCACAGTTCCGGCGTCAGGCGGACGGGTTAGCCTGAGACTTCGAACTCGAGGGAGGGGATTCGCTTGACCATTCAGGACAGCCGGACCGATATCGCCCGGTTCCGCCAAGCCGCCGCGGGTTCGATGAGTTTCGACCCGGACGCCGCCCGCCGGTGCGCGGCCGTCTACGAACAGCAGGCCGACCGGCTGTTGCAGATGCGCGGCCGACTCGAAGCGGCGAGCGAGGTGACCGGATTCGGGGGATTCGTGTCCGCCCAGCAGCTGCAGGCCGGCTTCGCGCACAAGGCCCGCGACGCCGCCGAACTGCTCGACCACTACATCGAAGCCGCCTACCGGATGAAAGAGGCCTTCCTGCTCAGCGCCGGACTCTACGACGAGGCCGACGCCGCGGCCGCGGCCGCGCTGCGCGCGATCGAGACGAGAGTGCGCTGATGAGCGGCACCGATCCCACCTACATCAGCGCGATGGAGCATTTCGAATCGCTCCCGCACGAACACATCTACGCCCGCACCCAGCAGATCGACGCGGCCGCCCTGCTCGCCGCGTCCTCGGCCTGGCTCGAGACCGCCGCCACCCTGGCCTCGACCATGCCGCTCACCCGCACCGACAGCGACCGCGTCATGAACGAGGCCGCGTGGACCGGAGCCGCCGCCGACGCGGCCGAGGCCGCCACCCGCAGCTTCGCGGGCGCCGTCGACGAGCTGGCCACCGTACTGGCCGACGTGGGCGCCCGGCTCGGCGCCGTCGCCGCGGCGGCCGAAGCCGTGAAACTGGCAGTGGTGCCGCCCGGTTCGGCCGGACCGCTCGGTACCGTCGCCCGCCTGCTCGAGGCCGCCCACGTCATCGACGCCCAGATCGCCGCCGAGACCGTCCGCCAGGAGGCCGTGCTGGCGATGAACATGATCTACAAACCCGCCTACACCCTGGCCGGCACCGCCGTCCCCGCCCTGCCCGCGATCCCCGACAACCCCGTGTGGGGCGGCCTCGGTACCCGCGCGCCACGCAACGGGTCCGGCGGGACACGCACGGGGACGGGCGAATCCGCGCCCGGCGGCAGCGGCACCGACGGGCCCGGCGCCGGGACCTCCGGTGCGCCGGGCGCTTCCGGCGAGCCCGGCGGCAACGGGGCGAACCCGTCGGCTCCCGGGGCCGCGCCCGAGCCGACGGCCACACCCCCCGGCGGCTCCGCCACCCCGACCCCGGCCCCGTCGGCCACCACGCCGCCGACCACGACCGATCCGGGCCCGACGACCACGCCGCCGCCGACGACGGAACCGTCCACGCCCCCGACAACCACACCCCAGCCGCCGAGCACCACGGCGCCGCCGGCGACCGGGACTCCCGCCCCTTCGGCGACACCGGAGACGCCCGCCCCCTCGGCGACACCGGAGACACCGGCGCCCTCGGCGACACCGGGAACGCCCGCCCCGTCGGCGACCGAAACTCCCGCGCCACCACCAGCACCCGAGGCCCCCGCACCGTCGGCACTGCCAGAGACTCCGGCACCATCGACCCCACCGGGGACTCCGGCGCCTTCGGTAGCGCCGGAGACACCCGCGCCACCGGCTGCGCCCGAAGCACCCGCGCCGGCGACGCCCGGACTTCCCGCCCCGTCGGCGTCGGTCCCCGAAACCCCCGCTCCCGCACCCGAACCGGTCACCCCACCGACCGATCCCGATCCGGGCCCGACGAACCCGCACACCCCGGCACCGGACGCGCCCCCGGCAGGCACCACTCCGCAGCCACCCCCGAGCACGCAACCGCCCGCTCCGGACGCTCCCCCGGCGGGCACGACCCAGCAGCCTCCGCAGCCCGCGCCGTCCACGGTCCAGCCGCCCGCTCCCCCGCCCGCGGCGGTTCCCGACGCGGGCCACACCGCTCCGCGTCTCCCTGACCTGCCACCGGCCCCGGCCGGTCCCGCCGACCCGGGTGGGCAGCCCGGCGTCACCGGCCCCATCCCGGAGGCCGCGGACTCCGCGCCCGCGCCGACGACCCAGCGCCCGGCACCGACCGAGTTCGACCAGCCCGGGGTCATCGCGCCACGCTGACGAGCGAGCACCGCCCGCGGCCGCACCCGGGCGGCGCGCCGGGAGCAGCTGCCGCACCCCCGAGCCGACGCGGTTTCGACCCGCACGACCATCGCGCCCCCCGACAACCGAACACGACCTGTGGACCGGACCGAGCGGCACCGCCGGAACCGGGCGTCCGCGGACGCCGCTCAACCAGCCCACGACCACCGCGCCACCCCGACGAACGAGCACCGCCCCGGCCCACGCCCGGGCGGTATGCCGGGAACAACTGCCGCAACGCCCGGCACCGGCAAGATTTCACCCCGCACGGCCCCGCGCCCCTGACAATCGAACCGACCCGCGGACCGCTCGGGCGGCACTGTCGGAACCCGGGCCACCGCCGACGTGGCTCAACCAGCCCACGACCAACGCGACCGCGACGACCGAGCACTGCCCTCGGCCCGCACCCGGCGGCGTGCCGACAACTGCCGCAACGCCCGGCACCGACAAGATTTCGAGCCATACAGCCCGCACGCCCCCGGCAACCGAACACGACCCGCGAACTGGGCCGGGCGGCACCGCCGGAACCGGGCCGGCGCCGACGCGGCTCAGCCAGCCAGCGGCCATAGCCATCCCGACGGCCGAGTACCGTCCGCCGCAGACGCGGAGGCGGCGGGTTCGGCAACCGACAGCCCGGTTGCCGGCTCGACCAAGGCGACCATGCCGCCCCCGACGACCTAGAACTCCCGCGCGCGATGCCGGGCGGCGGGCCATGATCCGAGGTGGCTCTCGTCCACACCGACGGCAGCTACTCACTTCGCTGGAGACGCGATCGTGCCGCAGCTCTGGCCGGGTAGGGCTCGCCGGCCGGCCACACCGCGTCCGGTCTCGACCCATACGAGGCTCGCGCGCCGGACGCCTCCCCGCGCGACGAACACCGTGGGGAACGAACGGCCCGAGGACCGGGCCTGGTCCGCTCGAACCCGACTCCGGCTACTGTCCCGCCTTCGCCTCGGGCATCGGCGCACCCCTCGACAGCGTCCCGGTCCTTTCCGATCCCCGCGACGCCGTCATCACCCGGAGATCCGCGAACTCGCTTGGGACGTCCGACGCCGACGACCGACCCAGCACCGAGGACGACGGCGGGCGCGGTCAGGAGCCGACGACCACCAGGTCGTCGGCGTGGATGACCGGGCGCTGCATGGAATCGGGGAGCTCGGTGGTCGAGCGGCCGAGCATGCCCGCCAGCTCGGTGCTGTCGTATTCGACGACGCCGCGCGCGACGACCTCGTTGTCGGGGCCGACCAGGTCGACGACGTCGCCGCCGAAGAAGCGGCCGCGCACACCCACGATGCCCGCAGCCAGCAGCGAACGGCGGCGGCCGGCGACCGCGTCGACCGCGCCCGCGTCCAGGTGCAGCGCGCCGCGGCTGTCGGCGGCGTGCCTGACCCAGAACTTGCGGCCGGACAGGCGGATCGGGCGCGCGGCGAACGCGGTGCCGACCCCGCCGGTGGACAGGGCGGTGGCGGCGTCGGCGGCCGAGGCGAGCAGCACCGGGATGCCCGCGTCGGCGGCCAGGCGGGCGGCCGACAGCTTCGAGGCCATGCCGCCGGTGCCCAGCGTGCCGCCGCTGCCCGCGATGACGCCGTCGAGGTCGGCGCTGCTGCGCACCTCGGGGATGAAGGTGGCGGCGCCCTTGCGGGGATCGCCGTCGTAGAGGCCCGCGACGTCGGAGAGCAGCACGAGCGCGTCCGCGCCGACGAGGTGCGCGACGAGCGCGGCCAGCCGGTCGTTGTCGCCGAACCGGATCTCCTCGGTGGCCACGGTGTCGTTCTCGTTCACCACCGCGACCGCGCCGAGCGAGCGCAGCCGGTCCAGGGTGCGCTGGGCGTTGCGGTGGTGCTCGCGGCGCGCGAAATCGTCGGCGGAGAGCAGGATCTGGCCGACGGTGCGGCCGTAGCGGGCGAAGGAGGTGCCCCAGGCGTGGGCGAGGGCGAGCTGGCCGACGCTGGCCGCGGCCTGCTTGGTCGCCAGGTCCTTGGGGCGCTTGGACAGGCCGAGCGGGGCGATCCCGGCGCCGATCGCGCCCGAGGACACGACGACGACGTCCGACCCGGCCCGCATGCGCGCCTCGACGGCGTCGGCGAGCCGGTCGAGCCGGTCGGTGTCGAGCCCGCCCTCCAGGCTGGTCAGCGCCGAGGAGCCGATCTTGACCACGACGGCGCGCGCGCCGACGATCGCTTCGCGCGCCGCGCTGAGACCTGTTTCCGAGTTCACCTGCATAGCCACCGAAACTCCCTGCACCGCAATCGAATCCATGCACGCCCCGGCCGGGGCCGGGCCATCCGCAGTATGCCGATCCGACAGCACCGCTGTCGCCCACCGTGACGAACGTCGCGGCGGGCGACCCGGTTCGTCCTAGCCTTCGTCGTCCACCAGACCGCGCCGCACCCGCGAGGCGTGCTTGCGCTCGGCCGCGCCGATCCGCTCGTTGCGCTCGAGGCGCACGTCGGTGCCGCGGCCGGTGGGCACCATGTCCACACCGGCGGAGACGGTCGGCTCCCATTCGAAGCTGACGTCGCCGATGGTCACGTAGGCGCCGGGCTCGGCGCCCTGCTTGACCAGCTCGTCCTCGACACCGAGCCGGGCGAGGCGGTCGGCCAGGTAGCCGACGGCCTCGTCGTTGTCGAACTGGGTCTGGCGCACCCACCGCTCGGGCCGGGTGCCGCGGACGATGAACCCGCCCGGCTGCTCCGGATCGGCGATGACGCTGAAGCCGGTCTCGTCCACCGCGATCGGGCGGATGACAGGGCGCTTGGGCGCGGCCTTCGGGTGCTCGACCCGGTACTGGTGCACCATGTCGGCCAGGGCGAAGGTCAGCGGGCGCAGGCCCGCGCGGCTGACCGCCGAGATCTCGAACACCGGCCAGCCGCGGGCGGCGAACTCCTCGGTCACCATCTCGGCCAGTTCGGCGGCGTCGGGGACGTCGGTCTTGTTCAGGATGACCACGCGGGGCCTGTCGGCCAGGTCGCCCAGGCCGGCGTCACCGGCCAGCGCCGGCTTGTAGGCGGCCAGCTCGGCCTCCAGCGCGTCGACGTCGGAGACGGGGTCGCGGCCCGGTTCCAGGGTGGCGCAGTCGACCACGTGGGCCAGCACCGCGCAGCGTTCCAGGTGGCGCAGGAAGTCGAGGCCGAGACCGCGGCCGTCGCTGGCGCCGGGGATCAGGCCGGGCACGTCGGCCACGGTGAAGGTGGTGTCGCCCGCGACGACCACGCCCAGGTTCGGCACCAGGGTGGTGAAGGGGTAGTCGGCGATCTTCGGCTTGGCCGCCGAGAGCACCGACACCAGCGAGGACTTGCCCGCCGACGGGAAGCCGACGAGGCCGACATCGGCGACCGACTTCAGTTCGAGGACGACATCCATCTCCTCGCCGTCCTCGCCGAGCAGCGCGAAGCCGGGCGCCTTGCGGGCCTTGGACGCCAGCGAGGCGTTGCCGAGGCCGCCGCGGCCGCCGCGGGCGATGACGAAGCGGTTCCCCGCGCCGACCAGGTCGACGACGATGGATCCGTGCTTGTCCACGACGACGGTGCCGTCGGGCACCTTGAGCACCAGGTCGGCGCCCTGCTTGCCGTCGCGGTTGCCGCCCTCGCCGGGCTTGCCGTTGCCCGCCTTGGCGTGCGGGTGGAAGTGGAAGTCGAGCAGCGTGTGGACGTTGGCGTCGACCTCGAGGATCACGTCCCCGCCGTTGCCGCCGTTGCCGCCGTCGGGGCCGCCGAGCGGCTTGAACTTCTCGCGGTGCACCGAGGCGCAACCGTGCCCACCCTTACCGGCACGTACGTGCAGTACGACGCGGTCGATGAATTTGGACATAGGTCGATCCTCCTCCTTCTGACTGGTCGTTTGCGGTAAGTGTGAGTGAACGCGAAGAGCGGGTCAGGGATTGCTACCCTGACCCGCTCTTCGGTGTGTCTTGCGGAGCACGCTCCAGGCGGTCAGGCCTGTGCCGGCTCCGGGACGACGATGTTGACGGTCTTGCGGCCACGCTTGGTGCCGAACTCGACCGCGCCCGCCGCCAGGGCGAACAGGGTGTCGTCGCCGCCACGGCCGACGTTGACGCCGGGGTGGAAGTGAGTACCACGCTGGCGGACCAGGATCTCGCCCGCGTTGACCTTCTGGCCGCCGAAGCGCTTCACGCCAAGGCGCTGTGCGTTCGAATCGCGGCCGTTCCGGGAGCTGGATGCACCCTTCTTATGTGCCATAGCTTCTGCGTCTCCTCGGGATGACTTACTTGATGCCGGTGACCTTGATGACCGTCAGCGGCTGACGGTGACCCTGGCGCTTGTGGTAGCCGGTCTTGTTCTTGAACTTGTGGATCCGGATCTTCGGACCCTTGGTCTGATCGACGACCTCGGCGGCCACGGAGATCTTGGCCAGCTTGTCGGCATCGGTGGTCAGCTCGGCGCCGTCCACGACGAGGACCGGGGTCAGGGCCACGGCGGTGCCGGGCGCACCCTCGATCTTCTCGACCTTCACCAGGTCACCGACCGCGACCTTGTACTGCTTTCCGCCGGTCTTGACGATTGCGTACGCTGCCATCGGTCGGCTTCCTCCACTCACGTTTGATCGTGCTCGTCCCGCGCCACAACTGCGACGCGACTGTCTTACGGCTGGGGCTCATCCCCGCCTGCGCCGGGAGAGCGATGATCACTGGCCTCGGTGGCACCCGGCTGTTCGGCCGAGCGCGCCACATCACGGGGCTGCGACTGGTCAAGGCTACCAGACCAGTTCGGGCTAACCCAATTCGCGCCTCGAAGGCGCTGCACGGATGCGGCTCACCAGCGCACCGACCTGCGGCGATCCGGCGGAAACCGGCCGAGAACCGGGCAGTGATCGCCGCATTCGGCGGGCTGCCGGGAGTCGGTCGTCGCGGGCACCGCATCCCGGTGCCCGCGACGACCGATTCCCGGCGGCTAGTTCTGCTCGGCGGGCGGGGGCCCGGCCGGGCGGCCGACCGC
This sequence comes from Nocardia thailandica NBRC 100428, assembly GCF_000308795.1. Taxonomy (GTDB): domain Bacteria; phylum Actinomycetota; class Actinomycetes; order Mycobacteriales; family Mycobacteriaceae; genus Nocardia; species Nocardia thailandica. Next base: position 13,390 of record NZ_BAGK01000061.1, on the reverse strand, counting down.
CCGGCGGCGCGGCTTGCGCTCCGGGACGACCACCGGCTCGGCGTCGAAGTCCACCACCTTCGCGGCCGGGGCCTGCTCGGTGGACAGGACGAACACCGCGCCCGCGCTGTCGGCGGCCGGGGCCGAGGTCGAGCGCGCGACCCGGCGGCGCCGCGGCGCGCGGGCCGCGGGCTCGGGGGTGATTTCGGCCACCTCCGCCTGCGGTTCCGCCGCGGTCGCGGCCCGCTGCGCGGCGTCGCCCGCGGCCGCGATCTCGGCGGCCGTCTCGTCGTCGGCCTCGGGATCGGTGCCTGCCGCGGCCGCCTCGGCGGCGGTCTCCGCGCCGGCCGTCGCGGCGGCCACCTCGGCGGCCGTCTCGTCGTTCACCGTCGCGGCGGCGAGGGCCTCCTCCGGGACGGCCCCGGCGTCGGCGGTAGGCGCGGCGGCCACCTCGGCGGCCGTCTCGTCGTTCACCGTCGCCTCGGCGGCATCGCCCGCCTCCGCCTCGGCCGTGGACGCGGCCGACCGGCGGGCCGACCGGCGGCGGGTACGCCCGCCCCTGGCAGGCGCCTCGGCGGCCGGTTCGGCCACCGCCACCGCCGCGTCCGCGGCGGGCTCGGCGGCGACGACCTCGAGCGGCTCGACGCCGTCCTCGGTGTGGTGCGCGGCCATGGCGAGCGCGACCGGGTGCGCGCGCTTGACGGCGGCGTCCTCTTCGCTGTGCTCGGCCGCGGGCGCGGTGCCGTTGGTGGACGGGGCCGGGGTGGCGGCCTTCTCCTTGCTGTCCCTGGAGTCCTTGTCGCGGCCGCGGCGGCGGCGCGAACCGCTCTCGCGGGTCTTGCCCGCGGGCTCCTCGGCCGCGCCGCCCGATTCCACCGGGTAGCTGTGCACGAGGATGCCGCGGCCGTGGCAGTGCTCGCAGGTGGTCGAGAACGCCTCGACCAGGCCGGTGCCCAGTTTCTTGCGGGTCATCTGGACCAGGCCCAGCGAGGTGACCTCGGAGACCTGGTGGCGGGTGCGGTCGCGGCCGAGCGCCTCGGTCAGGCGACGCAGCACCAGGTCGCGGTTGGACTCGAGCACCATGTCGATGAAGTCGACGACGATCATGCCGCCGATGTCGCGCAGCCGCATCTGGCGCACGATCTCCTCGGCCGCCTCCAGGTTGTTCCTGGTGACGGTCTCCTCCAGGTTGCTCGACCCCGAACCGGTGAACTTGCCGGTGTTGACGTCGACGACGGTCATCGCCTCGGTGCGGTCGATGACCAGCGTGCCGCCCGAGGGCAGCCACACCTTGCGGTCGAGCGCCTTGGCCAGCTGCTCGTCGATCCGGTACTTGCCGAACACGTCGAGCCCGCCGGTGTTCTCGTGGCGGGAGACGCGGGACAGCATGTCCGGGGCGACGGTGCGGATGTAGTTCTCCACGGTGTTCCAGGAGCGGTCGCCCTCGATCACCAGCTGGGAGAAGTCCTCGTTGAACAGGTCGCGGATGACCTTGACCAGGAGGTCGGGCTCCTCGTACAGGGTCTTCGGCGCGCCGCTCTCCTTCTCCGCGGCCTCGGAGATGGTGCGCCAGGTGGCCTGCAGCCGCTCCACGTCGCGGGCCAGCTCGGTCTCGCTGACGCCCTCGGAGGCGGTACGGATGATCACGCCCGCGTCGGCGGGCACGATGTCGCGCAGGATCTCCTTGAGGCGCTTGCGCTCGGTGTCGGGCAGCTTGCGGCTGATACCGGTCGAGGTGCCGCCCGGCACGTACACCAGGAAGCGGCCCGCCAGGGAGATCTGGGTGGTCAGGCGAGCGCCCTTGTGACCGACCGGGTCCTTGGAGACCTGGACCAGCACCTGGTCGCCCGGCTTGAGGGCCTGCTCGATCTTGCGTTCGCGGCCGCCGAGGCCGGCGGCCTCCCAGTTGACCTCACCGGCGTAGAGCACGCCGTTGCGGCCGCGGCCGATGTCGACGAACGCCGCCTCCATCGAGGGCAGCACGTTCTGCACCTTGCCGAGGTAGACGTTGCCCACCATCGACGCCTGGCCGGAGCTGGTGACGAAGTGCTCGACGAGGATGTTGTCCTCCAGCACCGCCACCTGGGTGGTGGTCTGGTGGTGCGGGGCGTGCTCGGCGGCCTCGAAGGTCTTCTCGCGCACGACCATGACCCGGTCCACCGACTCGCGGCGGGCCAGGAACTCCGACTCGGTCAGGATCGGCGGGCGGCGGCGGCCTGCCTCGCGGCCGTCGCGGCGGCGCTGACGCTTGGCCTCGAGCCGGGTGGAGCCGGAGATGCCCTGCACCTCGTCGGAGGCGGCGGCGCGGTTGCGCGACTTGTTGCGCGGCTCGCGCTCGTGCACGACCGTGTTCGGCGGGTCGTCGTCGGCGGCCTCGGAGTCACCGGACTCGCCACCGACCTTGCGGCGGCGACGGCGACGCCGGCGACGGCTCGAGCCCTCCGGCGCGTCCTCGTCCTCGGCGTCGGATTCGTCTTCGGCGTCCTCGGCCTGCTCGCCGGACTCGGCGGCCGGCTCGGTGGTCGCGGCGGACTCGGCGGGCTCCGCGTCCTCGTCGGAGTCGGACTCGTCCTCGCCGTCACCGCCCTGCTCGCCACGGCCACGGCCACGGCCGCGGCGGCCGCGGCGACGGCGGCGCGGCTGCTGATCGCCGTCACCGTCGCCGGCGTTCTCGGCGGAGTCCTGCTCGTCGTCGGCGGCGGTGGTGTCGGTCTCGTCGGCCTCGGCCTCGGGCTCGGCGGCCGGTTCGGCGCGCCGTTCCTCGCGCTCGGCCTTGCGGCGACGGCGTGCCTCCTCGGCGGCCGCGACATCGGGCGACAGGAACAGCGGCGCGGCGACGGCGGCCGACTCGAACACGACCGGCTCGGCGGCGACCGGCTCGGTCTCGCGGTGGGTGAACAGGCTCGCGTGCGGGTCCTCCACCGCCGAGAACAGCCCGCCCGCGGCGGGCTCGGTGGCGGCGGGAGCGGCCGGTTGCTCGGCAGCGGGGGTCGCCGGGGTCGCCGCGGGGGCGGGGGTCCGCTCGGGGGCGGCGGGCGGGGTCGCGGGGTCCGCGGTCTCGGCGTCGGCGGCGGCGAGGGCGTCACGGACGCTCTCGGCGACCGCGCGGTCGACGTTCGACTGCACGCTGCGTGCTTCGGCGCCCAGCTCGGCCAGTTTGGCCAGGATGCGTTTGCTGGTCACCCCCAACCGCTTGGCCAGTGCATGAACTCGAATTCGCTCCGGCAATTGATCGGCATCCTGTGTGGTTGTGTCCAGCGGCTCTTGATCGGCCACGAAGTCTCCTCGGGCCCCCGGGCGCGTTCCTCCCGGCGACGGGAGTGACGCGGCCGGCGCGGGGGCATCGTCATCTGGGTCTCGCCCCGCGTGCGGTGGGTCGCCCGGATGGATCGTCGGGCGGACCTGCCGGCACGTGGGGCCTGGCGGTACGGCTTGACCTCGCGAAACGAGCGATCGTCCAGCGTGCCGCACGGGCACCCCCAGCAACGGGAGCGTCCGCGGCAGCGATGATCGGCAGCCGACCGCGATGTCATCCGGCCGGGTTCACGAATGGAACCCGACCGTGTTCAGTATCCCATACGGGGCGACCGATGATCGCCATCGGCGCTCGCGTCCGGGTTGTCGTCGGCGCTCCAGCCCGCCGTATCCACTGGTGGACACGGCGGGCGAGCATGCCGGTCGTCAGGCGAAGTCGGGGAACCAGAGGCCGATTTCGCGCTTGGCGGACTCGGGCGAGTCGGACCCGTGGACCAGGTTGTACTGGGTCTCGAGGCCGAAGTCGCCGCGGATGGTGCCGGGGGTGGCCTTCTCGACCGGGTCGGTGCCGCCCGCCAGCTGACGGAACGCGGCGATGGCGCGCGGGCCCTCCAGGATCGCCGCGACGACGGGACCCGAGGTGATGAACTCGATGAGCGAACCGAAGAACGGCTTCTCGGCGTGTTCGGCGTAGTGCTCGCCGGCGACCTGCTCGGTCACGTTCTTCAGCTCAAGGGCCTTGATGGTCAGGCCCTTGCGCTCGATGCGGGCGAGCACCTCGCCGACGAGGCCGCGCTCGACACCGTCGGGCTTGATCAGTACCAAAGTCTGCTCAGTCACGGCCGTAACATTAGCGGCGGCTTCGCCACCGCGCCGACCGGGCCCTCGGCCGCCGGAAACTAGGTCCGCTTCATGCGCTGGCTCGGCAGCAGTCCCGCGTCCATCCGGCGCTGGACATCCATCCGCAGCAGCAGGATGAAGGCCCACACCGCGACGAACAGCAGCCCGATCACGCCGATCGAGATGTGGAAGACGGTGCCGATCAGGACCGGTACCTGCAGCGCGAGGTTGAAGCCGATGGCCCAGGGTTTGCCCTGCACACCGGCGCCGAGGAACATCAGCACCGCCACGACGACGATGTAGGTGCCCGAGAACCAGGTGACGCCCCCGCCGACCGCCGCGATGACGGGCAGCGCGAGCAGGACGACGATCCCCTCCAGGATCAGGGTGCCCGCCATGACACCGCGGAACCCCTTCCACGGATCGTTCGCCGGCGGCGGGGTCTCCGGCGCGTCGTCGCGTTGCCCGGTCATGCGGGGTCCTTTCCGAACAGGGCGCGCGCGGCGCCCGCGGTCACCACGGACCCCGTGATCACCACGCCCGCGCCGGAGATGTCGCCGTCGTCGCCGGACTCCTCGGCCAGCGCGATGGCCGTCTCGAGCGCGTCGGGCAGGGTCTCGGCGGTGACGACGCGTTCGTCGCCGAACCGCTGGACGGCGAGGTTCGCGAGGCTGTCGACGTCGAGGGCGCGGGGCGAGCCGTTGGTGGTGACCACGATCTCGTCGAACACCGGCTCCAGGGCGTCGAGGATGCCGCCCGCGTCCTTGTCGCCGAGCACGGCGACGACGCCGACGAGTTTGCGGAAGTCGAACTCGCCGGTGAGGGTGGCGGCGAGGGCCCGGGCGCCCGCGGGGTTGTGGGCGGCGTCGATGAAGATGGTCGGCGCGTTGCGCATCCGTTCCATGCGGCCGGGGCTCGCGACGCCCGCGAACCCGGCGCGCACCGCGTCGAGGTCGAGCTGCCGTTCGGCGCCCGCGCCGAAGAACGCCTCCACCGCGGCCAGCGCCAGCGCCGCGTTGCGGGCCTGGTGCTCGCCGTGCAGCGGCAGGAAGATCTCGTCGTACACGCCGCCGAGCCCCTGCAGGGTGACCAGCTGACCGCCGACGGCGACCTGCCGCTCGACCAGCCGGAACTCCGAACCCTCGCGCGCGACCGCCGCGTCGGCCTCCACGGCCCGGCGCAGCAGCACGTCCATGACCTCGGGCTCCTGCTGGGCGATGATCGCGACCGTGTCGGTGGGGACGAGCGACTCCGGGGCCTTCTTGATGATCCCGGCCTTCTCCGCGGCGATGGAGGCGAGGTCGGGGCCGAGGTAGTCCATGTGATCGAGGCCGATCGGGGTGATGACCGCGACCTGCCCGTCGATGACGTTGGTGGCGTCCCAGGTGCCGCCCATCCCGGTCTCGACCACCGCGACGTCGACCGGCGCCTCGGCGAAGGCCGCGTAGGCCATGCCGGTGAGCACCTCGAACTTGCTCATGGCCGGTCCGCCCGCCGCCTCGGACTGCGCGTCGATCATCTGCACGAACGGCTCGATCTCGTGCCAGGTCTCCACGTAGCGGGCCGGGGTGATCGGGGCGTTGTCGATGCTGATGCGCTCGGTCGCCAGCTGCAGGTGCGGGCTGGTGATGCGACCGGTGCGCCGGTGCAGGGCGGTGAGCAGGGCGTCGATCATGCGGGTGACCGAGGTCTTGCCGTTGGTGCCCGCGACGTGGATGGCCGGGTAGTTGCGCTGCGGCGAGCCGAGCAGGTCCATCAGGGTCGCGATGCGGGTCAGCGAGGGCTCGATCTTGGTCTCGGGCCAGCGCTTGTCGAGTTCGGCCTCGACGAGCGCGAGCTCGGCCAGCTCGACCGGGGACGGACCCGAGCCGAGCCGGGCCGCGGCCCGGTCGGTCCCGCCGTACTGCGGTTCCGGCTCGGCGTTGTTCACTTGCCGCTCAGCTCCGCCAGGCGGGCGGTGATCCGCTCGACCTCCGCGGCGGCGACGTCGCGCCGCCCGGTGATCTTGTCGACCACCGGCTGCGGCGCCTTGGCGAGGAAGGCCTCGTTGCCGAGCTTGGCGGTGGTCTGGTCGAGCTCCTTGCGCGCGGTGGCCAGGTCCTTCTCCAGGCGGCGGCGTTCGGCGTCGAGGTCGATCGCGCCGGACGTGTCGAGCTGGACGGTGACCGTGGCGTTCGACAGGCGCACCTCCACCTCGGCGGTGGCGGCGAAGTCGTCGCCGGGCTCGGTGAGGCGGGCCAGGTTGGCGACGGGCGCGGCGAAACCGGCGAGGTCGGCGCCGTCGAGGCCGACCAGCCGGGCGGCGACCTTCTGCTTGTCGGCCAGGCCCTGGTCGCTGCGGAAGCGGCGGATCTCGGTGATCAGGCGCTGGGTGTCGGCGATGCGGCGCGCGGCGGTCTCGTCGGCGGGCACGCCCGAGGCGGCGGGCCAGGACGCGATCACCACCGACTCGCCCCCGGTGAGCGCCTTCCACAGCGACTCGGTGACGAACGGGATCGCCGGGTGCAGCAGGCGCAGCACGGCGTCGAGGACGTGGCCGAGCACGAGCCGGGTCGACTCCGCACGCTCCGGCGAGTCGGCGAACTGCACCTTCGACAACTCGAGGTACCAGTCGCAGAGCTCGTCCCAGGCGAAGTGGTAGAGCGCCTCGCAGCCCTTGCCGAACTCGTAGTTGTCGTAGGCGGCGTCGACCTCGGCGCGCACCGCGTCCAGGCGGTCCAGGATCCAGCGGTCGGTGTCGGTGAGCCGCTCCCGGGCGGGCAGCTCGCCGGTGTGCGCGCCGTTCATGAGCGCGAACCTGGTCGCGTTGAACAGCTTGGTGACGAAGCTGCGGGAGGCAAGCGCGTGCGATTCGCCGACCGAGAGGTCGCCGCCGGGCTGCGCGCCGCGGGCCAGGGTGAACCGCAGCGCGTCCGCGCCGTAGGACTCGATCCAGTCGAGGGGGTCGATGCCGTTGCCGCGCGACTTCGACATCTTCTTGCCGTGCTCGTCGCGGATCAGGCCGTGCAGGAAGACGTCGCGGAAGGGCACCTGCGGGTCGGCGGCCGGCTTCCCGGCGGCGATGGCCGGGTCGTCGGAGACGTACATGCCGAACATCATCATCCGGGCGACCCAGAAGAACAGGATGTCGTAGCCGGTGACCAGGACGCTGGTCGGATAGAACTTGGCCAGCTCGTCGGTAGCGTCGGGCCAGCCCATGGTCGAGAAGGGCCACAGGCCGGAGGAGAACCACGTGTCGAGCACGTCGGGGTCCTGCACGTAGCCCTCGGGCGCGGTCTCGTCGGGGCCGACGCAGACGACCTCGCCCTCGGGGCCGTACCAGATCGGGATGCGGTGGCCCCACCACAGCTGACGCGAGATGGTCCAGTCGTGCATGTTGTCGACCCAGTCGAACCAGCGCGGTTCCTGGCTCGGCGGGTGGATGACGACGTCGCCGTGGCGCACGGCGTCGCCCGCGGCCTTGGCCAGGGCCTCGACCTTGACCCACCACTGCATGGACAGGCGCGGCTCGATCGGCTCGCCGGAGCGCTCGGAGTGGCCGACCTGGTGCTTGTAGGGGTGCTTGCGGCCGACGACGCGGCCTTCGGCCTCGAGCCGCTCGCGGATCTTGACGCGGGCCTCGAACCGGTCCATGCCGTCGAATTCGGTTCCGCTGTCGGCGATCTTGCCGGTCTTGTCCATGATGGTCGGCATGGGCAGGCCGTGGCGCAGGCCGAGCTCGAAGTCGTTGGGGTCGTGCGCGGGGGTGATCTTCACCGCGCCGGTGCCGAACTCCGGGTCGACGTAGTCGTCGGCGACGATCGGGATCTGGCGGCCCGTGATCGGGTGGTACACCGTCGAGCCGATGAGCTTCGCGTACCGCTCGTCCTCGGGGTGCACCGCGACCGCGGTGTCGCCGAGCATGGTCTCCACGCGGGTGGTGGCCACGATGACGTGCGGTTCGTCGTCGTCGAGCGAGCCGTAGCGCAGGCTGACGAGTTCGCCGTCGACCTCCTTGTAGTCCACCTCGAGGTCGGAGATGCCGGTCTGCAGCACCGGCGACCAGTTGACCAGGCGTTCGGCGCGGTAGATCAGGCCCGCGTCGTAGAGGCGCTTGAAGATGGTCTGCACCGCGCGCGAGAGGCCCTCGTCCATGGTGAAGCGGTCGCGGCTCCAGTCGACGCCGTCGCCGAGGCGGCGCATCTGGCCCTGGATGGCGCCGCCGCTCTCGCGCTTCCAGTCCCAGACCTTGTCGATGAACAGCTCGCGGCCGAAGTCCTCTTTGGTCTTGCCGTCGACGGCGAGCTGCTTCTCCACCACGGTCTGGGTGGCGATGCCCGCGTGGTCCATGCCGGGCAGCCACAGCACCTCGTAGCCCTGCATGCGCTTGCGGCGGGTCAGCAGGTCCATCAGGGTGTGGTCGAGGGCGTGGCCCATGTGCAGGGTGCCGGTGACGTTCGGCGGGGGCAGCACGATCGAGTACGGCGGCTTGTCCGAGGAGGCGTCGGCGGTGAAGTAACCGGCCGCTACCCAGCCCTCGTACAGGTCGGCCTCTACCTCACCGGGGTTCCAGTTCTTGGGCAGGGCATCGGCACGATTACGCGAGTTGTCTGGGGCTCCGCTGGTCACGCGACGATTCTAGGCGGCGGCGCCGACCCGTCCGAATCACCCCTGCGTGGGTGTGGCCGGAGAAACGAAGGAGGCGGAAGCTTCGGTGGATGAGGGACACCGAAGCTTCCGCCTACACCTGTGATCCTACCGCCCGAACGGCGGTCGACCCGGAATCCACAAGCAATTCTCAGATTCCGTGGGCCACGCCACAGTGCCGGCGGACGACACGCACCCGACACGCCGAATCCTCTTGTGCCCCAGCACCTCCCCGGGAAATCAGGGGAATCCCTTATTGCCGTTATGCCCGAATTCACGGATTCTGGGAAGGGTGACTCCCCCGCTCGACGCCGTCCACTTCCCCGACCCTCCGGCGGGAAAGATCATCGCCCCGGCCGCCGTGCTCGACCTGCGCGGCGACGAGGTCACCGGGCTGCGCTACCCCGCCGCCGCGGTCGTGGTGTTCGCGGGTGTGCCCGGCGCGGGCAAGAGCACCGCGCTCCAGCGCTTCTTCGGCGTCCGCGCCGACGCCGAGGCGCCGGTGGCGGCCACCGCCCTGGTCCTGGACTCCCATCAGGCGCGAAACCGCTTGCGGCACCGGCTCGGCAGGCTGCCGTACCCGCTGTGGCGGCCGGTCGTCCACGTGGCGCACTACCGCGCCCTGCGCACCGCCCTGCGCACCGAGCCCGGCCCGGTGGCGCTGCACGACTGCGCGACCTTCGGCTGGAGCAGGCGGCTGATCACCGGCTGGGCGCGCCACGGCGGGCGCCCGGTGCACATGGTGCTGATCGACGTCCCCGCCGAACAGGCGCGGACCGGGCAGCACGCGCGCGGACGCCGGGTCAACGGCCTGGCCTTCCTCGGCCACTGCCGCCGCTGGGAACGGCTCATGCGCGACCTCGGCGCCCGCGACCGAGCCGCGATCGCGGGGCCCGAACTGCTCGGCGCGGCGTCGGTCGTGATCGTCGACCGCCCCGCGCTCGACCGCCTGCGGCGCTTCGCCTTCCACCCCTCGCCGGCGGACGGAGCCGCGACCGGCGCTTAGAGAACCGGGTCGCGGGGGGCGCGGCCGGACCCCGTCGTCAGCGGCGGGGCACCAGGACCGTCAGCGCGCCGGGCACGACCTCGGCGGTGACCGGCAGGGCACCCATGTCCTCGCCGTCGGCGGTGGCGAGACCGCCCGGCGCGGAGACCGTGATGCGCCGGGCACGGTAGCGGCGGGTGGCGGGATGGTCGATGCGTCTGCCCGCGGACAGCGCGGGCAGCAGGCGGGCCAGGCTCAGCCGGGACACGGCCCCGACCACGGTGAGGTCGAGATAGCCGTCGTCGGCGACCGCGTCGGGGCAGATGAGCATGCCGCCGCCGTAGGTACGGGTGTTGCCGATGGGCGTCATGACCGCCTCGGTCCGGATCGTGGCCCGCTCGCCCGCCGGATTGTCCAGCGCGCCCGGCGCGAGGCCGTCGAGCTCGATCTCGAACGGCAGGGTGTGCCCGCCCAGGATCTCCGCGACCGCCGCGAAGGTGTAGCGCAGCGGGCCACGCGGGCGGCGCATCCGGTTGGCGCGCAGGGTGACCCGCGCGTCGAAGCCGGCGCCCGCGACCGTGGCGAACCAGCGCGGCTCGGCGCCTGCGAGGCGGCCCAGGTCCATGACCGCCGTGCGGCCGTCCAGGACGACGTCCACCGCGGCCGCCGGGTCGCCGGTGGGGACGCCCAGCTCACGGGCCAGGTCGTTGCCGGTGCCCGCGGGCACCAGACCCAGCGGGACACCCGTCCCCGCGAGCGCGCCGAGCAGCACGTGCATCAGGCCGTCGCCGCCGACGCAGACCACCGCGTCCGGCCGGGCCGCCGGGTCGGCGATCGCCGCCCGCACCAGCCGCGCGGACTCGGCGGCGTTCGGCGCGCGCACCTCGGCGACCGCCACGCCCCGCGCGGCGCAGCGGGCCCGCACGACCGCGGACACGTCGTGCCCCTTGCCCGCACCCGAGTGCGGGTTGGTCACGACGAGGACGTGCCGCGCCGATGCGGCCGGATCACTGCTCACGGCACCAGCTTTCCAGGATTGAGGATGCCGGTGGGGTCGAGTTCGCGCTTCACCGCGCGCAGCACGCGCACGCCGAGTTCGCCGATCTCGGCGGTCATCCACGGGCGGTGGTCCGCGCCGACCGCGTGGTGGTGGGTGATGGTGCCGCCGGTGCCGGTGATGGCGTCGCCGGCGGCCCGCTTGGCCGCCGACCACTGGGTCAGCGGGTCGTCGAGCTGCTTGCACACGACGGTGAAGTAGAGCGAGGCGCCGGTCGGATAGGTGTGCGAGATGTGGCACATGACCAGCGGCGGGGTGCCCTGCGCGGCGAGGGCGTCGACCAGGGCGGTGGTGACCGCGGCCTTGAGGGCGCCCAGGTTCGACCAGCTGGTCGCGGTTTCCAGGGTCTCGCACAGCACGCCGAGGTCGAGCAGGGCGTCGCGCAGGTAGGGGGCGCCGAAGCGGCCGTGTTCCCACTGCCGGGCCGGTTCCGGGCCGAGCGGGGTGCCGCCCGCGGCGGCGAGCAGGTCGCGGGCCTCCCGCATGCGGGCGCCGGTGTGCGCGACGGTGCCCTCGAAGGTGGTGACGGCCAGGCAGCCCGACACCGGCGGCGCGCCGATCTCGGCCGTGCGGGCCAGGTTCAGGCCGGTCTCGGCCTCGTCGGAGAGCCGGAGGACCGTGGGCGCGGCGCCGGTCTGCACGACGCTGCGCAACGCGGCGGCGCCCGTGGCGAAGTCGGGGAACGACCAGGCCTCGTGGACGACCGCGTCCGGCACCGGGTGGACCCGCACGGTGACCGCGGTGATGACGCCGAGCGTGCCCTCCGAGCCGACGAAGAGCTGCCGCAGGTCGGGCCCGGCGGCCGAGGCGGGCCCGCGGCCCAGGTCGACGGTGCCCTGCGGGGTCGCGACCAGCACGCGTTCGACCATGTCGTCGAAGCGGCCGTACCCGGCCGAGGCCTGCCCGGAGGACCGGGTGGCGGCGAACCCGCCGATGCTGGCGAACTCGAAGCTCTGCGGGAAGTGTCCGAGCGAGAGGCCGTGTTCGGCCAGCTTCTCCTCGGCCTGCGGTCCGGTGAGCCCGGCGCCGAGGGTGGCGGTGCCGCTGACGGGGTCGACGTCGGTGAGGGTGTCCAGGCGGCGCAGGTCGAGGGCGACCACCGCCGGGAAGCCGCCGCGCACCGGGTCGACGCCGCCGACCACGCTGGTCCCGCCGCCGAAGGGGACGGCCGCGAGGCCGTGGGCGGCGCAGTAGGCGAGGACGTCGAGCACCTGGCGGTGGTCGGCGGGGAAGAGCACCGCGTCGGGCGCGTCCTGGGGGCCGTCGGCGCGGCGGCGCAGCAGGTCGGGGGTGCTCTTGCCGCCGGCGTGCCGGAGCCGGTCGATGTCGCCGACCCGCACGTGTTCGCGGCCGATGAGCGCGCCGAGCCCGGTGTGGTCGGTCTCACTCAGGGCCGACGGGACCAGCGGGACCTCGCCCTCCTCGCGCCGGGCCACCGGCTGCCCGGAGATCCCGAAGACCTGCGTGAGCAGGGCGCGGATGCCGTCGGAGAGGGGTTTGTGCCCGGCGGGCACGCCCCAGGCGTCCCACACCATGCGCGCCGTCCCGGCAGCGGAGTACTCGACGTTCGACTCGACCATGCGTTACAGTCTGACATATATTGTCAAGCAGTAAGCAGCCGGGCCGCGCTGTGCGGCCCGACCCGCTGGAACGCTCGATACCCTTGTGCCTTTCCAGCTCACGCGCGTGGCGCCGCCATCCCCGGCGCCACCCTCGACCCCGGCGGTGACACCGACATGACCGAACTCGCGACCATCCTGGACGCCGAACTCTCGCCGACCGACTCGGCGATCCTCGACGCCACCCGGGCCTGCGTCATCGAGTTCGGGGTGCGCCGCACCACCCTCACCGAAGTCGCCCGGCGCGCGGGCGTGAGCAGGCCGACGGTGTACCGGCGCTGGCCCGACACCTCGACCCTCATCGCCGAGCTCCTCGTGCGCGAGCTACGCCAGATCGTCGGCGAGACCATGCCGACCACCGGCCCGGCCCGGGACCGGCTGACCCGCGGCATCGTCGCCGGCGCGGCCGCGATCCGGTCGAACCCGGTGTTCGCCAAGATCTTCCGCACCGACACCGACCTGATGTTGACCTACGTGTTCGGCCGCCTCGGCCGCAACCAGCGCACCCTGATCGACCTGTTCGCCGCGGGCATCCGCGAGGGCCAGGCCGACGGGTCGATCCGGGCGGGCAACCCGGAGCAGCTGGCCGCGATGCTGCTGCTGGTCACCCAGTCGGCGGTGCAGTCGGCGGGCACGATCGAGCAGCTGCTCGCCGGCGCGGAGTTCGACGCCGAGCTGGCCACCACGGTCGAGGGCTATCTGATCCCCCGGGAGTGACGCTCCCCCACCGGCGCCCCGCGCCCCGCACCGAGGACCCCGTGATGACATCCGCCCTGAACGCCGCCCGCCGCGACCGCGACCTGCTCGACCTCGGTGACGACCCCCGGGTCGACCTGGTGGTGATCGGCGGCGGGGTGACCGGCGCCGGCGTAGCCCTCGACGCCACCCTGCGCGGCCTGCGCACCGTGCTGGTGGAGCGGCACGACCTGGCCTTCGGCACCAGCCGCTGGAGTTCCAAGCTCGTGCACGGCGGGCTGCGCTACCTGGCGAGCGGCAAGGTCGGCATCGCGCACGAGAGCGCGGTGGAAC
>NZ_BAGK01000062.1 GCF_000308795.1 Nocardia thailandica NBRC 100428 | reverse complement strand
CGGTCTCGCCCGCGGGCTTCCCGCCGGGCGCGGCATGGCCGGTGTCGGCCGGGGCGCCCGCCGAACCGGCGGCACCGGCCGAACCGGTCGCCGCGGGCTCGCCGGAGCCGGAGCCCGCGGGCGTCCCGACGCCGGCGAACGGGTCGGCGTCCGCCTTCGCCTCGGCGCCCGAGCCGGTGCCGGGCAGGCCGATGCCCTTGTCGGCGCCCGGCAGGCCGAACGAATCGTCGTGTGCCGCACCGGTACCGGTGCCGGGGATGGTGTTCGCGCCGCTGCCCAGCCACTTCTGGTACTGGTCGAGCTGATCACCGACGTGTCCGACCGCGACGTCGACCTGCATCTCGGAGGTGAACCAGACGCCGTCGAGCCCGGCGTGGAAGTCGACCTCCCACTGCGTCTGCACGACCGCGCCGAAGCCGCCGCCGAGCGACTCGCCGATACCGTCGAAGAAGTTGCCCGACGGCGCGTGCGCGCCCGCCCCGGCGTCGCCGTGCCCGGCGGCGGGATGGGTCGGGAACGCCGTCCCGGGCAGACCGAGGCCGGGCGTGCCGGGCAGCCCCAGGCCGGGCATACCGGGGTGGCCGGGCAGCCCGGGTAGCCCCGACATCCCGGGGAGGCCGGGGGTTCCGGGCAGCCCGAAGCCGCCGCCGTTGCCGGTACCCGGCAGGGCGACACCGGAGTCGGCGGACCCGCCCGCGTTGCTCTCCTCCCCGCCGAAGCCGGGGAAGGCCGACTGGCCGTAGTGGTTTCCCGGGCCGAGGGTGGTGCCGGGGATGACGAGGGCGCTGTTGTCGGACTCCTCGGCGGTGCCGGGGATCCGCGGCTGCCACTCGTGCGCCTCCGGCTCGGACCGCGCGACCACGCTGACGTTGTCGTGCGCCGGCGGGTGGGCGCCCGCGTCGGGGTGCGGCTGGGTGCGCGCGGGCGGCTCGTACGGCAGGTCGGGGAACGTGACGACCGGGCTCGGCTCGTTCGGCCGCGGATCGCCGGTCGTCGCGTGCGACCAGCCCGCCTGGGTGCTGTCGGCGTGGCTGGAGCCGTGCCCGGGGTCGGCGGTGGCGCCGTTGGCCGCGACCAGCGCGCCACCGGTCACGTACGCGCCCGCCCTGGCGACCCGGGCCACACCGTTGGCCACCGTGTAGGCGACGTCGTTGCCCGTCGTTCCCGGCTCGATCTCGTTGCCGGAAGGTACCTCACGCCTCATGCACGATCCACGCTTTCACCGCTGTCGGCCACCCCCACCACGGCTGCGGCGAAGACGAACCCACACTAGAGACACACCCTAAGGTGGGCAAGGCGTTTCGGCGAGCCGGTGGAAACCGGGGGTTCTCCGCTATTTCCCCTTGGGCTTGTCCGAGGCCGCGTCCGAGGACAGCGCCGCCACGAAGGCCTCCTGCGGCACGTCGACCCGGCCGATGGTCTTCATGCGCTTCTTGCCCTCCTTCTGCTTCTCGAGCAGCTTGCGCTTGCGGCTGATGTCGCCGCCGTAGCACTTGGCCAGCACGTCCTTGCGGATGGCCCGGATGTTCTCGCGCGCGATGATCTTCGAGCCGATGGCGGCCTGGATCGGCACCTCGAACTGCTGGCGCGGGATGAGCTCGCGCAGCTTGGTGGTCATCTTGTTGCCGTAGGCCTGCGCGGCGTCCTTGTGCACGATGGCGCTGAACGCGTCGACCGCCTCGCCCTGCAGCAGGATGTCCACCTTGACCAGCGCCGAGGACTGCTCGCCCGCCTCCTCGTAGTCGAGCGAGGCGTAGCCGCGGGTCCGCGACTTGAGCGAGTCGAAGAAGTCGAAGATGATCTCGGCCATCGGCAGCGTGTAGCGCATCTCGACGCGGGTCTCGGACAGATAGTCCATGCCGAGGAGCTCGCCGCGGCGGCTCTGGCACAGCTCCATGATGGTGCCGACGAACTCGCTGGGCGCGATCACGGTGCACTTGGTGATCGGCTCGAAGGTCTGCCGGACCTTGCCCTCGGGCCAGTACGACGGGTTGGTGACGACGTGCTCGGTGCCGTCCTCCATCACCACCCGGTAGATCACGTTGGGCGCGGTGGAGATCAGGTCGAGGCCGAACTCGCGCTGCAGGCGCTCGCGGGTGATCTCCATGTGCAGCAGGCCGAGGAAGCCGCAGCGGAAACCGAAGCCGAGCGCGACCGAGGTCTCGGGCAGGTAGGTCAGCGCGGCGTCGTTGAGCTGCAGCTTGTCCAGCGCGTCGCGCAGGTCGGGGTAGTCCGAGCCGTCGACCGGGTACAGGCCGGAGTAGACCATCGGCCGCGGTTCCTGGTAGCCGGCCAGCGCCTGGGCCGCGCCGTCGCGCGCCGAGGTCACCGTGTCACCGACCTTGGACTGGCGCACGTCCTTCACGCCGGTGATCAGGTAACCCACCTCGCCGACGCCGAGGCCCTGGGTCGGCTTGGGCTCGGGCGAGACGATGCCGATCTCGAGCAGTTCGTGCTGCGCGCCGGTCGACATCATCTTGATCTTCTGGCGCGGGGTGAGCTTGCCGTCGACCACGCGCACGTAGGTGACCACGCCGCGGTAGGTGTCGTAGACCGAGTCGAAGATCAGCGCGCGGGCGGGCGCGTCGGCCTCGCCGACCGGCGGCGGGACCTCGGCGATCACCTTGTCCAGCAGCGCGTCGACGCCGACACCGGTCTTGCCCGAGACCCGCAGCACGTCGTCGGGCTCGCAACCGACGATGTGCGCGATCTCGGCGGCGTAGCGGTCCGGATCGGCGGCGGGCAGGTCGATCTTGTTGAGCACCGGGATGATCACCAGGTCGCGTTCCATCGCCAGGTACAGGTTCGCCAGCGTCTGCGCCTCGATGCCCTGCGCGGCGTCGACCAGCAGGATCGCGCCCTCACACGCCTCCAGCGCCCGCGACACCTCGTAGGTGAAGTCGACGTGGCCCGGCGTGTCGATCATGTGCAGGACGTACTCCTGCCCGTCGACGGCCCAGGGCAGCCGGACGTTCTGCGCCTTGATGGTGATGCCGCGCTCGCGCTCGATGTCCATCCGGTCCAGGTACTGGGCACGCATGGCGCGCTCCTCGACCACACCGGTGAGCTGCAGCATCCGGTCGGCCAGCGTCGACTTGCCGTGGTCGATGTGCGCGATGATGCAGAAGTTCCTGATCCGGGACGGATCGGTGAACGTCGTGTCGGCAAAGCTGGAAGCCACTCCACTCCTCGAGGGGTATCGGCGAACTGCCCCTATCGTCCCATGGCCGCTTTTCCGCGGCCTCGGGAGGATGAGCGACACCCGCTCCACCGTTATATTCCATGGATGGCCAGCAGTTGGAACACACTCGGCAAGCAGCTCGGCGTCATCGCCAAGGAGCAGGGGCCGAAGATCGTGCGGAAGCAGGGGCCGCGGCTGCTCGACAAGCTCGTGCGTTCACTGTCGTCGTCGTCTTCGGCCGCGCGTCCGGCACCCGCGGTGAAGGTCCGGCCCGCCGCCTCCACCCCCGTCCCCACGGCGCATCGCGCCCGCCAGATCGTCTACAGCCCGCAACTGGACGGGCGGGCCGATCCCGGCGAGATCGTCTGGACCTGGGTGCCCTTCGAGGAGGACCCGAGCAACGGCAAGGACCGGCCCGTCCTGGTGGTCGGGCGCGACCGCTCGACCCTGCTCGGGCTGATGCTCTCCTCCAAACCCGAGCGCGCCCACGACCGCAACTGGGTGGGCATCGGGTCCGGCGCGTGGGACCACGACGGCAGGCCGAGCTGGGTGCGCCTCGACCGGGTCCTCGACGTCCCCGAGGACGGCATCCGCCGCGAGGGCGCCATCGTCGAACGCAAGACCTTCGATCTCGTCGCCCACCGGCTCGTCGCCGAATACCACTGGAGCTGACCCGCTCTCCGCGCCGCCCCGTACCCCGCGTACGGGGCGGCGCGGTCGTCTAGGCCAGCCGCGTGATCTCCACCACGACCTCGAGGTCGGTGGAGCCCGCGCCGGAGAAGACGCCCTTGAGCGGCGGGACGTCGGCGTAGTCGCGCCCGACGCCCACCGAGACGTGCTGTTCGTTGATGGCGATGTTGTTGGTCGGGTCGTAGCCCCACCACTGCCCGGTCCACGCCTCGATCCACGCGTGGGACTGGCCCGCCACGGTCTCCCCCACCGTCGCGCCCGCCCGGGGATGCAGGTACCCCGACACGTACCGGCTCGGAATGCCCATGCTGCGCAACAGGACCAGCGTCAGGTGCGCGTAGTCCTGGCACACGCCGCGGCGATCGGCGAAGGCCTGCAGCGCCGAGGTGTGCACCGAGGTGGTGCCCGCGATGTAGTCCATCTCCTTGTGCACCCATTCGGCCGCGCGGACGACCGCCTTGGCGGGCGGCTCGCCCCGCGACAGCTGCTTGGCCACGGTCGCGAGCTTGCGGTCGTGCGGCACGTACGCCGTCGGCGCGAGCATCTCGTCGTACCGGTCGGCGACGGCGTCGGCGCGCAGCTCGTCCCAGCCCAGTTCCTCGGCCGGGCCGGAGAACGGCTCGGTCTCGACCACCGAGGAGCCGGTGACCTCGAGTTCGGTGTGCGGTGCGTGCAGGTCGAAGGCGGTGACCGCGGTGCCCCAGTAGTCGGTGTAGCGGTAGGACCTGGTCGCGGGCACCGTCTCCACCCGGTTGAGGATGACGTTCTGCCGTGAGTCGGCGCGCGGGGTCAGCCGCGCCTCGTTGAACGACCGGGTGACCGGCGCGTCGTACACGTAACCGGTGGTGTGCACCACCCTGATCCGCCAGCTCACGACTCCACCTCGCCGACGCTCGGGACCGTCGCGCGCCGCGGCGCGCCGGGCCGATGGTTCACTCGCTGACGCTCGTTCACAATTCACCTTCCACGTGCACGCGCCCGTCCGAGCCGCTGCGCACATCGGTCCAGGCCACCCACGGGGCGGCGTGGAAGTACTGACGCGACACCGCTTCGCTGACCTCGCGGCAGGACTTCTGCAGCGACAGCAGCCGGGCCTGGAGGTCTTCGAGCAGGACGCCCGGCGGCAGGAACTCCAGTTCGCTGCGGGCCCGGCCGAGCAGGCGCTGGGCCTCGTGCCGGGCGCCGGTGCGGCTGCCGGGCCGCTGGTCCAGTTCGGTCAGGCACGCCTCGGCCACCCGCAGCGAATGGAACACCGAACGCGGGAACAGCCGGTCGAGCAGGATGAACTCGACCACCCGGGCGGCGTCGAGCGCCCCTCGGTGGGTGCGCAGATAGGTGTCGTGGGCGCCCGCCGAGCGCAGCACGGTCACCCAGGCCGGGGACGACGTGCGGTCCCCCGCGCGCGACAGCAGCAGTCGCACCATCATGTCGACCCGCTCGATCGAGCGGCCGAGCAGCAGGAACCGGTACCCGTCGTCGCGGCTGAGGGTCGAATCCGACAGCCCGGCGAACATGGCGGCGCGGTCCTTGATGAAGTGGAAGAACTCGTGCGGACCGAGTCCGCGCGCGGCCCGTTCCGCGGTCGCCATGCCGTTGTAGGTCGCGTTGAGGCACTCCCACATCTCGCTGGAGGTGACCTCGCGCGCGCCGCGGGCGTTCTCGCGGGCCTTGGCGACGGAGTCGCTGATCGAGACGCCGTGCGCGTGGCTGAAGGCGACCAAATCGGTCACCGACCACACGTCCAGCGGGCCGTCGGGCGGTTCGATACCGAGGACCTTGAGCAGGACCCGGGAGGTGTGGTCGGCGTCGACGGTCGCGTCCTCGAGCAACTGGTGCACGGCGACGTCCAGGATGCGCGCGGTGTCGTCGGCGCGCTCGACGTATCGGCCGATCCAGTACAGGGATTCGGCGTTGCGGGCCAGCACTGTGTCATCCCCCGATCAGGCGCTGCGTCTGCTGCTGTTGCTGCTGTTGCTGATTGGCCTGCGGCGCGCTCAGCTCGCGGCCCAGCTCGAACGAATCCGCCTGCGGCGGTTCCCCGACCAGCCGGCCGCCCGCGAGTTCGCGGTCGACGGGCGCCGAGCGGGGTGCCAGCACCCAGGTGTCCTTGCTGCCGCCGCCCTGGCTGGAGTTGACCACCAGCGAGCCCTCCGGCAGCGCGACCCGGGTCAGCCCGCCGGGCAGCACCCAGATGTCCTCGCCGTCGTTGACCGCGAACGGGCGTAGGTCCACGTGGCGCGGCACCAGTTCGTCACCGATCTTGGTCGGCACCGTCGACAGTTGCACCACCGGCTGGGCGATCCAGCCGCGCGGATCGGCGCGCACCTTGCGGCGCATGGCGTCCAGCTCGCGCCGGGTGGCGTCGGGGCCGATGAGGATGCCGTAGCCCCCGGACCCCTCGACCGGCTTGACGACCAGTTCCTCGATGCGGTCGAGCACCTCGGCGCGTTCGTCGTCGAGCCAGCAGCGGAAGGTGTCCACGTTCGGCAGGATCGGCTTCTCGCCGAGGTAGTACTCGATGATGGCGGGCACGTAGGTGTAGATGAGCTTGTCGTCGCCGACGCCGTTGCCGACCGCGCTGGAGACGACCACGTTGCCCGCCCGCGCGGCGTTGAGGACGCCCGCCACCCCGAGGACGGAATCGGGGCGGAAGTGCATCGGGTCGAGAAAGGCGTCGTCGATCCGGCGGTAGATGACGTCGACCTGCCGCTCCCCCGCGGTCGTGCGCATGTAGACGACATTGTCGCGGCAGAACAGGTCGCGGCCCTCGACCAGTTCGACGCCCATCTGGCGGGCCAGCAGCGAATGCTCGAAATAGGCCGAGTTGTGCACGCCGGGGGTCAGCACCACCACGGTCGGGTCGGCCTCGTTCGGGGCGGCCGAGGCGCGCAGGGCGCGCAGCAGGTGACCGGCGTAGTCGCCGACCGCGCGCACCCGGTGCGAGGAGAACAGGTCCGGGAACACCCGGGCCATGGTGCGGCGGTTCTCCATCACGTACGAGACGCCCGACGGCGAGCGCAGGTTGTCCTCGAGGACGCGGAAATCGCCCTTCTCGTCGCGCACCAGATCGATGCCGGAGACGTGGATGCGGACGCCGTTCGGCGGGACCAGGCCCGCGGCCTCGCGGTGGAAGTGCTCGCACGAGGTGACCAGGCGTTTGGGGATCACCCCTTCGCGCAGGATGTTCTGCTCGCCGTAGACGTCGGCCAGGAACAGTTCGAGGGCGGTGACGCGCTGTTTGATGCCGCGTTCGAGCTTGGCCCACTCGGTGGCCGCGATCACCCGGGGCACCAGGTCGAGCGGGAAGGGGCGTTCCTGGCCCGATAGGGAGAAGGTGATGCCCTGGTCGATGAACGCGCGGTCCAGCGCGTCGGAGCGTTTGGCCAGATCGTCGGCGTCGATACCGTCGAGCGCGGCGTGAATGCCCTTGTACGGTGCCCTGACCCGTCCCTGCCCGTCGAACATCTCGTCGAAGGCGTCGGCGAAACGGCCCGGCCCGTACCCCTCGAACAACCCGGCCTGCCGCGGAACCGGGTGTCCGTTCGACCTCACCAACGCCGGTGATGCAGATCGAGCCGAACTCGGCGCTGTGGTGGATGTCATGGGAAAAATCGTGCTACACCCGATGACCGGGCCGTGTGAGACACAGGTAAATTTCTTGCATCACCTGAAACGGGTGAAATCGCCCGGCGGCAGGTACCCGGGACGGGCCGATTTCGCCCGGCAGCGGGGTACCTGGTAACCTCGATCGTCGGCGCGGTGTTACCCGCTGTTCAGCATGATTCGCTGTGCGGAACGTAGCGCGCGTCTCATGGACTTTCAGGACATACCACCAGCGACAGGAAACCAGAGGATACAGGCGTGGCCAACATCAAGTCCCAGATGAAGCGGATCCGTACCAACGAGGCGGCGCGCAAGCGCAACCAGTCGGTCAAGTCCGCGCTGCGCACTGCGATCCGCAACTTCCGCGAGGCCGCTGCGTCGGGCGACAAGGAAAAGGCGGCGGAGCAGCTGCAGTTCGCCAGCCGCAAGCTGGACAAGGCTGCCTCGAAGGGCGTCATTCACGCCAACCAGGCCGCCAACAAGAAGTCGGCCCTGGCGCTGGCGCTCAACAAGATCTGATCTGCGGGTATCGCGCGATACCCGATAGGTGGCCGTAGCCGCCGTGGCCTCGATGACCACGGCGGCTTTTGTCGTCGGCTACTATTCCGCGCATGGTGACGGTGTACGCGAATCAGACAGTGGTATCCGGCGAGGATCTGCCCGAGGTGATCCGCGCGGCGGAGATCCTGGGGATCGGTCTCAAGATCGAGAACGTCCTGGTCGGCAGCGAGGACGAGGGGTTCACCCCGATCTGGGTCGTCACGCGGGAGGAGGAAGTCCCCGTGTACGAGGAGTGGGACGGCCGCTACGAGGACGCCGAGGACGAGCTGGTGGCCGTCGGCGAATAACGTCCGCCCGAGTGTTCGCCGGGGCCGGTTCGCGCGACGCGCGCACCGGCCCTTTCCGGGTCCGACGGCGTCAGCGCGCCCCGCGCAGGTCCAGCAGCCGGGACAGCGCGAGTTCGAGGGCGAAGGTCGCGTCCGCCGCGCCGCCCTTGACGTCGGCGTTGAGCGTGGCGACCACCCGCAGGGCCGAGCCGATGGTGGCCGGGGTCCAGCCGCGCATCTGACCCTGGGCCTTCTTGACCTTCCACGGCGGCATCCCGAGCTGCGGCGCCAGCTTGAACGGGTCGCCCCGCCCGGCGGACCCGACGCGGGCGATGGTGTGGACGGAGTCGGCGAGCGCGTCGGCCAGCAACACGTGCGCGACCCCGCGGTCGGTGGCCCAGCGCAGGGCCTCCATCGCGGCGGGCCGGTCGCCGGCCATGGCCAGGTCGGCCACCTCGAAACCGGTGATCTCCGCCCGGCCGGAGTAGTAGCGCCGCACGGCGGCGGCGTCGACCTTCCCGCCGGTGTCGGCGGCCAGCTGCGAACAGGCGGCCGCCAGCTCGCGCAGCTCGGACCCCACCGAGTCCAGCAGCAGCTGCACGACCTCACCCGACACCTTGATCCCCGCCGCCCGGAACTCGGCGCGGACGAACTCCGCCTTCTCGGCCGGCTTGGCCAGCTTCGCGCAGTCGTGGGTCACCGCGCCGAGCTTCTGCAGCGCGGGCACCAGCGCCTTCACCCGGCCGCCCCCGGAATGCAGCACCAGCAACACCAC
>NZ_BAGK01000063.1 GCF_000308795.1 Nocardia thailandica NBRC 100428 | reverse complement strand
CACCGGACGGCGCCTCCGGACCCGGCGCCACCGTCCGCGCCGCCCGCGGCCGGGGTACCGCCGGCGACCGCTCCGCCTCCGGCCGTGGTTCCGCCGCCTGCCGTGCCGCCACCGCCCGCGGTCGTTCCGCCGCCGGCCGGGGCACCCGGCGTGCCCGTGCCGGGCGCTGTGGTGCCGCCGGTGGTCGTGCCGCCCGCGGGGAGGCCGGGCGTGGTCCCCGGGGCCGTCACGGTGTCGCCGCTGCCCGGCAGGGTGCCGGTGACGCCGCCGGTCGACGGCGTGGTCGCGCCGCCGGGGGCGGTCGGGGTGCCCGCGACGGGGTCGGCCGTCCCAGGGGCCGTCGGGGTTCCGGGGTTCGACGGTGTGCCGGGGACCGACGGGCCGGGCCCGGCGATCGGGCCGCCGGTGCCGGGCCCGGGATCGGACGGCGTGCCGGGGAACGGGAGGGGGTTCACGAACCGCGCGGGATCGGCATAGCCGGTCAGGGTGTTCCGCGGCGTGCGGCAGTTCCCCGCCCGGTTCACCGCGGCGGGGGCGCCACGCTCGCCGCCCGACAGCGTCGACCCGCCCGCCGCGGCGACGCGGGCGGGCTCGGGGGTGTTCACGAACAACTGGTAGGCGTTGGTCACCGCGCCCGCGATCCGGCGGCCGCTCAGCGCGGGATCGATTTCCCGGAACAGGGTTTCGTAGTGCGCGGCCATGGCGTCGGCGCTCATGTCGAGCAGCGGGGCGTCCGAGGGCGCGGCGAGCGCGGGCAGGTGGTCGAGCACGGGCTGCAGCGCGGGATCGAACGGGTTGCCGAACACCGTCATCGCCGACATGGCCAGCGCCGACACGACGGCGGCGCTGGAGAAGACCGCCACGTGCGGTGCGGTGCCGCCGCCCTCGCGCACCGGGGCGAAGGTGCGGGCCGCGAGGCACGCGGCGCCCGCCGCGACGACCTGGCCGGGGTCCGCCGAGGTGACCACGGGGGCACCGAGTTCGGCGATGGTCCGCGCGACCTCGGGCGCCCGGGAGGCGCCGCCGACGAGCAGGACGTGGGAGATGTCGGCCATGCGCAGGCCCGCCGAGGCGACGCAGCGGCCGATGAGCGGGAACGAATCGCGGATGTGCTCGGCGCGCAGGGCGTCGGTGTTGACCATCGAGGTCAGTGTCTGGGTGGCGCGCCCGCCCGCCCGGTCGGCGTACCGGGCGACCATGGCGCCCAGCGGCTTTCCACCGAAGTCGCGCGACCGCACGGGGGTGCCGACCATCGGGTGGTGCGGCCAGTCCGGTCCGACGCGCACCACGGTGAGGTCGAGCGTGGTCGCGCCCAGGTCGTAGACGAGGACGAATCCCGGTGCCAGCGGACCCTTCTCGACCTCGAGCCATTCGGTGGCCGCCACCGGCTCGGGCGCGAGCAGCACCTGGCCGACGCCGGCCAGGTGTAGCGCCTGGCCCAGGTGCTCGACCTGCTTGGCGGTGTACACGGCCGGGTAGGCCAGCACCGCGCCCTCGGCCGGCTCGGCCAGCTCGAGCAGGCCGGTCACCACGGCGGCGACGAGCGTCGTCGGCGCGTGGAACCGGCCGTTGATCACGATCGGCTCGGGATCCGCGCTGAGATCGGCGAAATCCGTGACAGCGGAGGCGAATTCGTTGATCGCCCCGATGCGGGGGCGGCCCGCCTCGTCGAAGGTGAGTGCGGTGCGCCGCGTGCGCACCACCGGCTTGGCCGGATCGTCGGCAACCGCCGCCGACAGCGAATTGACCGCACCGATACTGAAGCCCAGACCTCTGGTCATTGTGTTTGCTATCCCGTCAACGCACCGTGACCACGTCCAGCACGCGAGCGCACCATGTGGCCGCGGTCGTCTTCCAAACAGCAGTCGACAGATTAACCGGAGCAATGCCGGATCGCCGCCGGATTGATACGGAATTTCGCGAACAGTTCGGCCATTAGGGGATTCTCGCAGGTAGGCGGCCCGCGGGTCAGTCGTCCAGTCCCCTGAATCCGTCGAATTCGACTGAAAGAAGCGGGATTACAGCTACTTCGGGGTAACCAAATGATAGGAAGGCCATTTGCCGCTCGAAGGTACAGGCGTCATCGCCGACAACAAACCTACCGTCTGGTAACCGATCATTTGCTCAACGAAAGGTCTCGCCATTCGGTGGAATTCTTTCCGGTAAAACCAGTACAGCGGACCCCTCGATGACGCGTCAATGCGACGGCCGATACCCGCCAGCAACCTTGTGGCAGCGGCGGTTGACTCGTCATGTGCCCGGCGGTCGAACCGGGCGCCGAAAGTTCCAGTGAGCGAAGGAGTTCCATTCATGTCGCAGCGCTTCACCGACCGGGTCGTGCTCGTCACCGGCGCCAGCTCGGGCATCGGCCGGGCCGTCGCCGAGCGGGTCGCCGACGAGGGGGCCGCGGTCGCGCTCGGCGCGCGCGGCGCGGAAGCAGGCGAGGCGGTCGCCGCGGGTATCCGCGATCGCGGCGGACGCGCGGTGTTCGTGCCGACCGACGTCACCGTCGACGCCGACGTCGCGCGGCTCACCGCCGCCGCACTCGACGAATTCGGCCGCCTGGACGCCGCTTTCAACAACGCGGGGGCGGTCACCGCCTTCGGCGACCTGCCGACGATCGGCACCGACGCCTGGCGGGCCGAACTCGATCTCAACCTGACCGGTGTGTTCCACGGTCTGCGCCATCAGATTCCGGCGCTGCGGGCGGGCGGCGGGGGCGCGATCCTCAACAACGCCTCCAACCTCGGGGTGGTCGGCATGGCCGAGGTGGCGCCCTATGTCGCCGCCAAGCACGGCGTGGTCGGGCTGACCAGGGCCGCCGCGCTGGAGACCGCCGCGTCGGGTGTCCGGGTCAACGCCCTGGTCTCGGGGGCCGTCGACACGCCCGCGTTCCGCGCGTCCATGGGCGCCACCCCGGAGGGTGAGGCCGCCGTGACGGCCCTGCATCCGCTGGGCCGCATCGCCGCGCCCGGCGAGATCGCGGCGCTGTGCGCGTTCCTGCTCAGCGACGAGGCCAGCTTCGTGACCGGCGCGGCCGTCACCGCCGACGGCGGCTTCACGGCCCGCTGAGCGGCGACGAACGAGGCCCGTGCCGTCCGGACGGACGACACGGGCCTCGAGTCGTGTGGCTCAGCCGCGCGAGAGCAGGCGCTTGAACGGGCCCTCGTGCGGGACGACCGCGCCCGCGGCGCGCACGCCGGGCCTGCGCGCGTGGACCAATCGATCGAATTCGGCGGCGCCCCGCGCGGGAGCCCGCAGCACACCGGCGTTGAAGTCGTCGGCCAGCTGCTGCACCGTCTCCTGCGCGCAGGACTTGTTGGTGCCGATGAACCCGGTCGGGCCGCGCTTGATCCAGCCGGTCACGTACGTGCCCGCGAAGACCTCGCCGCCCGGCGCGGTCAGCACCCGGCCGCGATCGTTCGGGATCACCGCGCGGGCGTCGTCGAACGGCAGATCGGCGGTCGGCAGGCCGCGGTAACCGACCGAGGTCAGCACCACGCCGGCCTCGAGCAGCTCGGTGTCGCCGGTCGGCACGGCCGCGCTGCGGCCCTGCTCGTCGGTGACCAGCTCGTTGCGCTCGACCCGCACGCCGGTGACCTTGTCGCCGCCGAGGATCTCCACCGGCGAGCTCAGGTACCGGAACACGATGCGCTTGCGCTCGCCGAACGGGCGGGCGGCGACCTGGTGCAGCAGCCGCAGCTTCTGCTCGACCTTGAACGGCAGGTCCGGGGTGATCTCGGGCAGCTCGCCCTCGATCGCGATGTCGATGTCGGCGGCCAGCAGGCCGACGAACTCCGGCACGGTGAACGCCGACTCGGCGGGGCCGCGACGGCCCAGCACCACGACCTCCTCGACCTTGCTCTCCCGCAGCGCCTTCAGCGCGTAGGGCGCGATGTCGGTGCCGGCCAGGGTCTCCGGGTCGACGGTCAGGATGCGCGCGACGTCGAGGGCGACATTGCCGTTGCCGACGATGACGATCCGCTTCTGCGACAGATCGAAGGTGTCGCCCGCGTGGTCGGGATGGCCGTTGTACCAGGCGACGAAGTCGGTGGCCGACACGTTGCCGGGCAGGCCCTCACCGGGTATGTCCAGCTTGCGGTCCGCCGAGGCGCCGACCGCGTAGATCACCGCGTGGAAGTGCTCGAGCAGCTCGGCGTGGCTGATGTGCGTGCCGATCTCCACACCGAGGTAGGAGCCGAAATCGTCCTGACGCGAGATCACGTCGAACAGGTCTGCCACCTTGCGGGTGCGGCCGTGGTCGGGGGCGACGCCGAGGCGGGCGAGGCCGTAGGGCTCGGTGAGCCGGTCGAACACGGTCACCGACACGTCGGGCTGGGTCAGCAGCTCGTCGGCGGCGTACATCGCCGAGGGTCCCGAGCCGACGATCGCCACCCGCAGCGCCGAACGCTGCGCGGTGTCGATCGCGGCCGCGGGTACCGGCTTGGCCAGCGTCGGGCGCGGGCGCTCGACGCGGTAGAAGTCGGCGTTGATCTCGATGAACGGCTTCTGCGTGTCCGTCAGCTTCTTGGACGAGACGATCGCGTCGACCGGGCACGCGGTGGCGCAGGCGCCGCAGTCCACGCACGCGCCGGGATCGACGTAGAGCATCTCCGCGGTCAGGAAGTCCGGCTCATC
Source organism: Nocardia thailandica NBRC 100428 (assembly GCF_000308795.1). Lineage (GTDB taxonomy): Bacteria > Actinomycetota > Actinomycetes > Mycobacteriales > Mycobacteriaceae > Nocardia > Nocardia thailandica. Next base: position 13,174 of record NZ_BAGK01000063.1, on the reverse strand, counting down.
CGGGGTCGGATGGATGCAGTTCACCGGGCATGCGTACACACACGAGGCGTCACTACAGCAGGACTGGGTAACAACGTATGGCATCTGGCTATCGTCTCAGGTCACGCGACGTTCTTGGCGGAGCGCTTGGGCTCCGAACGGTAGCGGCTGGACGGACCATCGATGCCGAGCAGCTTCCAGACCCGCTTGGCGACCGGGTTCATCAGGCCGATCTCCTCGGCCAGGGCGCGCACGTCGATGTAGTAGTCGGCGAAGACCTTCTTGGCCTCCTTGGAGCCGTAGAACAGCTCCTTCTTGACTTCCTTCGGCATGTCGAACTGCTCGAAGAACGACTTCGGCGGGGTCGCGATGGCGCGGCCGAGGATGAACATGATGATCGGCATCATGATCGACAGCACGGCCTTGTTGACCGCGGGCTGGGCCGGCACGTTCTTCTTGAGGAACTCGTGCGCGAAGGAGATGTGGCGGGCCTCCTCGGCGACGTGGATCGCCATGACGCCGCGCATGATCGGGTGGATCTCCTCGCCCGAGCGCAGGATGTCCTTCTGGATGTGGTCGATCGGCTCCTCGCCGGCGAGCACGGCCATGAAGAAGAAGTTCGGGAACAGCGAGCCGACCGGCGAGGCCAGGTGGCGCAGCTGACGGACCAGCGGGCCCATGCCGGGGACGTCCGCGACCCGGTTCACCATCTCCTGGAACATCAGGGTGTGGTTGTGCTCTTCGATCATCTCGTGCGAGCAGTACCGGTACTCGGGATCGTTGTTCGGCAAGTTGAAGATGTGCTGCATCATGCCGACGATCAGGATGGACTCGAACTGCAGACCGACCTTGGCGACGTTGGCCTGACGGACCTTGCCCATCTGGATCTGCACGTCCTTGGGGAGCGACTGGTACCAGGGGTGGCGGCCGATCGGGTCGGCCGAGGTCACCAGGATCCAGCGCTCGGGCTTGCAGTCCGGGTCGAAGTCCGGGTTGTCCCAGTCGATGTCCTCGAAGGGATCGAAGTGCCGGTCGACCGAAGCCTCGGACAGCAGCAGCAACTTCTCGGCGTACGCCTGTGCCTCGGCGACAACAGGATCGACGTCAGGGGTGGTGGGCGCAGACATCGTCGTCACTGCCTCTCCTCTTGGGACGTTTACTGTTTCCAATAGTTACACCTACGAGCTGTCACGTCAACTCTGCCCGCGACCCAATTTCGCCGTCCCCGCGGAGACGAAAGCGCAGGCCAGAAAGCTACTCGCCAGTAAAAACAGCTCTACCTGTGACGCAGCGTCCTACACACCCGTAGGTACGCTCCGTCCGATCAGGGCCGATCCGGCGGAATGTTCGCGTTGTGACACAGGACGTTGTCCGGATCCCAGACGGTCTTGATCGCCCGCAGCCGCGCGTAGCGGTCGCCGTAGCTGTCGGCTACCCGCGCGGGATCGGCGTCGGCCAGGAAATTGACGTAGCTCGCGTCGTCCCGGGCGAACGGCCGCAGGTCCGCCCAGAACGCCCGCACCCAGTCCCGCTCGGCGGGGTAGGCGGCCGGATCGGGGCAGCACGCGGAGATGTTGACCATCATCCCCGGCGCCCGGGAGCCGCCGAAGGCGGTGTCGGCGTCGGCGGGCTCGCAGAACCGCCCGCACAGCGGCATGACCGGCATGACCGACAGCGGGGACGACCGACGCGGATAGTGCCGGGTCATCACCTGCGCCACCGTGTCGTCGATGGCGTCCAGATACAACGACTTCTCGTACGACGGCAGGCCCCACGGCGCCACGGGGTCGAACATCTGCTGCAACGCCACGTACGGCATCTCGGCGACCATCTCCCAGCCGGGCGCCGGGGTGGCCGCCCGCAACGGGACGAGGGCCGCGGCCAGGTCGGCCGCGGTCCGGTCGCCGAGCACGCCGACCGCGAAACCGGGACGGCCCTGCAGGCCCGGCGGGACGAAGGGCGCGGGCGGGCCGCTGATGGCGTTGATCGTGCCGCAGTGCCGGTCCGGCAACGCGGGCAGCACCGCCTGGGCCGCGGTCAGCGCGGCGACCCCGTCGGCGGGCGGCCACCACAGCAGCGCGACCTGCACCAGCGGCGCGAAGGCGTGCAGCGCGAACTCGAAGGCGGTGACGACCCCGAAATTGCCGCCTCCCCCACGCAGGGCCCAGAACAGGTCGGGGTTCTCGGTCGCCGAGGCCGTGACCACCCGCCCGTCGGCGGTCACCACCTCCGCGGCGCGCAGGTTGTCGATGGTCATCCCGAACAGCGGGGTCAGCCAGCCGAACCCGCCGCCGAGGGTGAGTCCGCCGACCCCCGTGTCGCTGATGAATCCGCCGGTACAGACCAGCCCGTGGGCGGTGGTCGCGGCGTCGAAGGCCGCCCAGGTGGCGCCGCCGCCGCAGCGGGCCCGCGCCGCGTCCGGGTCGACCGTGACGCCGGCGAGCCGGCTGAGGTCCAGCTCGGCCGCGCCGTCGGCGACCGCGTGACCGGCGTAGTTGTGCCCGCCGCCGCGGACCGTGAAGTCGATGCCCTCCGCGCGGAACAGCGCGACCGCTTCGGCCACCTGCCCGGTGTCCGCGGGACGGACCACCGCGGCGGGCCTGCGATCGATCGCGCCGTTCCATACCGAACGGGCCTGGTCGTAGCCGGGGTCGTCCGGCCCGATCACCTGCGCGCCGAGCGCGCCCTGCAACAGATCAACACTGACGAAACCGGTAGACATGACGTCTTCCTCCGGAGTCGGGCCGTGGCCCGTGTGCCCTGTGGATGTCCCCGACCGTCGATCGACGGGGCACCGGCGCACTCGTGCGTCACGCGTCCTCGCCCGGCTCCGGTGCGCGCACCGGAGAACTCACCGGATCATCTTCCCACTCGCGGGGCCGCCGCGACAGGGCCGATCAGCTCTGCGGCAGCTCCGGGATCCGGGTGGCGCGGGCGTAGACCGTCTCGCCCTCCGACAGCCGCAGCGCCTCGGCGTCACCGCGGGTGACCTGCGCGGCGAAGTGGTCGCCGGTGGCCTCGTTGCGCAGCTCGACGCGGACCTCGAAGCCGAGTCGCACGACCCGCTCCACGGTCGCCCGGGTGACCCCGGCCGATTCGGCGGTGCCCTCGTGCTCGGCCAGCGCCATGCTCGGATCCCGACCGACGCGGATGTCGTGCGGGCGGACCAGGTGCCCGTTGAGCCGCGCCACCGCCCCGAGGAAGGACATGACGAACTCGTTGGCCGGGCGGTCGTAGACGTCGGCGGGGGTGCCGACCTGCTCGATCCGGCCCGCGTTCATCACCGCGATCCGGTCCGCGACGTCGAGGGCCTCCTCCTGGTCGTGGGTGACCAGCACGGTGGTCACGTGGACCTCCTCGTGCAGCCGGCGCAGCCAGGTGCGCAGGTCCGCGCGGACCTTGGCGTCGAGGGCGCCGAAGGGCTCGTCGAGCAGCAGCACCTGCGGGTCGACCGCGAGCGCGCGGGCCAGGGCCATGCGCTGGCGCTGGCCGCCGGACAGCTGGGCCGGGTAGCGGTGCTGGAAACCGTCGAGGCCGACGATGCCGAGCAGCTCGTCGACCCGCTTGTCGATCTCCCGCTTGGGCCGCTTGCGGATGGTCAGGCCGAAGGCGACGTTGTCGCGTACGGTCATGTGCTTGAACGCGGCGTAGTGCTGGAACACGAAACCGATGTCGCGCTTCTGCGGCGCCACCCCGGTGACGTCCTTGCCCGCGATCGTGACGATGCCCGAGTCCAGGGTCTCCAGCCCGGCGATGGACCGCAGCAGGGTGGACTTGCCCGAGCCGGAGGGACCGAGCAGGGCGGTCAGCTCGCCGGAGGGGATCTCGATGCTGACATCGTCGAGGGCGGCGAAGGAACCGTAGTTCTTGCGCGCGTTGGTCACGGTGATCATCGGTCGCTCCGCTTGCGGTCGAGGAGTGTCATCAGGAGAAGGGTCACCAGCGCGATGGCCATCAGCAGGGTGGCCGCGCAGTAGGCGCCGAAGGTGTTGTGGTCGTTGATGTAGCGACCGTGCACCAGCAGGGTCAGCGTCTGGGACTTGCCCGGCAGCGCGGTCGAGACCATGATCACCGCGCCGAACTCGCCGAGCGCGCGCGCCACCGTGAGCACGATGCCGTAGGTCAGGCCCCAGCGGATCGCGGGGAGGGTGATCCGCCAGAAGGTCTGCCACCGGTTCGCGCCGAGGGTGGCCGCCGCCTGCTCCTGATCGTCGCCGATCTCGTGCAGGACCGGCTCGACCTCACGCACCACGAACGGCAGCGTGACGAACAGGGTCGCGATGACCATGCCGGGCAGGCTGAAGATCACCTTGAAGCCGGTGTTCTCGATCGCGCCGAACCAGCCGCCCGCGCCCCACAGCAGGATCAGCGAGACGCCGACCACGACGGGCGACACCGCGAAGGGCAGGTCGACGATGCCCTGCACCAGGTTGCGGCCGGGGAAGTTGCTGCGGACCAGCGCGAGCGCGGTGATGACGCCGAAGATCACGTTCAGCGGCACCACGATGACCACGATCAGCATCGACAACTGGAACGCCGAGATCGCCGCGGGCGTGGTGATCGAGTCGATGAACGCCCCGATCCCGCGCTCGAAGGTGCGCCACAGGATGATGATCAGCGGCAGCACCAGCAGGATGAACAGATAGGCCAGCGCCACGGTCCGCAGCGAGAGCCGGGTCAACAGCGACAGTTTCATCGGGCGGCCTGTTCCTTCCGCGCCGACCGCTCGGCCAGCAACCGCAGCACCAGCAGGCTGGCGAAGGAGATGGCCAGCAGCGCCACCGACACCGCCGCCGCGTTCACCGGGCGGTCGACCTCGATCTGCTGCTGGATGTACTGGGAGGTCATCTGGGTCTCGCGCGGGATGTTGCCGCCGATGAGCACGACCGAACCGTACTCACCGATGGCGCGCGCGAAGGCGAGGCCGCCGCCGGAGATGATCGCCGGGGTCAGCGCGGGCAGCACGATGCGCCGGAAGGTGGTCCAGTTGCCCGCGCCCAGCGAGAGCGCGGCCTGCTCGACCTCCTTGTCGGTCTCGATGAGGACCGGCTGCACCGAACGCACGACGAACGGCAGCGTCACGAAGGCCAGCGCCACCACCAGACCGGGCTGGGTGGCGTTGAGGTGGATGTCGATCGGGCTGTTCGGGCCGTACAGCGACAGCAGCACGATCGAGGCGACGATCGTCGGCAGCGCGAACGGCAGGTCGATCAGCGCGTTGACCACGCTCTTGCCCGGGAACTCGTCGCGGACGAGCACCCAGGCGATCAGCGTGCCCATCACGACGTTGAGCACGGCCACGATGATGGAGACCAGCACCGTGATCCGCAGCGAGTCGAGCGCGGCGGGCGCGGTGATCGCGTCCCAGAAGCCCGACCAGCCGTCCTCGAAGGAGCTGACGGTCAGCGCCGCCAGCGGCAGCAGCACGATGATGCTGAGCCACAGCACCGCGGTGGCGATGCCGAGCGGGCCGACGGAGCCCGTCACCTTCAGCCACGACCACCTGGGGCCGCGATGCACCGGTGTGGAGGCTCGAGTCGAGTCGTCGGAACCGCCGGGCTCGGGGGCGAGCCCGAGCCCGGGAGTTCTTCCACTGTCAGTCACGATTGTCCAGTATCGCGTGTGTGCTGGGTCACCTGGTTACTTGGTTGCCTTGTCGTAGATCACCGCGACCTTGCCGGTGCCCTGCGCGAACAGGTCCTTGTCCACGGCCTTCCAGCCGCCGAGGTCGGTGATGGTCCACAGCTTGGCCGGCTGCGGGAAGTCCTTGGCGAACGCGGCGGCGACCTTCGGGTCGACCGGGCGGAAGCCCGCCTGGGCCCACGCGGTCTGGCCGGCCTCGGTGTACTGGAAGTCGCGGAAGGCGGTGGCCTTGTCCAGGGTCTTGGAGTTCTTCAGCACCGCGATCGGGTTCTCGATCTTGAAGGTGGTCGGCGGGTTGATGTGCTCGACCGGGTCGCCGTTGCGCTCGGAGAAGATGGCCTCGTTCTCGTAGCTCAGCAGCACGTCGCCGGTGCCCTGCAGGAAGGTCTCGGTGGCCTCGCGGCCCGACTTCGGCTGCACCTTCACGTGTTCGGGCGAGATCAGCTGCGACAGGTAGTCCAGACCCGCCTGCTGGTTCTTGCCGCCGTCGCTCTTGGCGGCGTAGGGGGCCAGCAGGTTCCACTTGGCCGAGCCCGAGGAGAACGGGTTCGGGGTCACGACCTCGACACCGGGCTTGATCAGGTCGTCCCAGTCCTTGATGTTCTTCGGGTTGCCCTTGCGCACGACCAGGGTCACCACCGAGCCGAAGGGAATGCCCTTGTTGGCGTCGGCATTCCAGCTCGCGTCCACCAGGCCGGCGTCGACCAGGCGCGTGATGTCGGGTTCGACGGAGAAGTTCACCACGTCGGCCTCGGCGCCGTCCTTGACCTTGCGGGACTGGTCGCCCGAGGCGCCGTAGGAGGCCTGGACCTTCACGCCCTTGCCCGCCTCGGTCTTGTTGAAGGCCGGGACGACCTTGTCGAAGCCGGGCTTGGGCACCGCGTAGGCGTACAGGTTGAGCGTGCCGCCGCTGCCGTCGGCGACCGCGGCACCACCGTCGGTCGAATCGCTGGCTCCGCCGCCGCAGGCGGTCAGGGCTACCGTCGCGATGGCGGTGAGCGCGACCGCGGCGGCGCGGCGACGCGAGGTGAGCCAGGTGTTACGGGACATCGGGTGAACCTTTCGGTGAAAACAACCCGCCGCCAAGAATTCTGGGGATACGGCGGGGAGCTACGAGGTCTGAGCGGTGTAGCCTGCCGTACAACAGAGCACGGCAGTCGGCGCGACTCGGGCTGACAAGCCCCCGGAGTGACGGACTTCGACTGCGAAAGGGTAAGCGCGCGCCAGTCTACTGGGCAGGGACGCGCAGACGAGTCCGGTTGCCGCTCATCGACAGAGAATGTCGGCGACCGCGAGATTGCCGACAGCGATCAACGCCAGTTCATGGCGGACCTGCGGGACGGCACTCGAAGACACGTGCAAACTGTAACAGAGCACCAACCGCGGTTCGAATCGAAGCGAGCCCAAACCCATGGGGGGAACAGCATGACCTTGACGCCCGACCGTGTCCGCACCCGGTTTCCGGAGATCAGCACCCGCGCGTGGGAGCATCCGGCCGACCGCACCGCCCTGGTGGCGCTGCGCTCGCTGACCGGTTTCGACACGGTCCTGCGGACGCTGTCGGGGTTGCTGCGCGAACGCCAGCACCGGCTGCTCTACCTGGCCACCGCCGTCCGGGTCGACGAGCACCAGTTCGCCACCCTGCACCGGCTGCGCGCCGACTGCGTCGAGATCCTCGACGCGCCGACGACGCCGGAGATGTTCGTGATGCAGGATCCGCACGTCAACGCGTTCACCATCGGCATGGACCGCCCGTTCATCGTGCTCACCACGGGCCTGGTGGAGCTGATGGACACCGAGGAGCTGCGCTTCGTCATCGGCCACGAGCTCGGGCACACCCTGTCCGGGCACGCCGTCTACCGCACCATGCTCATGCACCTGATGCGGCTGTCGGCCTCGCTGGGGTGGATGCCGGTGGGCGGGTGGGCGGTGCGCGCCATCGTCGCCGCGCTCATGGAGTGGAGCCGCAAGTCCGAGCTGTCCGGCGACCGCGCGGGGCTGCTGTGCGGTCAGGACGTGGACGCCTCGGTGCGCGTGCACATGAAGACCGCGGGCGGCGCGTGGCTGCGGGAGATGAACCTCACCGCGTTCCTCGCCCAGGCCGACGACTACCGCACGGCGGGTGACCTGCGCGACGGCGTGCTCAAGCTGCTGAACCTCGAACTGCAGTCGCACCCGTTCTCGGTGCTGCGCGCGGCCGAGCTGCGACGCTGGATCGAATCCGGGGAGTACGACCGCCTCCGCGGCGGCGCCTACCCGCGCCGCGAGCACGACGGCAACGCCCGCATCGGCGACGAGATCCGCAGCGCGGCCCGGTCCTACCGGGAGAGCTTCGAGATGTCCGACGACGCGCTGTTCCGCACGGTCCGCAACCTCGGCAAGGATGTCGGTGAGGCGGTGAGCACCGTCGGCCAGGAGGTCGGCCAGACCGTCGCCGACCTCGGCAAGCGGATCAGCGACTGGCGCCGGTCCTAGCCGGGTCAGCGGGTGAACAGCCAGGCGAGCACGACGAGGACGAGCAGGGCGATCAGGGCCAGCTGGACCCGGGAACGCGGCATCAGTGGGCTCCGCTCTGCACGGTCTCGCGCGCGGTGGTGACGTCGGGCTGGGCGGCGGTCGCGGCGACGGGCTCGTCGTCGCGGCCGAGCAGGTGGAAGATCGCCCGCAGCGCCCGGTCGAGGCCGAAGGCCAGCGCGAAGCTGACCGGCACCATGCCGATCAGGACGACGAGGAACTGCGGGATGAACGGCAGTCCGGCCACCCACAGCTCGAAGCCGTCCCACCAGCCGGCGATGTGTTCCACCCCGTCAGCCTAACCCCGCGACCGCCGGGTCGCCGCGAGCGGGGTTCTGGACGAACGCGGGCCCGCCCCCCGATGATGGGGTATGGCGTCCAGCGAGGATCGACCCAACCCCGGTGACAACCTGCCCGTCCTGAGCCCGGTGTCCAGCAGCGGCCGCCGTGGCGCGTTCCCGCCCATCGACGACTACGCGTTCCTCTCCGACTGCGAGACCAGCTGCCTGGTCGCCAGCAGCGGGGCGGTGGAGTGGATGTGCCTGCCCCGCCCGGACTCCCCCAGCGTCTTCGGCGCGGTCCTCGACCGCAGCGCCGGGCACTTCCGGATCGGCCCGTACGGCGTCAGCGTGCCCGCGGCCCGCCGGTACCTGCCCGGCGGGATGATCCTGGAGACCACCTGGCAGACCGAGACGGGCTGGCTCATCGTGCGCGACGCGCTGGTGCTCGGCCCGTGGCACAACAACACCCAGCGGTCCAAGACCCACCGGCGCACCCCCATGGATTGGGACGCCGAGCACATGCTGCTGCGCACCGTGAAGTGCGTGAGCGGCACCGTGGAGCTGGAGATGAGCTGCGAGCCGTCCTTCGACTACCACCAGGCGGGCGCACGCTGGGAGTACACAGGCAAGGTCTACGAGCAGGCCACCGCGTTCGCCACGACCGAGCCGGAGAGCAACCCGGTGCTGGTGCTGACCACCGACCTGCGGCTGGGCCTGGAGGGCCGCGAGGCGCGGGCCCGCACCCGGATGGCCGAGGGCGAGTCGGTGTTCGTGGCGCTGACCTGGTCGGAGCTGCCCGCCCCCACCACCTTCGACGAGGCGGCGCAGAAGATGTGGTCGACCGCCGAGTGCTGGCGGCGCTGGATCACCCTCGGCGACTTCCCCGATCACCCGTGGCGCAGCTATCTGCAGCGCAGCGCGCTCACACTCAAGGGGCTCACCTACGCCCCCACCGGCGCGCTGCTGGCGGCCTCGACCACCTCCCTGCCGGAAACCCCCGGCGGACAGCGGAACTGGGACTACCGCTACACCTGGGTGCGCGACTCCAGCTTCGCCCTGTGGGGCCTGTACACCCTCGGCCTCGACCGCGAGGCCGACGACTTCTTCGCCTTCCTCAACGACGTCACCACGGGCGACAACGGTGACGCGCTCCCGCTGCAGGTGCTCTACGGCATCGGCGGGGAACGGCGGATCACCGAACGGGAACTGCCCAACCTCTACGGCTACGACGGCGCGGTCCCGGTCCGCATCGGCAACGCCGCCTACAACCAGGACCAGCACGACATCTGGGGCACCATGCTCGACGCGGTGTACCTGCACGTGAAGTCCCGCGGGCAGGTGCCGGAGTCGCTGTGGCCGCTGCTCGAGCGCACGGTCCAGGCCGCGATCACCAACTGGCGCAGGCCCGACCGCGGGATCTGGGAGGTGCGCGGGGAACCACAGCACTTCACCGCCTCGAAGGTGATGTGCTGGGTGGCCCTGGATCGCGGGTCCCGGCTCGCGCTCATGCACGGCCAGCGCGCCCGGGCCGCGGAGTGGGCCGAGATCGCCGAGCAGATCCGCGTCGACGTCCTCGAACACGGCGTGGACGAGCAGGGCGTGTTCACCCAGGTCTACGGCGGGCACACCCTCGACGCCTCGCTGCTGCTGGTGGTGCTGACCCGGTTCCTGCCGCCGGACGACCCGCGGGTCGTGGCCACGGTCCTGGCGATCGCCGACCGGCTCACGGTGGACGGCCTCGTGCTGCGCTACGACACCGACACCACCGACGACGGCCTCACCGGCGAGGAGGGCACCTTCACCATCTGCTCGTTCTGGCTGGTCTCGGCGCTGGTGGAGATCGGCGAGCTGGCGCGCGCCACGCACCTGTGCGAGCGGCTGCTCGGGCTGGCCAGCCCGCTGCGGCTCTACGCCGAGGAGATCGATTCACGCACCGGCAGGCACCTGGGGAACTTCCCGCAGGCGTTCACCCACCTGGCGCTGATCAACGCGGTCACCCACGTCATCCGGGCCGAGGATTCGCGCGCGGCCGGGCAGTTCCAGCCCGCGCACACGCCCACCCATCACTGACCGCGGTAGGCCAGCCGCTGCGCGCGTTCGGCGATACCGGCCAGCGTCCGCAGGCCGGCGTCGAGTTCGGCGAGCCGGGACTCGCGGCGGTCGCCGTAACGCAGCCCCGCCTCCTCGGCCGCGCGCAGCGCCTCCTCGGCGGTGCGCGAGACCTCCTCGGCGATCTCGGTGTAGTGGTCGCGCAGCGCGATCTGCATGCCGCGCAGCCGGTTCCGCGACTCCTTGCCGACCTGGAAGATCACGTCGTCGGCCAGCCGGGCCACGGCGACCTTGGCCTCGGCCTGCCTGCGCTGCCTGCGGTTGCGCCGGTCGTCCCACAGCGCGTTGACGCCGAGCAGCACGCCCGCGCCCGCGGAGTACCAGTTCACCAGGGACATACCGAGCAGGCTGGTGGCGAGGCCGACCATGAGGATGCCGCCGTAGGAGCCGCGCAGACCCGACAGGACCTGCTGGGTGACACCGGCTTTCGCGCTCGCCAGCGGCTCGAGCGGCTGGACGGGGTCGAGCACGTCGGCCGGGTCGGCCAGGCGCAGGTCGGTGGCGGGCGGGGTGCGGCGGTCGGGCGGGAACTTCGCGGCGACCTGTTCGGCGAGTTCGGCGGCGCGGTAGTGCGCCATCACGAAGTTCTCCTCGACCGCCTCGCAGATCCGCGCGTCCAGGTCGGCGGCGAACTCGCGCCAGTTGCGGGCGGGATCGACCCGCGCGATCTCGGCCTCGGCCTCGCGGACCAGGGTGCGCAGCCGGTGCCGCAGATCGTGTTCGATGTCGGCGCCGAGTTCGGCGCTGCCGTCCATCAGCGTGATCTGCCAGCTGGCGGTGCGCTTGCGCAGCCGCTCGGCCTCGGTGCGGGCCGTGGTCAGCGAACGGGTCACGGCCATGCGCTGATTGGGGTCGCGCAGGGCCTGCGCCTCGGCGCGCAACGTGGTGGTCAGCTGCTCGGTGACCAGGGTGATGTCGCCAACCGCGGCGGTCGCGGCGACCGAATCGGCCCGCGCGACGACGTAGTCCTGCACGTGGCCGATGAGCTGGGGCACACCGGATTCCAGGTCGCGCTGCCGGTCGCCGCGCCTGCCTGCCTGCTCGTGCAGGACCGCCGACACGGGCGCGACGGCGAAGCTCAGGCCCGCGGCGTCGAGGAGTTCGCGGTTGCGCTGCTGGGTGGCCGCCCAATGCGGGTGACGGTCGATCTTGGTGAGCACGCAGATCACCGTGGGACAGATCTGCTCGACCCGGCGCAGGTAGTCGATCTGGGCCGGGCTCATCTCGGCGGCGGCGTCGGTGGCGTAGAGGACGACGTCGGCGGCGGCGATCATCGACCAGGCCGCCGCGTCGTGCACGGCGGTGCCCGGCGCGTCCATGAGGACGAGACCGTCGGCCAGGAGCGCGCTCGGTTCGGCGAACTCGGCCCGCACCACGCCCCGCGCGGCCAGGGCCGGGCCGGGATTGTGCGGATCGACGGACTGGCGCTGGACGCCGCCGGGCCCGGCCGCGCGCACCAGCGTGGCGCTCGGCACCGGGCCGTACTCGACGATGACCGGCACGCTCGGTTCGCCGCCGGTCGCGCTGACCGGCACCCCGACCAGGCTGTTGACCAGCGTGCTCATCCCGGCCTGTGATTCGCCGACCACCACGAGCCGCACGCGCGGATCGGCGATCCGGGCCCGGACCATGCCGAGGCGGCTGTCGAGGTCGTCGCGGCCGCCCGCCCGGGTCAGGTCACGCAGTTCGTCGACGAGAGCGATGAGGGGTGCCATCACATCCGGATGCTTCACCGTCACGGGCTGCAGTCCGGTGGCAGCAGACAACGGCCTTCCTCACTCTCGTCGCGCCAGCACTGTCCAGTCCCTGTTACCCGGTCAGAAGGAGATGTAACCGTGGTGGTGGTCGGCGGCCATCGCCGTGGACAGGTCGTCGTCGGCCACGACGGGCAGGGGATGCTCGAACAGACCGGCCGACACGCCATGGTATCCGCTGTCGCCCGAACCGAGCTCGGCGGAGATGGCGTGCGGCTTCGGGTCGATCACCGGCGGCTTGATCGGCGCGACCGTCGTCGGCACGGTCACCGTCGGCGGCGGGGTCACGATCGTCGGCGGGTCGATGTCGACGGTCGCGGGCGGCTTGGCGGGCGCGGTCGGCTTGTCGATCGTGGGCTGCGAGACCGAGGGCTGGGTGGTCGGCACGCTCGGGGTGTCGATGTCGACGTCGGGCGTGGTCGGGCGGGTGCCCGCGCCGGTGGTCGGGGCCGTCCCGGTCCCGCCGTGGCCGGGCGTGGTCACGTCGGGGACGTCGACGGTCTTCGACGGCACCGGCGGCACCGGCGGCACGGTCACCGTCGGCTTGGTGGCCTCGGGCACCGTCGGCTTGGGCACGGTCGGCAACTTCACCGTCGTCGGCACGTCGATGTCGGCGCTCGGCGCCGTCGGTGTCCTGACCGGCACGGTCGGCACGGTGGACCCGCCGGGTCCGCCGGTGACGTCCGGGACCACGACCGGCTTCGTCGGCGCAGGCGGGGTGAACAGCGTCGGGACCACGGCGGCGGGCGCCGTCAGCGGCGAGACGCCGCCGTGCCCGGCGAAGACGTTGGCGATCGGGGTGCTCGCCGCGTCCGGCTGGATGGTGGTCTGCAGCGGCGTGGCCGCGACCGGGGACACCGCGGCCGGGGCGAGCGCCGCGGGCGCGACCGGCGC
>NZ_BAGK01000064.1 GCF_000308795.1 Nocardia thailandica NBRC 100428 | reverse complement strand
AGGAGCCACTCACCCGCCATGGCCTCATGGCCGGGTGCCATCCGCCCGCCGCAGCCCCCGGCCAGAAGCCGGCCGCCCACCGCACCCCCGGCCAGGTGCCAGCCGCCCGCCGTGCCTCCCGGCCAGAAGCCGGCCGCCCGCCGCACCCTCCCGACCAGGCACCGCCCCGCCCACGGCGCCCTCCCTGCCAGGAGCCACTCACCCGCCATGGCCTCATGGCCGGGTGCCGGCCGCCCGCCGCAGTCTCCCGGCCAGGTGCCGGCCGCCCGCCATGCCCTCCCGGCCAAGAGCCACCCGCACACCGCGCCCTCCCTGCCAGGTGCCGCCCACTCGCCGCGGCCTCCCGGCCAGGACCCACCCGCCATGGCCTCTCGCCAAAAGCCGGCCGCCCGCCGCGGCCTCCCGACCAGGAGCCGCCCGCCCACTGCGGCCTCGACCAGCCCCGTCGACCGACGGCCGAGCCCCTCACCCGACGGCGTATTGCCGTGCGCCGCCCCGCGCCGGGTTCAATCGGCCGGAGTGTCCTGATTCCCGGTCAGCATCCACCGCCCGTCCCGACGGTCATGACCGACATCGGGCGCCCTCGCCCGCGGGTCCGTCCGTGGTGGTGAAGCGACCTGCTCGATTTCCGCCACGCCGACGTCGAGCCGCACGAACAGGAGGCGGCTGATGTAGGTGGCGTGACCGCCCGCGGGTGGCGCCGGGCGTGGTGTCGGCAATGGCGGCGGGGCCGCACAGGCAGTGACTTGTGGCGCGCGTCACAGAGAAACCGCACACCGTATCACGCCCCCGGAGTCGGACAGTGTATGACGGCCGTCACAGAACTGCACGGCCGTCCAGGGAATTTCCCCCGGAATTGCGGGAAATATCTCCCTCCGGTCTGAACGACCTCGCTGACATGGCACAATAGGCCCATGCACGCAACCGGAGTCCGACTCGTGGCACGCCGCCACGTCGACTTCAAACGCGTCTGCAGCGCCTGTTGTCGGCCCGGTTCGTACCGGTAGCGCAGCGGCGTTCGTCCCGGGTCCCGATACCCGGATTCTCGACTTCTCCCGGCCGCTGACCCCTGGCGTGAGTCAGCCCCTCGCGCCTTCAGCACGGATGTACCACCCACCCCCGCAGGAGCGACCACACATGACGTCGAGCACCGACGCGGCTTCGACCGAGCAGTCGACGCCGAAGGCCCGTCCCGAACGGCCGGCCGCCGAACGCCGCGTCCGGCCCGACCGGCCGCGCACCGAGACCCCGGTCGCCCCGCGCGAACGCACCGCGCGTCCGGCCCGGCGCCGCTCGGAGGGACAGTGGGCGCTCGGCTACCGCGAGCCGCTCAACCCCAACGAGCAGTCCAAGAAGGACGACAACCCGCTCAACGTGCGCGCGCGCATCGAGAACATCTACGCCAAGGGCGGCTTCGACAGCATCGACAAGGCCGACCTGCGCGGCCGGTTCCGCTGGTGGGGCCTCTACACGCAGCGCGAAGAGGGCTACGACGGCACCTTCACCGGTGACGAGAACATCGACCTGCTCGAGGCGAAATACTTCATGATGCGGGTGCGCTGCGACGGTGGCGCGCTCAACGCCGCCCAGCTGCGCACCATCGGCGAGATCTCCACCGAGTTCGCGCGTGACACCGCCGACCTGTCCGACCGCGAGAACGTCCAGTACCACTGGATCGAGGTCGAGAACGTCCCGGAGATCTGGCGGCGGCTCGAAGGTGTCGGCCTGCACACCACCGAGGCGTGCGGCGACTGCCCGCGCGTGGTGCTCGGCTCCCCGCTGGCCGGCGAGTCGCTCGACGAGATCATCGACCCCACCTGGGCCGTCGACGAGATCGTCAAGCGCTACATCGGCAAGAAGGAGTACTCCAACCTGCCGCGCAAGTTCAAGACCGCGATCTCGGGCCAGCAGGACGTGGTGCACGAGATCAACGACGTCGCCTTCGTCGGCGTGAACCACCCGGAGCACGGTCCCGGCCTCGACCTGTGGGTCGGCGGCGGCCTGTCCACCAACCCGATGCTCGCGCAGCGGGTCGGCGCCTGGGTCCCGCTCGAGGAGGTCCCGGACGTGTGGGAGGCGGTCGTGTCGCTGTTCCGCGACTACGGCTACCGGCGCCTGCGCACCAAGGCCCGCCTGAAGTTCCTGGTCAAGGACTGGGGCATCGAGAAGTTCCGTCAGGTGCTCGAGGACGAGTACCTGAAGCGCAAGCTGATCGACGGTCCCGCGCCGGAGCAGCCGGCCAAGCCGATCGACCACGTGGGCGTGCAGAAGCTGCGCAACGGCCTCAACGCCGTCGGTTTCTCCCCCATCGCCGGCCGGGTGTCCGGGTCGATCCTGAGCAAGGTCGCCGACGCCGCCGAGCGGATCGGTTCCGACCGGATCCGGTTCACCCCGTACCAGAAGCTGGTCGTGCTCGACGTCGCCGACGACAAGGTCGAGGAGCTGATCGCCGAGCTCGAGCCGCTCGGCCTGCAGGCCCGCCCGTCGGCGTGGCGGCGCAACCTGCTCGCCTGCTCGGGTATCGAGTTCTGCAAGCTGTCGTTCGTCGAGACCCGCAAGCGCTCGCAGGTGCTCGCCCCCGAACTCGAGCAGCGCCTGGCCGACATCAACGCCGAGCTCGACGTGCCGATCACGATCAACATCAACGGCTGCCCCAACTCCTGCGGCCGTTCGCAGATCGCCGACATCGGCTTCAAGGGCCAGCTCGTCGACGACGGCGAGGGGAATCAGGTCGAGGGCTTCCAGGTTCACCTGGGTGGCAGCCTCGGCCTGGACAGCGGGTTCGGCCGCAAGCTGCGCCAGCACAAGGTGACCAGCGACGAACTCGGCGACTACATCGAGCGCGTGGTGCGCAACTTCGCGAAGAACCGGGAAACCGGCGAGCGTTTCGCGGTGTGGGCCGTCCGCGCCGACGAAGCCGAACTCCGATAGGCGACGAGGAGAACTCCCTGTGACAACCCCACTCGCGACCAAGCTGTCCGAAGACGAGCTGCGTGCGCTGGCCGAGGCGGGCGCGGCCGAACTCGGCCCCGACGCCTCCCCGCAGGAGCTGCTGGCCTGGACCGACCGGACCTTCGGCTCCGGCTACATCGTCGCCTCCAACATGCAGGACGGCGTGCTCGTCCACCTGGCCGCGCAGACCCGGCCCGGCGTCGACGTGCTGTTCCTCGACACCGGCTACCACTTCGCCGAGACCATGGGCACCCGCGACGCGGTCGAGGCCGTGTACGGGGTGAACGTGATCGACGTGCGGCCCGAGCACACCGTCGCCGAACAGGACGCGCTGCTGGGCAAGGACCTGTTCGCCCGTGACGCCGGCGAGTGCTGCCGCCTGCGCAAGGTGGTGCCGCTGAAGAAGTCGCTGGCGGGCTACAACGCCTGGGTCACCGGGATCCGCCGGGTGGAGGCGCCCACCCGCGCCAACGCCCCGCTGATCTCCTACGACGAAGGCTTCGGCCTGGTGAAGATCAACCCGATCGCGCCGTGGTCCGACGACGAGATGCAGGCCTACATCGAGGCCAACGGCATCCTCGTCAATCCCCTGGTGGAAGAGGGTTACCCGTCCATCGGCTGCGCGCCCTGCACGCGCAAGCCGGAGCCGGGTTCCGATCCGCGCAGCGGCCGCTGGGCCGGTCTGGCCAAGACCGAGTGCGGGCTGCACACCGCATGACCCTGTCCACCACGAACCGGAGTGAGCTTGTGAACACCGAAACCACCGAGCGCGAACTGGGACTCACCGACTTCGACACCCTGGCCGCCCTGGAATCCGAGGCCATCCACATCTTCCGCGAGGTGGCGGGTGAGTTCGAGCGGCCGGTGATCCTGTTCTCCGGCGGCAAGGACTCCACGGTGCTGCTGCACCTGGCGCTCAAGGCCTTCTGGCCCGCGCCGCTGCCGTTCGCGCTGCTGCACGTCGACACCGGGCACAACCTGCCCGAGGTCCTGGAGTTCCGCGACAAGGTGGTCGAGAAGTACGGCCTGCGCCTGCACGTCGCCTCGGTCGAGGAGTACCTGGCCGACGGCCGCCTGACCGAGCGCCCCGACGGCATCCGCAACCCCCTGCAGACCGTGCCGCTGCTGGACGCCATCACCGAGCACCGTTTCGACGCGGTCTTCGGCGGCGGCCGCCGCGACGAGGAGCGCTCGCGCGCCAAGGAGCGGATCTTCTCCCTGCGCAACGCTTTCGGCCAGTGGGACCCCAAGCGTCAGCGCCCCGAGCTGTGGAACCTCTACAACGGCAAGCACGCCCCGGGTGAGCACGTGCGCGTGTTCCCGCTGAGCAACTGGACCGAGCTCGACATCTGGCGCTATATCGCCCGCGAGGACATCGACCTGGCCAGCATCTACTACGCCCACGAGCGGCCGGTCTACCAGCGCGACGGCATGTGGATGACCCCGGGCGTGTGGGGCGGCCCGGCCGAGGGCGAGGTCCTCGAGACCCGTTCGGTGCGCTACCGCACCGTCGGCGACGGCTCGACCACCGGCGCCATCATCTCCGACGCCGCCGACAACGAGGCCATCCTCGCCGAGGTCGCCGCGTCCCGACTGACCGAACGCGGTGCGACCCGTGGTGACGACCGGGTGTCCGAGGCCGCGATGGAAGACCGCAAGCGAGAGGGTTACTTCTGATATGTCCGACCTATTGAGGCTGGCCACTGCCGGTTCCGTCGACGATGGCAAGTCCACGCTGGTCGGGCGCCTGCTGTATGACACCAAGTCCGTGCTGGCCGACCAGATCGACGCCGTGACCCGTGCATCGGTCGACAAGGGCCTGTCGACGCCGGACCTGTCGCTGCTGGTCGACGGCCTGCGCGCAGAGCGCGAGCAGGGCATCACCATCGACGTGGCCTACCGCTACTTCGCCACGCCGAAGCGTTCGTTCGTGCTGGCCGACACCCCCGGCCACGTGCAGTACACCCGCAACACCGTCTCCGGCGCCTCCACCGCGCAGCTGGTGATCCTGCTGGTCGACGCGCGCAAGGGCGTCATCGAGCAGACCCGCCGGCACGCCGCCGTCCTGGCGCTGCTCGGCGTGCCGAAGCTCGTGCTGGCGGTCAACAAGATCGACCTGGTCGACAATCCGGCCGAAGTCTTCGCCGCGATCTCCGCGGAGTTCACCGAGCTCACCACCCGCCTGGGCTGGTCGGCCGAGGACGTCCTGGAGATCCCGGTCTCGGCCCTGCACGGCGACAACATCGCCTCCCGCTCGGACAACACCCCGTACTACGACGGCCCCTCGCTGATCGAGCACCTCGAATCGGTGCCGGTCGACGCGGACAACCTGGGCTCGCACGCCATCGGCCTGCGCTTCCCGGTGCAGTACGTGATCCGCCCGCGCACCGCCGAACACCCCGACTACCGGGGTTACGCCGGCCAGATCGCGGCGGGTTCGGTCTCCCCCGGTGACGAGGTCGTCGTGCTGCCCTCGGGGATCCGCACCACCGTCGAGCGCATCGACACCCCCGACGGGGAACTCGCCGTCGCCCAGCCGGGCCGCAGCGTGACGCTGATCCTGGCCGACGACGTCGACATCTCGCGCGGCGACATCATCGCCTCGCCCGCCGACGCGCCCGAGCCGATCTCCGAGTTCGACGCCACGGTCTGCTGGCTCGGCGACAAGCCGCTGCGCCCCGGCGCGCGGCTGCTGCTCAAGCACGGCACCAAGACCACCCAGGCGATCGTCGGCACGCTGCTGGAGCGCTTCGACGAGCAGCGGCTCTCGGCCGACCCGAGCCCGGAGTCCCTGGAACTCAACGACATCGGCCGCATCTCGGTGCGCGTCGCCGAGCCCGTCCCGGCCGACGACTACAAGGCCAACCGGCACACCGGCAGTTTCCTGCTGATCGACCCGGCCGGGGGCAACACCCTGGCCGCCGGCCTGGTCGGCGACGTGCTGACCTCGGTCGAGGTCGGCACCGGAGCCTGATGCGTTCCCCGCTCGCCCCGGCGCGCGGCACCACCTCGGTGCCGGGCGGCCGGGGCGAGGGCGTTTCCGGACCGGCGCTGATCCTCGTGGCGCACGGCAGCCGGGATCCCCGCTCGGCGGCCACCGTCGCCGAGGTCGGCGAACTGGTCACCCGGCAGTTCCCGGCGGTCGATGTGCGCACCGCGTTCCTCGATCTGAACACGCCTTCGGTCGAACAGGTCGCCGACGCCGTGGCGGCCGACGGGCACGCGCACGCGGTCGCGGTGCCGCTGCTGCTCGGCCGCGCCTTCCACGCGCGGGTCGACCTGCCCGGCCTGCTGGCCGGGGCGAGGCATCGTCATCCCGCGCTCGCGATCACCCAGGCCGGAGTGCTCGGTCCCGATCCGCGGCTGGTCGCCGCCCTCTGCGAGCGGGTGGCGGAGGTCGCGGGCGGGCCGGACCCCGATCGCGGGATCGCCGTCGCGGCGGTGGGGTCGACGCGGCCGGGCGCCGACCGGCGGACCGCCGCCGTGGCCGCCGCCGTCGCCGACCTGACGGGTTGCCGCACCGAGATCTGCTTCGCCACCACCGCGCCCACCGTGGACGCGGCGGTCGGGCGCCTGCGCGCGCGGGGCGCGCGCCGGGTGGTGGTCGCCCCGTGGTTCCTCGCGCCCGGTCTGCTCACCGACTGCCTGCGCTCGCGCACGCCGGATCTCGCCCACGCCCTGCCGCTCGGCGCGCACCCGGCGGTGGCGGAGGTGATCGGTGAGCGATTCCGGCGGGCCGCCGCACAGCCACTGACCCTGTCCGCCTGAGGTTTTCGCCGGCCGGGTCCCTCCACCGCTGTCCGGCGCCCTCTGTCGGGGATCGGGCGTACGTTGGCGGGCGGACAGCCGGGTGGACCGGCCGCCGCGACGGGTGGGAGGCCTGATGACCGAGGTGACGATTTCCGGGGACGCGCTGGAACTGGCGGGCGGCGCGCAGGTGCGGTTCGTGCGCACGCTGCGGCTGCCCGAGACGGGCACCTATCCCCTGCCACCCGGCCTCGGGCACTTCCCGCTGCGCCGGGTGGCCGACTACGCCGACACCGTCCCCCGGGACTGGCTCGACCGGGGCGGGGTGATGCTGCCGGTGTACCGGCGGGAGGCGCTGTGGCTGCACTTCTCGTCCTCGGCGCCGGTCGCGTTGCAGGTCGCGGTGGGCAAGGTGTGCGCGGTGTCGGGGCAGCCGTGGCGGGACACGCTCACCCGCGACCCGCAGAACTACGTGCCGCTGCCCGACCAGCCGTGGCTGGACGGGATCAACTCCGGGACGGGCACGGTCCGCCAGTTCGTCGCGATCCCCATGGGCCTCGGCGCGACGGTCGAGGGACAGGTCACCGGCGAAGAGGTCTGGGGCGGAATGCAACTCGCGGCACACGCGCTGACCGGCGCGGCGCGCGAGGAGTGGGTCGCCGAGCGGGAACGCGAGCGCGCGGCGGCCGAGGCGCGCGGGCGTCAGCAGGCGAGCCCGCCCTACGGGCCGTACGGCGCAGCCCAGGGCGGCGGCCACGCCGATGCGGACCACGGTCCGGGCGCCCCGCCGGCGTTCATGGGCGGGCCCGTGCCGGTGGCGGGCGCTCCGCTCGCCGGCGTTCCCGTACCCCCCGCGCCCGTGTCGGCCCCCGCACCGGCGCCCGCGCTCGGCGCCGGGCCCGCCGGCGGCCCCCCGGACCCCGGCGGAGCGCCGGCGGGCGGGTTCCCCGAACCCGGCGGGGCGCCCACCCGTGCCGCGCGGAAGTCCGCCCGCGCCATGGGCGTCGGGGCGGGCGGGCAGATGAAACAGGACGTGTACGCCGACGCCCGGCCGGTCACCGACTACTCGCAAGACCCCGACGGCCGGGTCTTCGTGCACCTCGTGCCGGCGGCCGACTGGGAGGCGATCACCGGCGAAATCCCTCCGCCGACACCGATTTCCGCGCAGACCTACGCCGAATACCACCTGCCGTGGTTCGACTGGTACGCCGCCGACGGCGAAGACCTGCCCGCCTCGCCCGCACTGTCCCGGGTGAAGCCGACGGGGCCGTGGTTCGCCGACGACCAGCCCGACCAGCCTCTCACCCCCACCCTCCCGGTGGTGCCCCTCGGCGACCCGAAGCCGGTCGAGGACGGGGACTGGTAGTTCGCCCCC
Source organism: Nocardia thailandica NBRC 100428 (assembly GCF_000308795.1). Taxonomy (GTDB): domain Bacteria; phylum Actinomycetota; class Actinomycetes; order Mycobacteriales; family Mycobacteriaceae; genus Nocardia; species Nocardia thailandica. Next base: position 3,690 of record NZ_BAGK01000064.1, on the reverse strand, counting down.
GCCCGGCCCGCCGATCGACGTGACCCATCTCACGCCGATCCCTCTGGTCGCTATACCCCCGGGGGGTATACATTCGAGTCATCGCATACGGAGCGGAAAGGCACAGACGATGACCACCACGCAGCACACCAACCCCGTCGACCACACCACCCATTCCGCCCACGCGGGCCACGCCGAGCACGCGGGCCACGCCGAGCACGCGGGCCACGCCGAGCACGCGGGCCACGCCGACGCCGGGCCGGGCGGGCTGTTGATCACGCAGGACGGGTACACCCTCGCGCTGGACTCGAGCATCGCCGAGCCGGGCGCCGTGGACTTCCGCTTCCGGATCCTGGGTCCCGACGGCGCGGCGGTGACCGCGTTCGATCCGATCCACGACCGGGAGCTGCACCTGATCGTCGCCCGCCGGGACCTGACCGGCTTCTGGCACGTGCATCCGGTGCGCGAGGCCGACGGCACCTGGGCGATCCGGCTGGACCTCCCGGAGGCGGGGCTGTATCGCGTGTTCACCGACATCGCGCCGGCCGCGCTCGGCAAGACCATCACCCTCGGCGCGGACCTCGCCCTCGCCGGTCGGTTCACCCCGCTGCCCGTGCCGACCACGCCGCGCGCGATCGCGGTGGACGGCTACGAGGTGCGCGTCGACGGGGACCTCACCGAGGCGGGCGGGCCGATCACGCTCACGGTGTCCAAGGACGGCGAACCGGTGACCGATCTGCAGCCCTACCTGGCCGCCTACGGGCACCTGGTGATCCTGCGCGCGGGCGACCTCGCCTACGTGCACGTCCACCCGAACGGCGAGCCCGGCGACGGCGTGACCCCCGCCGGCCCCGAGATCGCCTTCCACACCGCGGTCCCCGGCCCCGGCACCTACCGGCTGTTCCTGGACTTCCGGCACGGCGACGTCGTCCGCACGGCCGCCTTCACCCTCACGGCGGGTCCGGCCGCCCATCACTGACGGTCGCCGAGCCGGCGGACCCGAGCGGGTCCCGCCGGCTCAGCCGTACCGGCCGACGAGTTCCTCTCCGAGCGCGGCCAATTCGGCCCGCACCTCGGGCGGCTCGATCACGTCGATGTCGGCGCCCCAGCCGGCGAGCTGCCGCGCCAGCATGCGCGGCGTGTCGGCGGTGACCGTGGCACGGACCCGGCCGTCGTCGTGCGGACCCTCCACGACGCAGTGTCTGCCCTGCTGGTCGGCCAGGATCGGCGCGAGCGCGGCCGAGACCAGCACCGTCGCGGCGACGGCGGCCCGGCGCGACTCCATCTCCGCGACGATCTCCGACCAGACGGCCGCCAGGTCGAAGTCCTCCGGCCGGCGCGCGGTGGCGTCGAGGGTGACCGCGCCCGTGATCCGGTCGAGCCGGAAGGTGCGCCTGCCCCGCTCGGTGCCCGCGATGAGGTACCAGACGGTGTCCTTCTCGGCCAGCCCCCACGGCTCGACCTCGCGGGTGGTGCGCCGGCCCGCCCGCTCGTAGTCCAGCCGGACCCGGCGCCGGTCGACCACCGCGCGTTGCAGCAGTTCGAGCGTGGGCGGGGGCACGGGGTCGGTCCGGCCCCAGCGCGCGGCATCGACCACCACGGCGTCGGCGGCGGCCGCCGCGTCCGCCCGGAAGGTCTGCGGCAGGGCCCTGACCAGTTTGCGCAGCGCCGACTTCAGCTCCGGCGCGGCCTGGGCGGCGGGGCCTGCCAGCAGGAACAGCGCCCGGGCCTCCCCCGCGGTGAGCCCGGACAGATCCGTGCGGGCGCCGCCGACCAGCGACCAGCCGCCGCCCCGCCCGGGTTGCGGATAGACGGGGATCCCCGCGGTCGAGAGGGCCTCCAGGTCGCGGCGGGCCGTGGCCACCGACACCTCGAGCTCCGCGGCGATCTCGGCCGCGGTCACCCGGCCACGGGCCTGCATGAGCAGCAGGGTGGCCACGAGACGGTCTGCGCGCATGTCCCGATTCTGCCCGTAAAAGTGCTCACTCGGTGCGCACTTATCCCGGGAGGATGGAGTCATGTTGCAAGGAATGGCCACCACCACGTACTACGCCGACGACCTCGACGCGGCCCGCGCCTGGTACACCGAGTTCCTCGGCGCCGAGCCGTATTACACCGTGCCGGGCGGATACTTCGAGTTCCGCGTCGGCCCCTTCCAGCACGAGCTGGGGGTGATCAACCGGGCCTACGCGCCGGCCGGCGCTCACCAGCCGCCCGGTGGCGGAGGCGTCGTGTTCTGGCACGTCGACGACCTCGAGGCCACCTTCGCCCGGCTGCTCGACCTCGGCGCCACGGTCTACGAGCCGATCACGCCGCGCGGCGAGGGCGCCGGATTCGTCACGGCGGCCGTCCGCGACCCCTTCGGCAACATCCTCGGGATCATGGCCAATCCGCACTTCGCGGCCGTCGCGGCCGGCCGGGCGGACTGACCGCTCACGCCGCGAACCAGCGCTCCAGGACCAGGGCCGCCCCGTCGTCGTCCACGCCGGCCGTCACCTCGTCGGCCAGCGCCCGGATCTCGGCGGGGGCGTTGGCCATGGCGACGCTGTGGCCCGCCCAGGTCAGCATGTCGCGGTCGTTGAAGCCGTCGCCGATGGCCAGGGTCGCTTCGCGGGCGACACCGAGCATCCGCCGGATGCGCTCCAGCGCGGACCCTTTCGACACGCCGTGCCGGGACACCGTGAGCCACGGACCGAACTCGCCGTGCACCCAGGACGCGCCGGGCACCGACAGGCCGCCCAGCAGCGGCAGCATCTCCTCGACGGTGCCGCCCGGCCACCACCCGTTCAGCCGCGGCGTCGGCTCGCTGCTCAGCGCACCGTCGTCCACCAGCAGGTATTCCCCGATGGAGAACTCGCCGGGGCTGATGCCGGTCGCCCACGTGCCGATGCCGACCCGTTCCACCGCGAAGATCATCTCCGGGAACAGGTTTCGCAAGGCGGCTACGGCGGGCCCGGGATCGAACGACTCGATCGCCAGCGGCTCGCCGCGCGCGACGTCGATGTGCACGGCGCCGTTCGAGCAGAGCGCGTGGCCGTGCACGAGACCGAGCTCCCGCAGCACCGGTCGCGTCGTCAGCACCGTCCGCCCCGTGGTGATCACCACGTGCGCGCCTGCCCGCACCGCCGCACCGACGGCAGCCCGGACCCGCGCGCTGACCGGCTCCCCCGTCAGCAGCAGCGTCCCGTCCACGTCCAGCGCGATCAGCTCCGGCGTTCCCCCGAGTCCCACCCCGTCATTGTGCCGACGCCGGGCCCGCCACGCGACCGAATCTCGCTACTGGGAGGGTATTTCGCCCTGGTCGCCCCGTGTACGGGCCCATGCCCGCCCGGAGTAGCGGGAGCACCCACTCGCCCACACCGCTCCCTCGCCGGGTGGCGGCAGACTTCGCCCGCGGCAGAACCGATCCGGGACAGCGACCGATGACCTCGGCGATGGACGGGTGGACGGGTGGACGGGTGGTCGGATGGAGGGGTGGACGGGTGGACGAAGGACAGCGGCAGCCGGACGTCCGGCCGTGCCCACCGTGCCCGCCGACCGCGCCTATCCGCTGTGGCGGGTGCCCGCGGGCGGCACGCCGGAGTCGACCACCGCCGCGGCCACCGCGAACTCGGCGCCGCGGCGGCCGCCTTCCAGACGATGCGGCCGCCGATCTCGGTCAGCGGCGACCGCCTCCGCCACCGCCGCCACCACCACCGGCACCACCGGCAC
>NZ_BAGK01000065.1 GCF_000308795.1 Nocardia thailandica NBRC 100428 | reverse complement strand
CGCGCAACGCGGCCACCCCCGCGTCGGCCGCCTCGCCGCCGACGAGCACCGCGGCCTCGAAACCCTCGGCGCCGCTGGAGATCGCGGCGGCCACCGCGGCCTGCAGGGCGGTCAGCCGCAGCGCGTCGAGCGCGACCTCGCCCGCCGCGTACGTGCGACCGTCGGTGTCGCGGACGGCGGCACCGCTCGCGCCGCCGGTGCGGCCCAGCGCGCCACGCGCAAGGACGAGCAGCTTGTTGTCTTCGGCGTCCAGCTCAGTCATCAGGTTCTCCGTTGTCGTCGGGCGCGGCGGCGGCCGCATCGGCGGTGGCCGGCGCCTCGGTGTTCTTCTTGCGCCGCACCAGCACGGTGTTGACCCGCATGCGGCCGCGGGCGTCGGCGCCGCCCTCGCCGCGCAGCACCAGGCCGTGCGCGGTCACCTTCGAGCCGGGCAGCGGGACGCGACCCAGCTCGTGGGCGAGCAGGCCGCCGACGGTATCGACGTCGTCGTCGGAGATCTCCAGCCCGTACAGTTCGCCCAGGTCCTCCACGCTCAGCCGGGCCGAGACCCGGTAGCGGCCCTGGCCGAGATCCTCGATCGGCGGCGTCTCGTCGGTGTCGTACTCGTCGTTGATCTCGCCGACGATCTCCTCGAGCACGTCCTCGATGGTGACCAGGCCCGCGATGCCGCCGTACTCGTCGACCAGCAGCGCCATGTGGTTGCGGCGGCGCTGCATCTCGTCGAGCAGCAGGTCGAGCGGCTTGGAATCGGGGACGAACACCGCCGGGCGCATCGCCTCCCGGACGGTCACCTTGCGGCTGCGGTCGGCGTAGGGCACGAGGTCCTTCAGATACACCACGCCGAGGATGTCGTCGACGTTCTCCCCGACGACCGGGATGCGCGAGTGCCCGGACCGCACCGCCAGCGACATGGCCTGGGCCGCGGTCTTGTCCGCCTCGATCCAGACCATCTCGGTGCGCGGCACCATGACCGCCCGGGCGGTGGTGTCGCCGAGCTCGAACACCGACTGGATCATGCGGCGTTCGTCGTCGGCGACCACGCCGCGTTCGCGGGCCATGTCGACGACCTCGCGCAGCTCGATCTCGGAGGCGAAGGGCCCGTTGCGGAATCCCTTACCCGGGGTGATCGCGTTGCCGAGCAGGATCAGCAACCGGCTGACCGGGTTGAGCACGATGCCGATGATCTGGAGCGGCACCGCGGCGGCCAGCGCGATCGAGTAGGCGTGCTGACGGCCGAGGGTGCGCGGGCCGACGCCGATCGCCACGTACGACACGACCGCCATGATCACGCCGGTCACAGTCAGCGCGGTGGTCTGGTCCCAGATCCCGATGAGGGCCGCGGCCAGCACCACCGTGGCCGCGATCTCGCACACCACCCGCAGCAGGACGGTGAGATTCACATACCGGGGACGGTCGTCGACGATGCGGCGCAGCCGGGCCGCGCCGGTGCGTTCGTCGCGGACCATGTCGTCGAGCCGGGCCCGCGACAGCGTGTTGAGGGCGGCGTCGATGCCCGCGAACAACCCGCCGATCCCGACCAGCAGGATCGCGCAGGCGATGAGAACGATCGAACTCACGCCGGGCCCAGGGCATCACCGGGGTTGGTGAAGCCGGCCTTGCCGAGCAGGCGCGCGTCGCGTTCGGCGAGTTCGGCGCGAAGCTGCTCCTCGCGCAGGCTCTCGTACCACTCGGCGAGGAGCTGGCCCTGCAGGGCGAACATCTCCTTCTCCTCCTCCGGCTCGGCGTGGTCGTAGCCGAGCAGGTGCAGGACGCCGTGCACGGTCAGCAGGGCGAGTTCGTGGTCGAGCGAGTGGCCCGCCTTCTGGGCCTGGCCCATCGCGAACTCGGGGCACAGCACGATGTCGCCGAGCATGGACGGGCCGGGCTCCGGGCTGTCCGGGCGGCCGCCGGGCTCGAGCTCGTCCATCGGGAAGGACATGACGTCGGTCGGGCCGGGCAGATCCATCCAGCGCACGTGGAGGTCGGCCATGGTGTCGAGATCGACCAGCACCATCGACAGTTCGGCCGCCGGGTGCACGTCCATCCGCCCGATCACGAAGCGGGCGACGCTGACCAGGTCTTCTTCGGGAATCTCCATACCCGACTCGTTGGCGATCTCGATGCTCACGCGTTCAGCCTACGGGCACCCCGGACCCGGACCCGCCCGCGGCCCGCCCGGTGTCGGGCGGGCCGCGGGGTGATCGGGTCTATCGCCGCTCGGCGCGCCCTGCGGCGCGCCGCTGCGCCCGGTTGCCCGGGTAGTGCGGGCCGGGCACCGTCGAGGCCCGCACGTCGGCCTCGTAGCGGTCGTAGGCGTCGACGATGTCGGACACCAGCCGGTGCCGCACGACGTCGGCGCTGGTCAGCTCGGAGAAGGCGATGTCGTCGATCCCGGTCAGGATCTCCGCCGCCGCGCGCAGGCCGGACCGCTGCCCGTTGGGCAGGTCGACCTGGGTGCTGTCGCCGGTGACGACCATCTTCGAACCGAAGCCGAGCCGGGTGAGGAACATCTTCATCTGCTCGGCCGTGGTGTTCTGCGCCTCGTCCAGGATGATGAACGAGTCGTTGAGGCTGCGGCCACGCATGTAGGCCAGCGGCGCGACCTCGATGACACCGGCGGCCATCAGCTTGGGGATGGCCTCGGGGTCCATCATGTCGTGCAGCGCGTCGTAGAGCGGGCGCAGGTACGGGTCGATCTTCTCGTTCAGCGTGCCGGGCAGGAAGCCGAGCCGCTCGCCTGCCTCCACGGCCGGACGGGTCAGGATGATGCGGGTGACCTGCTTGGACTGCAGGGCCTGCACCGCCTTGGCCATCGCGAGATAGGTCTTGCCGGTACCGGCCGGGCCGATGCCGAACACGATGGTGTTCGCGTCGATGGCGTCGACGTAGCGCTTCTGGTTCAGCGTCTTGGGCCGGATGGTCTTGCCGCGCCGCGACAGGATGTCGAGGCTGAGCACCTCCGCCGGGGAGTCCGAGGAGCCCTCCGTGAGCATGGACACGGTGTGCCGCACGGCCTCGGGGGTGATCACCCGGTTGCGCCCGGTCAGCGCCGCCAGCTGCTCGATCACCCGCTCGGCCAGGGCGACCTCGCCCGCCTTGCCGGTGATGGTGACGGTGTTGCCGCGGACGTGGATGTCCGCGGAGAGGAGCTCTTCGAGCTCGCGGAGATTCTGATCGGCCGAGCCGAGGAAGCCGAACACGGATTCCGGGGCGAGTTCGATACTTGCGCGCACGGTCCTGGCTGCGGGACCTGCGCCGTTACCGCCTGCGCCGATGCCTGATACGGGGTTGGTGTGGTCGCCGATCTCGCCTGTGTTCTTCAAAAGTGGCTATGGCCTGCTTCCGGTCTCGACTGTGTGTTCGATGACCCCAGTTTACCGCCGCCCACCGACACCGCACAGTGAATAACCGGCGGCCCGCGACACCGGGACCGGAGCGTTGTCCGAGGTCGGGACGGATCGTTACCAGCGCGGGGTGAGCGCGCCGAGCGCGCCGAGCGCGACCGCGGCGGCGGTCGAGGTGCGCAGCACGGTCGGACCGAGCAGCACCGCGCGGGCGCCCGCCCCGGTCAGCGCCGCGATCTCGCCGTCGTCGAGCCCCCCTTCGGGGCCGACGATCAGCACGACCCCGGTGGCGCCGGCGAACGGCAGCTCGGTGAACCGGCCCGCGCCGGACTCGTGCAGGGCCGCCACCACGGCGCCCGACGCGGTCGCCTCGCGCACCAGCGTCAGCACGTCGGCCGTGCGATGCAGGTCGGTCACCTCGGGAATGTAGGCCCGCCGCGACTGGCGGGCGGCCGAGCGGGCGGCGGCCCGCCACTTCTCCACGCCCTTGGCGGCCTTGGCCTCCCAGTTCGAGACGCAGCGCGCGGCCTGCCACGGCACGACGACGTCGGCGCCCGCCTCGGTCATCAGCTCGACCGCCAGCTCGGAGCGATCCGACTTCGGCAGGGCCTGCACGACGGTCACCGGCGGGGTCACCGGCGCGGCCGTGCGCCGGTCGAGGACCTTCAGGTCCAGGCGGTCCTTCCCCGTCGCGACGACCTCGGAGTCCGCGAGCAGTCCGCGGCCGTCGGACAGGGTGATCGCCTCACCGACGCGGGTGCGCCGCACCGTGGCCGCGTGCCTGCCCTCGGGGCCGTCGAGCACCGCGACCGCACCCGGCTCCGGGATGTCGTCGAGGTAGAACACCGTCGCGGCCACGGCCGGTCAGCGTCCGCTGAACGACGCGCGCAGCCGGGCGAACAGGCCGCTGTTGTGCTCGGACTGGGCCGACATGACCTCGGCGCGGTCCTTGTCCCGGCTGCCCTTGAACTTGCGCAGCATGTCGGTCTGCTTGCCGTCCAGCTTGGTCGGCACCACGATGTCGAGGTGCGCGAGCAGGTCGCCGCGCGCGCCGGAGCGCAGCCGGGGCATGCCGTGGCCGCGCAGCTGGATGACCTCGCCCGGCTGGGTGCCCGGGTTGATGGTGAGCTCGGTGGGGCCGTCGAGGATGGTGTCGACCACGACGGTGGTGCCCAGCGCGGCGTCGACCATCGGGACCCGGACCGTGCAGTGCAGGTCGTCCCCGTCGCGGACGAAGGTGTCGTGCGGCTGCTCGACGACCTCGACGTAGAGGTCACCGGCGTGGCCGCCACCGGGGCCGACCTCGCCCTGGGCCGCCAGGCGCACCCGCATGCCGTTGGCCACACCGGCCGGGATCGGCGCGGCGATCTCGCGGCGGGCCCGCACGCGGCCGTCGCCACCGCACTTGTGGCAGGGATCGGGGATGGTCTCGCCCGCGCCGCGGCAGGTCGGGCACGGCCGCGAGGTCAGCACCTGGCCGAGGAAGGACCGCTGCACCGACTGGACCTCGCCTGCGCCGTCGCAGGTCTCGCAGCGCACCGGCTTGGAGTTGCCGTTGGTGCCCGCGCCGTGGCAGATGTCGCAGAGGATGGCGGTGTCGACGGTGAGGTGCTTGGTCACACCGACCGCGCATTCGGCCAGGCTCAGCCGGGTGCGGATGAGCGAGTCGGCGCCCGGCTGGACGCGGCCGCGCGGCTTGCGCGCCCCGCCGCCGCCCTGGCCGCTCATGCCGCCGAAGAACGCCTCGAACACGTCGCCGAGGCCGCCGAAGCCCGCGCCGCTGAATCCGGCTCCACCGCCGCCGTTTTCGAGCGGGTCGCCGCCGAGATCGACGATCCGCCGCTTCTCGGGGTCGGTCAGCACCTCGTAGGCGGTGGAGACCTCCTTGAAGCGCGCCTGGGCGGCCTCGTCGGGGTTGACGTCGGGGTGGAGCTCACGGGCCAGCTTGCGGTAAGCGCGCTTGAGTTCCTGGTCGGTGGCGTTCTTGCCGACGCCGAGCAGTCCGTAGTAATCCCGTGCCACTTGAGTTCTCTAGTCCTTGGTTGCCGAGGGCCTGGTGCCGTGGGCCGTGCCGCGCACCGCCACAAACGTTAGTGGGATGCACTCAACTTTACCGGCCGGAACCCCGACCCTAACAGCCAGGGCGGCATCACCGTTCGGCCAGTACCTCGCCGATGTAGCGCGCGACCGTGGCGACCGAGGCCATGGTGCCCGGATAGTCCATGCGGGTCGGGCCGAGCACGCCCATGCCGCCGAGCACCGCGCCGGCCGCGCCGTACCCGGTGGAGACCACCGAGGTGCCGCGCATCTGCTCGACCTGGGTCTCCTCGCCGATCTGCACCGTGACCCGGCCCGGCTGCTGCGAGGCGGCGAGCAGCTTGAGCACGATGACCTGCTCCTCGAGCGCCTCGAGCACCGTGCGCAGGGACCCGGGGAAGCCGAAGTCGGCCGCGTTGCGGGTGAGGTTGGCGGTACCGCCGAGCACCAGGCGCTCCTCCGGATGCTCGACCAGCGTCTCGACCAGCACGGTGGCGACGCGCACGAGGACGTCGCGGATCTTGGCGGGTGCCCGTTCGGGCAGCGCGGCCACCGAGGCGGAGGCCACCGCGAGCAGCTTGCCGTCCATGGCGCCGCCGAGCATGCCGCGCAGCGCGGCCAGATCCTCCTCGTCGAGGACGCCGCCCAGGTCGACGATGCGCTGGTCGACGCGGCCGGTGTCGGTGATGACCACCAGGAGCAGTCGCGCGGGGTTGAGCGCGACCACCTCGATGTGGCGGACCGTCGAGGCCGACACCGTCGGGTACTGGACGACGGCGACCTGCCGGGTGAGCTGGGCCAGCAGCCGCACGCCGCGCCGCAGCACGTCGTCGAGGTCCACGCCGGACTCGAGGAACTCCATGATGGCGCGGCGCTCGGCGCCCGAGAGCGGCTTGACCTCGGCGATGCGGTCGACGAACTCGCGGTAGCCCTTGTCCGTGGGGATGCGCCCGGAGCTGGTGTGCGGCTGGGCGATGTAGCCCTCGGCCTCGAGCACGGCCATGTCGTTGCGGATGGTTGCGCTGGAAACGCCGAGGTTGTGCCGCTCGACCAGGGTCTTCGAACCGATGGGCTCCTTCGTCGCGACGTAGTCTGCCACGATCGCGCGCAGGACCTCGAACCGTCGATCCTCGGTACTCGACGCCATCGACCCCACCTCCTCGATCGTGCCGGGTTTCTCCTGATCCGCGTCCCGGCCGGTGCTGTATCCCACAGCGTGGCACGCGAACCCTCGAAGCGTCTCGTTGTCCAGTCTAATTGTCCGCCGCCGATCGACGCCTCGGTGGCGCGTACGCGCCGCAGGTCGCGCGGATCCGGGGCGCGGGTTGTCCACAGGGGCGAGGTTGTCCACAGGACGGGCAGGCGCGGCCGCCCGGGGGCCCGGCCGGACGTAGCGTCGGTGTGGTCAGCCGACGACGAGGAGGTAGTCATGCAGGAGGACGGCGCCGCGGTGCTGGTGCGGCCGGAGGGATTCGCGGATCTGGACCGGGCCTGCGCGCTCCTGGCCGGGGCCGCCCGCGCGGCCAGGGAGATCGTGGACGAGATCGCCGGTCAGCCGGTGTGGGGCCTGGGCGAGGTCACGCCACGGCTGATCTCGGCCCGCACGGTGGTCGATCGGTTCCGCGAGTGCGGCGCCCAGGTCGGCGCCGCGCTCGCCGGGCACGACCGGATCGCCGGCGAGATCGCGCAAGCACTCGTGCTGGTCCGCGACCGCATGTGCGCCGTCGACGCGGCGAGCGCGGCCGCGCTCCGCGGGCTGGAATCGCCCGGGCGGTCGGCGATGTCCCGGGGCGCGTGATGGTCGTGGTCTACCCGGCGGGCGTGCCGGGCGGCGGCGAGAACACCACCTCGTGGCGGCTGGCGGAGATCGTGGCGGCGTTCGCGCCCCTCGACGCCGCCGCGGCCGCCGATCAGGCGGCGCGACTGCGCGTCGTGGCCCAGCACTGGGAGCGGGCCGTCGAGGTCTTCCGCGGCACCGTGCTGTCGCGCCTGCCCGAGGTCTGGTCGGGCGCGGCGGCCGATCGGGCCGTGCACGCCCTGACCGCCTACGTGCGCGAGGCGGTGGAGCTGGGTCCGGTGATGACGGAGCTGTCGGCGCGGGTGGAGGAGGCGATCGAGGCGATCCACGCCACGAAGGCGGCGCTCCCCTGCCCGACCGACGTCGGGGAACCCGTCCGGGCCTTCTCCCGCGCCGGTTCGGCGGCGGGTACCCCGGTGCCTGTCGCGGGAGTGATCGGCGCCGAAAGCGCGGGCCCTGCCGCCGGTTCCGGCGCGGCCACCACCGCCGTCGACAGCTGCTGGGCGGCGCTGCCCGGACTCGCCGGCCCGGACCCCGCGTCGATGATCGCCGCCCACGACGCCGAGGAGACCGCGAGACAGGTCATGGCCCAACGCTACGTGGCCCCGTTCGGGGCGGTGGCGGCGCGGATTCCCCAGGTACCGAGCCCCGTCGGCCCGGTGGTCGCCGAGCCGGATTCCGTCAGCGACCACTGCTCGCGGCTCGAGAACCCCGGACCGGCGGAAAAGGCTGTGGCGGACTGTGATCCGGCGCGTGCCGATCGGACCGGTCCGAAATACACGCACGTCCCGGACGACGTGCCCGGTACCGGTCCGCAACGCACCGACGCCGCCGCGCACGGAGCAGGACCGTGGCCGCCCGACGACGGGCGGGAATGCCGGGTGGGCCCCGCGAGCCCGGGTTCGGTGCCCGGCACGGACACTCCGGGCGCGGCGACGTCCCCGGAACCGGCGATCACGACAGCGGCGGCGAGCGCAGGCAACGCGGAAGCGGAATCCGGTGCGGCGACGCGGCCTTCGAGCGACGGGCCATCCGCCGGCGATGCCGAATCACGGCAACTCGTTCCGGCAGAACAGGATTCGCCCGCCCAGCAGTCCCGCTCGCACACCGGCACCGGAACCGACTCCGGAATCGGCCCAGGTTCCGGAACCGGCCCAGGGACCGAACAGAGTCTCGGCCCGAGATCGGGCGCCGGCTCGGGCTCGGGCTCGGGCTCGGGCTCGGGCTCGGGCTCGGGCTCGGGCTCGGGCTCGGGCTCGGGCTCGGGCTCGGGACGTGGCGGTACCGGCAGTTCGGCGGGCGGGCACCTCGCCGCCCCCGGCGCGTCCGGAGGGAACGGGCAGGAACGGGTGTCCACGATCACGCGAACGACGACCGACTACCGTTCGGGGCCGATCGGCGTCGGGGCTCCCCGGTTTCCGGGCGCCGAGGTGCCTGCGGACGGCCCGGCGGGCGGGTCTCCCGCGGTGCCCGACCGGGATCGCCGGGACGCGGGCGCGAGCTCCCCCGTGACCCGCACCACGCCCACCGGCGGCGGAACGGGATTCGGCTCGCCACGTCCCGGCGTGCCGAGCGTGCCGGAACCCGCGTCGACGGGGAGCCCGGGGCGCTCGATTCCGGGCCCCGCGAATACCGGGGCCCAGCCCGGAGCACAGCCGCAGGCCGCCGCCGCTCCCGCGGGCAGACAGCCCTGGCACAGTGCGCCGGCCTGGTGCACCGGGCCTGCGGCGGCGCGCCCGGAGCACGCGGGACCGCACGCCGTGCCGGACTACCTGCAGCATGCGCGCAATACCGAGGAACTCCTCGGCCGGGCTCCGGTCACCGTGCAGGGCGGGGTCATCGGCGCGGCCGACGACTGAGGCACCGATGTCACACCGGGGCGCGCCGCGTCGTCATCCCCGCAGAACCGAACGACAAGGAGTGCACATCATGCGTATCGCGGTACTGGGAGCCACCGGCCGGATCGGGGCCACGGTGTCGGAGATCCTCACCGGGCGGGGCCACGACGTGGTCGCGCTGACCCGCACCGGCGGCGTCGACGCCTACACCGGCGCCGGGCTGTCCGAGGCGCTGCGCGGGGCCGACGCGGTCATCGACGCGGGCAACACGGGCATCACCGAGACCGCCGCCTGCGTCGACTTCTTCCGTACCGTCGCCCGGCGCGTCTCGGCCGCGGCGGCCGACGCGGGGGTGCGCCGGATCGCGGTGATCTCCATCATCGGCATCGACGAGTTCACCGACGGCCACTACGCGGGCAAGCTGGCGCAGGAACGGCAGTACCGGGCGGGCACTGTGCCGGTGCGGGTGCTGCGCGCCGCGCAGTTCCACGAGTTCACCGAGATGATGCTCGAGTGGACCACCGACGGTGACACCGCGACGATCCCGGCCTTCCGCGCCCAGCTGGTCGCCGCCGCCACCGTCGCCGAGCACCTGGCCGACCTGGTCACCGCCGACGACGGCCCGGCACTGCTCGAGGTGGCGGGCCCGGAAGTTTGGAACCTGGCCGAGGCCTGCGCGAAAGTCGCCGCCCGGCGCGGACATCCGGCGATCGTGCGCGAAGCCACCGAGTCCGGCGACCCGGACGCGGGCCGCCAGGCCGGGGGCGCGCTGCTTCCCGGGCCGACCGCGATCCTGGCGGGCCCGACCCTCGACGAATGGCTCGCGACCCGCGAGTTCGTCGCGTGAGCGGCGACCGGCGCCGCCGGTGCGAGGGCGCCGTCGCGCACGCGGCCGAGGACGCCGCGAACACGACCAGCCCCGCCTGGTGACTGGACATCCGGCGACACCGAATCGCTAGGGCACCAACAGGTCCCGCACTACCCCGTCGGCCAGGAGCCGGCCGCGGTCGGTGAGGATCAGCCGGTCACCGGCCGGGACGAGCAGGCCGTCGGCGATGGCACGGGCCGCCGCGGTCCGCGCGTCGGGCGCGAGGTCGGCCCGGCGCAGGCCGCTGCGCAGCCGCAGGGTGAGCATGACGCGTTCGGTGTAGCGCTCCTCGTCGGTCAGCGCCTCCCAGCCGGCGGCAGGCAGGCCGCCGCGGGCGACCGCGTCGGCGTAGCGGGCCGGGTGCTTGACGTTCCACCAGCGCACGCCGCCGACGTGGCTGTGCGCCCCCGGGCCAGCGCCCAGCCAGTCCCCGCCGTCCCAGTAGCCGAGGTTGTGACGGCACCGTGCCGCGTCGCCGGCGGCCCAGTTCGACACCTCGTACCAGCTGAGGCCCGCCTCGGCGAGCCGGCGGTCGATGCGCTCGTACCGGGCGGCCAGCACGTCGTCGTCGGGGGCGGGCAGCTCGCCGCGGCGGACCTTGCGCGCCAGGGCGGTGCCGTCCTCGACGATGAGCGAGTAGGCCGAGACGTGGTCGACACCGGCGGCCAGGACGGCGTCCAGGCTTGCGTCGAGGTCGGCGTCGGTCTCGCCCGGCGTCCCGTAGATGAGGTCGAGATTGACGTGGTCGAAGCCGGCGGCGCGGGCCTCGCGGGCGGCGGCGACGGCCCGGCCCGGGGTGTGGGTGCGGTCGAGGATCTTCAGCACGTGCCGGGCCGCGGACTGCATGCCCAGCGAGACGCGGGTGTAGCCGGCGGCGCGCAGCCGGGCGAAGAACTCCGGGGAGGTGGACTCGGGATTGGATTCGGTCGTGACCTCGGCGTCGCCGGTCAGGGTGAAATTCGCCCGCACGGCGTCGAGGACGTCGGCCAGTCCGTCACCGCCGAGCAGCGAGGGTGTGCCGCCACCGACGAAGACGGTCGACACCGGCGGCACGGCGGAGCCGAGCCCGGCGAACCGGTCGGCCGCCGCGGCGAGCTCGCCGCGCAGGGCCTCGAGCCAGGACTGCGGCGACGCCGACGTGCCGAGTTCCCCGGCGGTGTAGGTGTTGAAGTCGCAGTAGCCGCACCGGGTGGCGCAGAACGGGACGTGCACGTAGATCCCGAACGCCCCGCCGGAGAAATCACGCAGCACCGGCTGCTCCCCGGCGGCGGAACCGGGAAGGGGAACGGAGACGGCGGCGGAACTGGCGGACACCCCTCCAGTGTGCCGCCCACTCGCCGCGGCCTCCCGGCCAGGTGCCATCCGCCCGCCGCGACCTTCCGGCCAGAAGGCGGCCGCCCACCGCAGCCTCCCGGCCGGGTGCCATCCGCCCGCCGCAGCCTCCCGGCCAGAAGGCGGCCGCCCACCGCAGCCTCCCGGCCGGGTGCCATCCGCCCGCCACAGCCTCCCGGCCAGAAGGCGGCCGCCCACTGCACGCCCCCCCCAGCCA
>NZ_BAGK01000066.1 GCF_000308795.1 Nocardia thailandica NBRC 100428 | reverse complement strand
CACCTCGAGGACGCCCGCCGGCTCACCGGCACCGACGACGACCGTGCCCTCGCGGCCGCCCAGCAGGCCGCCGGCCTCGGCGAGCGCGCCCTGCGGCAGGCGCAGGCGAGCGTGCGGGCCTGGGAGTCCCGGCAGCCGATGACCGGCGGGAACCAGGCGGGCGCGGTGCTGGGCGGCATCCTGCTCGACGGGTTCCTGCGCGGGACGATGAGCGGCGGCGGGTATCGCGGCGGGGCGGGCGGCGGATACCGGCCCGGCTCCTACGGCGGCTCGTCGAGTTCGCGGCGGGTCAGCCGGGGCGGCCGGTTCTGAGTTCTTGACTCTGACACCGTGTCAGACCGTAGACCAGGGGCGTCATGTTCAGTATCGGAGATTTCGCCAGGCACGGGCAGGTGTCGGTGCGCATGCTGCGCCACTACGACGCGGTCGGCCTGCTGCCGCCCGCCCGGGTCGACCCGGCCACCGGCTACCGGTTCTACGCCGCCGGTCAGCTGGCCCGGCTCAACCGCATCGTCGCGCTGAAGGAACTCGGGTTCGGTCTCGAGCAGGTGGCGCGGATGCTCGACGAAGGCACCGGCGGCACGGAGCTACGCGGCATGCTCGCCTCGCGCCGCGCCGACCTGGAGCGGCGGCTGGCCGCCGACCGTGCCCGCCTCACCGAGGTCGAGGCGAGACTCCGCATCATCGAAGAGGAGGGCGTCATGCCCGATCGTGATGTCGTCATCAAGTCCGTTCCCGCCGTGCGGGTGGCCGAGAACACCGGCGTCGCCGCGGGTTTCGAGCCGTCGGCGATCAGCCCGGTGATCGGCCCGCTGTTCGAGGACCTGGCCGACCGGATGCAGCGGGCCGGTATCCCCTTCGTGGGGCCCGCGATCGCCTGTTACGAGGTCCGCCCGGACGGGTCGGTCACCGTGCACGCCTGCCTGCCGGTGAACGTCGACCCCGGCGACGCGCCGGACTTCACCGTCGTCGACCTGCCCGCCTTCGACAGCGTCGCGACCACGATCCACCGCGGCGGCGTGGACGGCATCGGCGCCGCCTGGCAGAGCCTGGGCCGCTGGGTCGAGGACAACGGGTACCGCACCGCGGCCCCGCCGCGCGAGGTCACCCTCGAATGGACCCCGGACCCGGCCGGGTGGGTCACCGAACTCCAGGAGCCGGTCACCCGCTGACCCCGGTCGCGCGATGCCGCGTCAGCGGGCGACCGCGTGCCGGTCGGTCAGGGCGTCGAGTTCGGCGGTCATGGCGGCGGGCAGGCGTTGCGTGTGCGACCCGCCGCCGAGAACCCCGAGGGTCAGACGGCCCGCGTAGGTGTAGACGAGGACGGTGACCGCGGCCGACGGACCGGCCGAGGGCCGGGGGTGGGCGGAGAGGTAGACGATCTCGTAGTCGTCCAGGGACAGCGCGGCCGGAGCGGCGAACGGCGGGACGGCCCCGGTGTTCGTGATCGCGACGTGGCCCGCCAGGGAGTGGATGCGGCCCGGACCGTAGAAGTCGGGGAAGTGCAGGACCGACTGGGCGACGACGCCGTCGGCGAGGTCGTCGGCCAGGCGGGCGCCGAGGCGCGCGGCCAGGTCGTACGGGGACCCGTCGAGCGCGATGTCGGCGGCGAACGCGGCCAGGCCCGCCATGTTGGTGCCCGCGGCGGCGGGGACGGGAGCGCCGAGGCGCCGGCGCAGGTCGACCGGGTAGACGGTGGCGACGCGCGCCCGCCCGGTCGCGGCCGCGTAGGCCCGCAGCAGGACGGCGGTGATCAGGGCGTTGACGGTGACGCCGTTGGCGCGGGCGGCCGCCAGCAGGGCGGTCGTGTCGGCCGGGTCGAGCACGAGCCGGTCGGGGCGGGCCAGCGCGGGCGGCGCGGGTTCCACCGGGTCGGCCCGCGGTACCCCCGAATCCGGCGGGAACGGCACGATCGCGTCCTCCAGACCCGAGGCCGCCGCGGCGGTGATCCCCCGCTCGGTGACGTAGTCCTCGAGCGCGCGCGGGTAGTCGTGCGGCGTCGCCTCGACGGCGCCCTCCCCCGCGCAGACCGTGTAATACTCCCAGAGCCGGGCGAACAGTTCGACGCAGTGCCCGGCGTCGGCCACGGCGTGATGGACGAACAGCGTGACGCGGGCGCGGTCGTCCTCGCCGAGGACCACATCCAGGTAGGCCAGCTGCGCGGCGGGGTCGACCGACTCGGTGGGGATCCTGATCTCGTCGGGATCGCCGAAACCGACCAGGGCGCCGACCGGCTGGATCGCGCCGGGGCGCACCAGGATTCCGGTGCCGTCGGCGTCCTCCTCGATGCGGCACACCAGGATCGGGTAGGCGCGTTGCAGCGCGGCGAAGGCCGCGCCGATGGCGGCGGCGTCGAGTTCCCCCCGCACGGTCACCGACCGTCCGGTGTAGGTGCCGTGCCGGACGAAACGTTGTTCGGACGGGGCGAGCACCCGCACCATGTCTTCCGGTTCCCACAGCACACCGTCAGAGTGCGGCACACGCGGCCCGCACGCAAACCCGGGGCATCCCGGCGTGAGCATGCCCACGCGGACGCGGCGGGCCGCGGCGGGATGCGCGCGCCCACAGCCCTTTCCGGACACCCGGGCGCCGCGCCCGCGACAGACCGCGGGGCCGCCCCCGGCAGGAGCGGCCCCGCGGCGTGCGTCGGATCAGGCGCCGAGCAGGCGGGTGGCCAGGTAGGTCTCCACCTGGTCCAGCGCGATGCGCTCCTGGGCCATCGAGTCCCGCTCGCGGACCGTGACGGCCTGGTCCTCGAGGGTGTCGAAGTCGACGGTGATGCAGAACGGGGTGCCGATCTCGTCCTGGCGGCGGTAGCGGCGGCCGATGGCGCCCGCGTCGTCGAACTCGACATTCCAGTTGCGGCGCAGCTGGGCGGCGAGATCCTTGGCCTTGGGGGTGAGGTCGGCGTTGCGCGAGAGCGGCAGCACCGCGGCCTTCACCGGCGAGAGGCGCTTGTCCAGGCGCAGCACGGTGCGGTCCTCGACGCCGCCCTTGGCCGTGGGGACCTGCTCGACGTGGTAGGCGTCGACCAGGAAGGCCATCAGCGAACGGGTCAGACCCGCGGCCGGTTCGATGACGTACGGCGTGTAGCGCTCACCGCTGGCCTGATCGAAGAAGCTCAGGTCGGTGCCCGAGTGCTGCGAATGCGTCGACAGGTCGTAGTCGGTGCGGTTGGCGATGCCCTCGAGCTCGCCCCATTCGCTGCCCTGGAAGCGGAAGCGGTACTCGATGTCGGTGGTACCGGCCGAGTAGTGCGACAGCTTCTCCTTCGGGTGGTCGTAGAGGCGCAGGTTCTCCGGGTCGATACCCAGGTCCGTGTACCAGGACAGGCGGGTGTCGATCCAGTACTTGTGCCACTCCACGTCTTCGCCGGGCTTGACGAAGAACTCCATCTCCATCTGCTCGAACTCGCGGGTGCGGAAGATGAAGTTGCCCGGGGTGATCTCGTTGCGGAAGCTCTTGCCGATCTGGGCGATACCGAACGGCGGCTTCTTGCGCGCGGTGGTCATCACGTTGGAGAAGTTGACGAAGATGCCCTGCGCGGTCTCCGGGCGGAGGTAGTGCAGGCCCTCTTCGTCGTCGACCGGGCCGAGGTAGGTCTTGAGCAGGCCCGAGAAGTTCTTGGGCTCGGTCCACTTGCCGGGCTGGCCGGTCTCGGGGTCGTTGATGTCGGCCAGGCCGTTGGCGGGCGGGTGGCCGTGCTTCTCCTCGTAGGCCTCGAGGAGGTGGTCGGCGCGGTAGCGCTTGTGGGTGTGCAGGGACTCGACCAGCGGATCGGTGAACGTCGCGACGTGGCCGGAGGCCTCCCAGACCTGGCGCGGCAGAATGACCGAGGAGTCGAGGCCGACGACGTCCTCGCGGCTGGTCACCATCGAGCGCCACCACTGACGCTTGATGTTCTCCTTCAGCTCCACGCCCAGCGGACCGTAATCCCAGGCAGACTTGGTACCGCCGTAGATCTCACCACACGGGTACACCAGGCCCCGGCGCTTGGCGAGGTTGGCAACGGTGTCCACCTTCGACTTGGGTGCCACGCGAGAATTCTCCGTCCATTACGAGAGGAACTGCATCCGGAGGCAATCGTATCGGCACCGGTCCAGCGGTTTCCGTCCGCCCACGCGCGCGCCACGGTTTCGGCGCGCCCGGCGAAAGGGCCCACTCGACCGTCACGGTTTCGGCCGCCTCGCCGCCGAGGGGCGAGACGTCACGCCGAAGGCGCGGGATCGCCCCTCGGCGGCGAGGTCACGAGGCCGAAACCCCGCGACGGCGAGGGTGGCGCCGCAGACCCTGCCATACATTTGACATGCGCAACCATGCATACCAAAATGGTAGGCATTTCCAATAAGGAGCGTAGATGAGCATCGACACCGAGTCCGGGCACCCCCACAACCCCTACCGCTCCCCCGGACCGGCGGCGGTGCCCGCCAAGGCCGTCCTCGAGGAGGCGGGCGAGCTGTTGCGCGCCCTGGCGGCCCCGGTGCGGATCGCGATCGTGCTGCAGCTGCGCGAGTCGCCGCGCTGCGTCCACGAGCTGGTCGACGCGCTCGGGGTCACCCAGCCGTTGGTCAGCCAGCATCTGCGCATTCTCAAGTCGGCCGGGGTCGTGCACGGGGAACGCTCCGGCCGCGAAGTGCTCTACGAACTCGTCGACGACCATCTGGCGCATATCGTCGTGGATGCCGTCGCACATGCCGAGGAAGGGTGAACCGTTGTCCGACAACATATCCGGCAGACAGGTGGGGGTGCGCAGCACCCGGCAGCGCAGCGCGATCTCGGCGCTGCTCGGCGACATCGACGAATTCCGTTCCGCGCAGGAGCTGCACGACGAACTGCGCAGGCGGGGCGAGGGCATCGGCCTGACCACGGTGTACCGCACGCTGCAGTCGCTGGCCGACGCCGGTCTGGTGGACGTGTTGCGCACCGATTCCGGGGAGTCGGTGTACCGGCAGTGCTCGAGCGGCCACCACCATCACCTGGTGTGCAGGCACTGCGGGCGCACGGTCGAGGTGGAGGGCCCGACCGTGGAGGCCTGGGCCGACGCGATCGCCGGTGAACACGGGTTCACCGAGGTCAGCCACACCATGGAGATCTTCGGCACCTGCCGCGACTGCGCCGGGCGGCGCGGCGCGGGCGCCCTGCACGACGCGTCGGCGCGGGCCTGATGGAACTCACCGTCACCCGGGAGATCGCGGCGCCGGTGGCGCGGGTGTGGTCGGTGATCACCGACCTCGACGCCGCCGCGGCGACGCTGTCGGGGGTCATCGCGGTCGAGCGGATCGCCGGGGACGGATACGAGGTCGGCACCGCCTGGCGCGAGACACGGGTGGTGTTCGGCAGGCAGACCACCGAGGAGATGGTGGTCGCCGAGGTCGAGGCGCCGCGCCGCACGGTGGTGCGCAGCGAGGCCCGCGGCGCCCGGTACGCGACGGAGTTCCTGCTGACCGAGGCGGGACCGGAGCGCAGCAGGCTCACGGTGACCTTCTCCGGCGAGCAGACCGGCGGCCTCGTCGCCCGGGTGCTCGAGTTCGTACTCGGCCCGATGGGCCGCGCGGTGTCGCGGCGGATGCTCGCCCAGGACCTGGCCGACGTGGCCGCGGCCGCGGAACACCCCGCCCGGCACGACTGACGCCCGGCGCGAGGGGTCCTCGCGCCGGGCGTCGTCGGCGGGGTCAGGCCGAGACCGCGACCGGGGTGCGTTCGGCGACGTCGCCCGTGTCGCAGGCCCCGCGGGCGCGCAGCGCCGCGACCCCGAGCGCGACGACGCCCGCGGCGGCCCAGCCGAGCAGGACCAGCAGCGGCGCTCCCGCGCCTGCGCCGTCGAAGAAGGCCACCGACCGCAGCAGCGAGGCGGCCGCGCCGGGCGGGAACAGCTGGCCGAGCGCGCCCCAGGGCTGCGGCAGCAGTTCGGGTGCCGACGTGGCCGCCGAGAACGGGTTGCCGATGAGCAGCATGGTCAGCGCGCCGAGCCCGATGCCGGGCCGGCCCAGCACCGCCGCGAGGCCGACGACCGTGCCCGCCACCGCGAAGGAGGCCAGCCCGGCCACCGCCGCCAGTTCCCCGTACCCGCCGGGCACGATCGACAGCCAGCCGTGGAACACCGCGGTGCTGATCAGCCCGCCGAACACCGCGAACGAGGCCAGGCCGAGCAACCGGGCGCCGAGGCCGGGGACGAGCAGGGTCAGCAGGACGCCCGCGGCGATGCCCGCCATCACCAGCGGCAGCACCATCGCGCCGAAGCCCGCGCCGCGCGGGTCGTCGGGGTCGGCGGGCACCACGTCCTGGACCGGCGCGGCGGCCTGCGCGCCGGAGATCTGCTGGGCGAGCTGGGTCAGCTGGGTGGCGACGGCCGGGGAGGCGGCCGAGGCGACCAGCACCTGCGGCGCGCCCTGACCGGTGACGATCGCGCCGTAGACCTCCCGATCGGCCAGGGCGGCGCGCGCGGCCTCGGCGTCGGCGACCGTGCGGATGGCGAAGGCGTCGGGATCGCGCCGGGCGAGCGTGTCGGCGGCCAGCTGGGCCTGCGGGCCGGCGACCGCGACGGGCAGATCGCGCGGGGACAGGTTGACCGCAGGCCAGGCGAAGGCGATCAGCATCAGCGCCTGGAGCAGGGCCGCCGCGAGGCCGAGGGCGACCGCCCGCCGGGTGATGTTCATGACGTTCTCCCATTCAAAGCGAATGTTCGTTCTTTTTGATGGTTCCACCGTCGCACCGGCCGCACGCGCTTGTCAAGAACGGATATTCGTTTTATTTTGGGATCATGCCCCGAGTGAGCGAGGAACACCTGGAACGCCGCAGGCAGCAGATCCTGGACGCGGCGCAGCTGTGCTTCGCCCGCAAGGGATTCCACGAGACCTCCATGCAGGACGTCTTCGCCGAGTCCGGCCTCTCCGCCGGCGCGGTCTACCGGTATTTCCGCAGCAAGGACGAGATCATCGCGGCCATGGTCGTCGAGACCACCGGCGGCCTGCGCGCCGCGATGGCCGACATCGTGCGGGGCGAGACCCTGCCCTCCCCCGCCGAGATCGCCGAGTTCCTGTGCGGCGAGGTGGTGCGCCGCAGCGGGCCGGACGGACCGTTGCGGCTGGCGCCGCAGGCCTGGGCGCTGGCGATGGTGCAGCCGGAGGCGGGCGCGCCCGTGCGCGAGGCCATCGCCGGGGTGCGCGGGCTGTGGGCCGAGTACTTCGTCCGGCTGCGGGCGGCCGGCGGGCTGCCCGCCGACACCGACGTCGAAGCGCTGGCCAAGACCGTCATCGGCGTCATGCCCGGCTTCATCCTGCAGCACCTGCTGCTCGGCGACGTCGAACCCGGCGATATCGGCCGTGGCCTGGCACAACTGCTGCCGCTGCCGCCCACTGGCGCGGACCAGCGTTCCTCCCCGGCCCTGTCGGGCGACGGGCGCAGCGGGTAGGTTCGGGTGCGGCGCGATTCGGGGATCGCGCGGAACCGTCATCGATCCACCCAGGAGTTCGTCGTGACCTCACCCCGTCGCACCCATCGACCGTCCGGACTGCGCCGTGTCGCGCTCGCCGTCACCGCGACCGCCGCGGCGGGCGCCCTGCTCGCCACCACCGCGGGCACCGCCGAGGCACGCAAGATCGGCGACTTCGAGGTCGGCGGCGCGATCGAGGTCGAGTTCGACCAGGCGGGCGGCCAGGGCGCGCTCGGCGACCCGACCTCCCCGGAATCCGACGCCGCGGCGGGCGGCAAGTTCCAGACCTTCGGCAACAACGCCGCCATCTACTGGCACCCCGACACCGGCGCGGCCGCCGTGGCGGGCCAGATCCGCGACAAGTACGCCGCCCTCGGCAACGAGACCTCGGCGCTCGGCTATCCGGTCACCCGCGAGCAGTCGACCCCGGGCAACTCCGGCCGCTTCAACCACTTCCGCAACGGCTCGATCTACTGGTCGGTCGGCACCGGCGCGCACGCCATCTCCGGCCCGATCCGCGACAAGTGGGCCGCGCTCGGCTGGGAGAGCAGCCCGCTGGGCTTCCCGCTGACCGACGTGGCCGACACCGGCAAGTCCGGCGGCACCTTCACCCGATTCCCCACCGGCACGATCTACTGGTCCTCGACCACCGGCGCGCACGCGGTGTGGGGCAACATCGAGGCCGACTGGACCCGCGCGGGCGGCGTCACCGGCCGCTACGGCTACCCCACCAGCGACGAGTACGACTACCAGGGCGGCAAGGCCCAGGACTTCCAGGGCGGCAAGATCGTCTGGCGGCCCGAGAGCTAGCTCTTTCCGCCGGACCGGCCGACGAGCACGGGCCGCGTCCGGCGGGTCGTCGCCGCCCCGGTCAGGGGGCCAGCAGGCCCTGCCGCGCTTCCCGCACACCGCCGAGGACCAGCATGAGCATGGTGGTCAGGGCGAGGTCGTCCAGGCCGTTGCCGGGGAAGGTGTAGCGCAGCAGGACGTCGGCGAGCCTGTCCCGGGTGATGAGAGTGAGTGAGCCGAACTGCAATTCGTTGTTGCGCTCGGCGACGCGCTTGTGCAGCTGCGTCTTCAGGGGCCGGTCCCAGGCCAGCACGCAGGTGACCGACAGTACGACGAGGCCCGGCGCCAGGCCGAGCGCGCGCAGGGAGCACAGGGCCCCCTCGTACTCGAAACCCAGGGAGCCGTCGTCGTTGACGCGGACATCGATGCCGTGCGCGCCGATGCCGGCGCCCGCCCGGGCGGCCAGCTCGATCTCGGGGGTGATGGTCGACTCGCTCACTTCTTGACCCCGCCGAACCGCCGGTCGCGCCGGGCGTACTCGAGGCAGGCGTCCCACAGATTGCGGCGGTCGAAATCGGGGAAGAGCACGTCCTGGTAGACGAATTCGGCGTAGGCCGACTGCCAGATCAGGAAGTTGGAGCTGCGGAACTCGCCGGAGGGCCGCAGGAACAGGTCGACGTCGGGCATGTCGGGTTCGTCGAGGTACCGCGCGACGGTGGCCTCGTCGACCTTCTCCGGGTCGATCTCGCCTGCGGCGACCCGGCGGGCGATCTCGCGGGCCGCGTCGGCGATCTCCGCGCGGCCGCCGTAGTTGACGCACATGGTCAGCGTCATCACGTCGTTGTCCTTGGTGAGCTCCTCGGCGACCTCGAGCTCCTTGATGACCGAGCGCCACAGCCGGGGGCGGCGACCCGCCCAGCGCACGCGCACCCCCATCTCGTGCATCTCGTCGCGGCGGCGGCGGATGACGTCGCGGTTGAAGCCCATGAGGAAGCGCACCTCCTCCGGGCTGCGCCGCCAGTTCTCGGTGGAGAAGGCGTAGGCCGACAGCCACTTCACGCCCATCTCGATACACCCCTCGACCGCGTCCATGAGCACGGCCTCGCCCCGCTCGTGCCCCGCGGTCCGCGGCAGGCCACGCTCCTGCGCCCACCGGCCGTTGCCGTCCATGACCAGCGCGACGTGGCGCGGCACCAGCTCCGCCGGGATCTCCGGCGGCCGCGCCCCCGACGGGTGCGGCGCGGGCGGGCGGATCGTGCGGGTCCCGCCCGAGGTGGGGGTGGAAGTGTCACGGCGGAGAATCACGCCTCCATCCTGCCGTACGCGCGAAAGGGCCCGACCCCCCGGCCGACCCGGAGCACGAGGAACGAACCCGACAAGCCCCACCACCCCATCCCCACCCAGCCATCACGGTTTCGGCCGCCTCGCCGCCGAGGGGCGAGACGTCACGCCGAAGGCGCAGTATCGCCCCTCGGCGGCGAGGTCACGAGGCCGAAACCCCGCGACGCCGAAGGCGGCGCCACAGATACAGCCGAGACCCGCGACGCCGAAGGCGGCGCCACAGACGCAGACCGCTCGATCAACGGCAGGGTGCGCAGCTGACGTTCCAGATGCCACTGCAGGTGCGCGGCGACCAGTCCGCTGGCCTGGCGGCGCACGTTCTCCGGGACGCGTTCGACCTGGTCCCACTCCCCTTTCAGCAGCGCGACCAGCAGGTCGAGGACGCCGGGGGCGGGGGTGGCGGCGCCGGGTGGGCGGCAGTGGACGCAGACCGCGCCGCCCGCGCCCACATGGAAGGCGCGGTGCGGGCCGGGGGTGGCGCAGCGGGCGCATTCGTCGAGGGCGGGGGCCCAGCCGGCGAATCCCATGGCGCGCAGCAGGTAGGCGTCGAGGATCAGTTCGTGTGGGCGTTGCCGGGCGGCGACGGCGCGCAGGGCGCTCGCGGTGAGGGCGTGCAGTTTCGGGGCGGGGGCGCGTTCCTCGCCCGCGAGGCGTTCGGCGGTCTCGAGGATGGCGCAGCCGGTGGTGTAGCGGCCGTAGTCGTCGACGATGTCGGAGGCGAAGGCTTCGAGGGTGACGACCTGGGTGACCACGTCCAGCGTGCGGCCCGGATGGAGCTGCACGTCGATGTAGGCGAAGGGTTCCAGCCGCGCGCCGAACTTGGATTTGGTCCGCCGCACGCCCTTGGCGACGGCCCGGACGAGGCCGTACTGCCGGGTCAGCAGCGTGACGATGCGATCGGCCTCGCCCAGCTTGTGCTGGCGGACCACCACCGCTTCGTCCCGATACAACCGCACGTGGTCAGTCTTCCACGTCGGGCCGACGCGGTCGTCACGGACACGGCCCGCGGTCAGGTCCCGGCGGGGCGCAGCAGGCCGCCGAGCAGCAGGAGCAGCGACTGCTGGACCTCGGCGCGGGCGGCGGCGGGGTCGGCGGCGTGGGCGACGATGAGCGATCCTTCGGTGATCGCGCTGAGCAGCAGTTGCGCGAGGACCGGTACGGGCGCGGTCGGCACGACGCCCGCGTCGACCGCGCGCCGGAGCTGGTCGGTGAGGAGTCCGAGGCCGTGCCGGGCTTCGAATTCGCGGAAGGCGGGCCAGCCGAGCACGGTGGGGGCGTCGGAGAGCACGATGCGCAGCATTTCCGGGCGGGAGCAGATGTCGAAGAAGGTGCTGAGGCCGACGGTCATGGCGGACAGCACGTCGTCGTCGGCGAGGGGGGCGAGGGCGGCGGTGACCTCGGCGGTGGATTCGGTCTCGATCTGCTCGAGGACGGCGAGGAACAGGCCGCGTTTGTCGCCGTAGTGGTGGTGCAGGGCGCCGCGGGTGACGCCGGCCGCGGCGACGAGTGCCTCGGCGGAGGTCGCGGCGAAACCGCGCTCGGCGAACAGGTCTCGGCCTGCCCGCTCGAGCGCGGCCCGGGTGGTGCGGGAGCGGTCCTCCTGGCTACGGCGCGGCATGGAGCCGAGTGAACTCCACGATCAGTTCGGCGAGCAACTCCGGACGGTCCTCGGGCAGGAAGGTGTAGGAGTCGTCGACCACGCGCAGCTGGGCGTGCGGGAGATCGGCGACCAGGCGTTCGGCCAGCGCGAGCGGGAAGAGCCGGTCCTCGCGCGCCCACACGACCAGCACCGGCAGGTCGAGGTCGCCGAAGTGCCGCGCGGCCTCGATGGTGAGCCGGTTGTCGACGCCCGCGGCGAAACGGCGCAGGTCTGCGCGCACGGCGGCGGAGCGGCGGGCGGGCAGGGTGTAGGAGTCGGCGATGTCGCGGGGCAGCGGATGCTTGGCGACCCAGCCGAAGGCCAGGGGAAGGCGGCGGGCGAACTCCCAGCGCGTCGAGCCGAGCAGCGGCCGCAGCGCGCCCGGGATGCGGGCGACCCGCAGCAGCGTGCCGAAGGGCTGCGGCGGGAACACCTCGTAGCAGTCGACCGCGGCGAGGACGACGCGGGCGATGCGCTCGGGGCGCCGGGTGAGCAGCAGTTGGGTGATCGCGCCGCCGGTGTCGTTGGCCACGATGGTCACCTCGCGCAGGTCGAGGGCTTCGAGGAAGTCCGCGACCAGGTCCGCGATGCCCGCCGGGCTCAGGTCGGCGCCGGGCAGCGGGATCGAGTGCGCGCCGAGTGGCCAGTCCACCGCGAGGCAGCGGTGTCCGGCGGCGGCGAGCGGGGGGACGACCCCGCGCCACAGGTCGGCGTTGACGAGCAGTCCGTGCACGAAGACGACGGGCGCGCCGGTGCCGGTCTCGTGGTAGCGGATGCGCCCCGCGGGCAGGTCGATCTCGCGGACGGCGCCGAGTGCTGGGCTGGTTGCCATGGGTCCTCCCCTGGTTGTCGGTGCGTCCACTTTTACATACATACGGAATGTATGTCTAGAGCGACGCAGCTCGGGACCCTTTATGGACGTGTGACCAAATTCGCGCTACCGTCGGATCATCCCCCGAAGAGACGGAGCTCACATGTCCGTGCCCGATCGCACCGCGACCCAGCACCCCACCGTGTCCACCGGACTCGGCCTCACCGAGCTGGCCGCCGCCATCGCCGAGGGCCGGACCACCGCGACCGCCGCGGTCTCGACCGCGCTGGACCGGATCGAGGCCTCCCAACCCACCCTCAACGCCTTCCGCGTGGTGCGCCGCGAGGCCGCGTTACGCGAGGCCGCGGCCGCCGACGACCGGATCGCCGCGGGCGAACGGCGGCCACTGCTCGGGGTGCCGATCGCGGTGAAGGACGACACCGACGTCGCGGGCGAGCCGACGGCCTTCGGCTGCGGCGGCCTCTTCCCGACCGCGCCCCGCGACGCGGAATCGGTGCGCAGGCTGCGGGCCGCGGGCGCGGTGATCGTCGGCAAGGCCAACACGTGCGAACTCGGGCAGCTGCCGTTCACCAGCGGCGCGGCCTTCGGCCACACCCGCAATCCCTGGCACAGCGCGCACACCCCGGGCGGCTCGTCCGGCGGCTCCGCGGCCGCGGTCGCCGCCGGATTGGTCCCGGCCGCACTGGGTTCCGACGGCGCGGGCTCGGTGCGCATTCCCGCGGCGTGGAACAACCTCGTCGGCATCAAGCCGCAGCGCGGCCGGATCTCCACCTGGCCGCTGCCCGAGGCGTTCAACGGCCTGACCGTCAACGGCCCCCTGGCGCGCACCGTGCGCGACGCGGCGCTGCTGCTCGACGTCGCGGCGGGCCCGCACTCCGGCGACCGGCACACCCCGCGCCCCATCGACGCCGGCGGCGCGGTCGACCGGGACCCGGGCACCCTGCGCATCGCGGTGTCGCTGCGCATCCCCTTCACCGCCACCCGCACCGCGCTGGACCCCGAGGTGGCCGCCGCCGTGCGCGCCACCGCCGCGACGCTGCGCGGCCTCGGGCACACCGTCGTCGACGCCGACCTGCACTACGGGCTGCTGATGGGCGCCTCGTTCCTCCCGCGCTCGATGGCGGGCATCCACGCCGTGCACAAGTCGATGCCCGGGGCGATCGTGGATCCGCGCACCACCGCCAACTCCCGCCTCGGCCGCGTCCTGAGCGGGCCCGCGCTGGCCGCCGCCCGCGCCGCGGAACCGGTGCTGCGCAGGCGCATCGGCCGCTTCTTCGACGACGTCGATCTCGTGCTCGCCCCCACCACCGCGACTCCCCCGCCCCGGGCCGAGGAGATCGACGGCATCGGGGTCGGCGCGACGAACAGCCTCATCACCGGCGCCTGCCCGTACACCTGGCCGTGGAACGTGCTCGGCTGGCCGTCGATCAACGTGCCCGCGGGCTTCACGGACTCGGGCCTGCCGGTGGGCGCCCAGCTCATGGGCACCGAATCCACCGAGCCCCTGCTCATCTCGGTGGCCGCCCAGCTCGAACGCGAGCTGCGCTGGGACCTGCGCACTCCGGACCAGTGGTGGTGACCCGGAGCCGCAGACGTCTGATCCGGGCTACACCGAACCGCTGGTGAGCAGGCACCACACCGCGAGCAGCGGGTGCGAGTCACAGAGATTCGTCGGCCAGCCCTGACCGACCTCGACCGGCGCGGCGGCGGCCACGCCACCACCCAGCACGGTCGAGGCGCCGATCTCGGGACTCAGTTCGGCGGCACCCAGTCCTCCAGCTCGCTGCCGGTTCCCGCCGGGCAGCCGTCGCCCGTGGTGCGGGGCAGCATCAGCAGGCATTTCTGCGGCCCCGGCTGACCGAGAGCCGAGGTGACGAGCACGGCCAACGTGGACCCGTCCGCGACGCGGCCCCCGGTGAAGCCGAGCGTGCCCGTGACGCCGGGAAAGTCGCTCTCGCGCAACTGCATCGCCACCGCCGTCCGGTTCGGTGTGGTCTGCAGGACCCCGCGGGTGGCGCGCACCGCCTGCAGGAACAGCCCGGCCACGTCGTAGGCCAGACCGGTCCGGTCGCTGGCCCAGGCGAAGGCGAACCCGCCCAGACCCGGTTCGGCGCGCAGGTCCGTCAGCAGCCGGGACAGTTCCGCGCACAGCTGCTCGTAGGCCAGCGGCACCGGCTGGTCGCCGATGCGGCCGGTGCCGTTGACACAGTCCGCGCCGCCGAGCAGTACCGGCGCCGCCTTGGTCACGTATCGCACCGGCACGGTGGCCGGCATCGCGGCCCTGGCCGACGGGTCGGTGATCAGCCGTGTCACCGCGTCGTTGCCGAGGATCACGGGAGTGGCGCCGCTGAGGCAGCCGCGCGTGACCGCCTTGGCGAAGGGCGGGAAGTCGTCGTTGCGGCCGGCGTAGAACAGCAGCGTGCGCCGGTCGAAACCGGGTGTCTCACACGGCGCCTCGATGCGGTGCAGCTCCGGCTGGGCGCGCCAGGTGTGGCTGTCCTGTGGGATGCCGCGCGCGGTCAGCTCCCGCTGCAGGTCCTTGACCAGCGTGTCGACGTAGAGGTCCTCGGCGGTGTCGGCGGGGTGGTACACGACGACCTTGTCGAACGCGCGGGTCCCCCCGTCCGGCCCGGTCCGGCGCGCGCCCTGCACGTAGTCGGCTACCAGGCGCGCCTGCACCCGGTTGCTCGGCGCCGCCTGGAAATACAGCGGCGAGGCCTGGTCCAGCCCGTCGGCCGACAGCGTCGTGGCGACCGCCGGGACCCCGAGGTCGCCGAGCGCGGAGATCGCGCGGCGGGTCTCGGTCGTGGAGCGGTCGAGACCGACCACGCCGAGGATGCTCGTGTCGGCGGCCAGCAGCGGTGCCAGCAGCTCGTCGACCACCCACTCCGCGTGCCGCATGTCCGAGCCGCCGTTGGCGACCACCACCCGCAGCAGCGGTTCGGAGTCGTCGCCGCCGCGCAACGCCAGCCGCTGCTGCACGGCCAGGCCTGCCAGTTCCTGCACCTGGGCGTGCGGGTAGCGGGCGTTGGTGTCGAGATAGCTCAGCCCCGCGAAGTACACGAGGCTGACCACCGGCCGCCGCGGATTGTTCGCCCGCGCCGCCTCGGCCTGCTCGTTGAGCGCGAACACCTCGCGCTGCATGCCTGCCAGCTCGTTGTCGTCGGTGAACACCTGGGCCGTGTTGTCGCTGTACCCGACGCACTCGCCCGCCCGCAACGCGACCGACACCCCCGAGGTCCACGGCAGATGCGCGCAGGCGGCCCCGCGCAGCGCGGGCACGGACCACAGCACCGCGCCCGCCACCAGGGCGACCGGGATCACCACGCACAGCGCCACGAACCAGCGCCGGGCGGCCAACGGCGGCGAGGGCGGCCCGGCCAGCTCGGCGAAGGCGGGATCGCGCACGTCCTGGGCCGAGGACGCGGGCAGCCGGGCGCGCAGCGGCAGGAGCCAGGCGTCGGGGAGCCGGTTGGTGCGCAGGTGCTCGATGTTGCGCAGCCAGCGCTGTAGTGGATCGGGCTGCCTGCCCGTGTACGGCCGGGTCGCCAGGCTCTCCAGCGTCCGCAGGGTGCGCAGGTCGCCGACGTCGCCGAGCTCGCGCACGCTCGGCCGCGCCGGGACGTGATCGAGGGTGGCCAGGACGACCAGCGGGTCGAACTGACCGGTCTCGTTGCGGATGTCGTTGATCCAGTGCAGCACACGGGCGCCCGCGCTGTCGGCGGCCACCCCGCCGAGCAGCGCCACCGGGTAGGCCGTGCGCCGCCAGCTGGACGGGCGCCACAGCCGGCGGCGGTAGGCGTCGCGCAGATCCTCGAGGAAGGCGTGCACCAGCAGCTTGGCGACCTGCTCGGTGTTCTCGTCCCGGCGGCGGGTCGCGGTGAGCCGGGTCGCGAAACCGAGGAAGCTGTCCGACAGTTCGGGAGCCAGGTAGCGCTGGTGCATGAACCAGCGCGTCACCTTCGACATCCCGGGCACCCGCCCGCTGACCCACAACCACAGCCGCAGCACCGGCCACAGCGCCAGCACGCCGAACACCAGGCGCGAGAAGGTGTCCCCGGCCACCCCCTCGGCGGTGTCGGAACGGCTGGTCGGGCTGCCGCTGCGCAGCAGGCGCGGCAGCCGGGCGCGCAGTTCGACGGCGGCCTCGGCCTCGTCGCTGGTCACCCGCTGCCGGGTCAGCCAGTCCGCGGTCCGGTAGCGCGGGAACTTGATCGGGCCCATCGCGGTGTCGTCGGTGGAGAAGCCCTCCACCAGGCCCTGCAGGATGGGCAGGCAGTGCGCGGTCAGTTCCTCGCCGGTGGCGTCGCGGTCCGGGGTCAGCGCCTCGGGCGCGAGTTCCCGTGCGCGCAGGTCGATCCGGGCCCGCGGGGTGGCCCGCCTGCTGCCGGACTCGCCGAGCCAGCGGTAGATCTCCACCAGCAGCGGGCCGTCGTCGGCGACCTCGACCAGCCCGACGATCGGCCGCGGCAGCGGCGTGCGCCTGCCGAGCAGCGTGGGCAACACGCGCGGCCGGGTGTCCGGAATCTGCAGGGCGCGAAGCAGTTCCAGCAGCTTCCCGACATCGTTTCCCTCCGCCATTCGGCGGACACTACCGCCAACGGAGCGAACCGGACACCTGGTTCAGGTCAGAAACCCAGCTTCCCGAGCTGTTTCGGGTCCCGTTGCCAGTCCTTGGCCACTTTCACGTGCAGATTGAGGTAGATCCGGGTACCCAGGATGTGCTCGATCTGCTTGCGGGCGTTGGTGCCCACCTCCTTGAGGCGTTTACCGCCCTTGCCGATGATGATCGCCTTCTGACTCGGCCGCTCCACGTACAGCAGCGCGTGGACGTCGAGCATGTCCTCGCGCTCCTCGTAGGGCAGCACCTCCTCGATCACCACGGCCAGCGAGTGCGGCAGCTCGTCGCGCACGCCCTCGAGGGCGGCCTCGCGGATGAGCTCGGCCATGAGGGTCTCCTCCGGCTCGTCGGTGAGCTCACCGTCGGGATAGAAGGCCGGGCCCTCGGGCATCTTCGAGGCGATGACGTCCACGAGCAGGTCGACCTGCTCGTTGCGGACCGCCGACACCGGAACCACGTCGGCGTCCGGGCCGAGCAGCCGGGAGACCGCGAGCAGCTGGGCGGCGACCTCGTCGCGACCGACCTTGTCGATCTTGGTGACCACGCCGAGCAGGGTGGTCTTGGGCGCCATCTGCTGGATCTGCTGCACGATCCACCGGTCGCCGGGACCGATCTTCTCGTCGGCGGGGATACAGATCGCGATGACGTCGACCTCGGAGTAGGTGTCGCGCACCAGGTCGTTGAGGCGCTGGCCGAGCAGGGTGCGCGGCCGGTGCAGACCCGGGGTGTCGACCAGGATGAGCTGGGCGTGCTCGCGGTGCACGATGCCGCGGATGGTGTGGCGGGTGGTCTGCGGACGCGAGGAGGTGATGGCGATCTTCGCCCCGACCATCGCGTTGGTCAGCGTCGACTTGCCGGTGTTCGGCCGGCCGACGAAACAGACGAAACCGGAACGGAACTCGCCGTC